>PKWF01000045.1 GCA_003133185.1 Vulcanimicrobiota bacterium | reverse complement strand
CCCAACGCGCGCGCGCGTACCATGACTGTCAACCTCAACTTTGGCCAGGCGTCATCTCCACATCGTACCGAACGCTTGTCACGACTTGCGTCCTTGGCACCGAACACTTGTCGCACCGAAAGGTACCACGAGTGTCAAAGCCCCCAGTACGGGAAGGACGTCGATGGCGCCAGCGCTACAGGCTCAATCTGCGCGATTCGTAACGACCTAGCACCGAACACTTGTAACGATGGGCGTTTTTGGTACCGAACACTTGTCGCGCGGCGAGCGGGAAACGAACACTTGTCACGCGGCGAACGGAAACGCGAACGCACACTAGGCAGTCGATCCCGAGTCCCAACGCCAGGGCTTGACAGCCGTGATACGCACGCGCGCGTTGGGGCTCTGGAAACTTCATGACGCGTGCCGAGTGTTCGTTAGGGCGCGTGCCGAGTGTTCGTTAGGGCGCGCGACGAGTGTTCGTTAGGGCGCGCGACGAGTGTTCGAGAACGTAATCGACAACATCATCTTTACAGACCGTTTCGTTTTTGTCATCGACGCCCACGGTCAGCGCATCTATCCCGGGACGATGAAGCGGTATCGTCATATTACGCAGGGCGTGCTATTCCTCTGGGTCGCTAACAGCCTTCCAAACATTCGCGTTTAACGTTAAGGTGGTGTTGTTACCCGGTATCACAAGAACTATGTCGCCTTTATTGTCGGTGTCGGTCGGAATTGATTTGGGTCAGAGCCGCGAAAACGACGCCAAACGCCAAGCACAGAAAGGTCACCGCCAAAAATCCACTCCGCGAGTTGGTTAGCGTCCATGATCGTCGGCAGTAGAGGAGTTAGCGATTGCATAGCAAGCCTTAGGTCAACGTGAAACGTGGCCTGCTTCATGGTGGCCGAGACTTTTACGTCGAGTCGGCTACCCGTATTTAAAACTTCGTTGGCCCGTTGACAGACGCGAGCAATCGAAAGCAGCGCGGGCGCTAAATCCTCAACGTCCATAAGGCCCTCGTCAACGGCGGAGCCTTTAAAGGTAACGCTAAGCCTAGTGCTACTGTCCCGAAGAACCGGGTATTCCGTCGGCAACCATCATTGGGAAGGGGGAGGAGGCAGCGTAGGAACAGGGGCGGTGAATAGCTCGGGCGGAGAGGCCGGGGGAAGCGCTTTCATTCCGCCTTCTTCGTAAAAGCGCAGCGAAAGCTTGCCCATAGTTCTGCCCACGGCGATGAGAATAATGCGTGCTTCCGGGTCATCATAGGTTGTTCTAGCGTGCATTGCGTGATCGCGCCATACTTCCTTGATGACCGTCAGCGTCGAAATCGTATCTAGGAGAAACACCTTGAGATCGCGCTTTGCCTTAGTCAGATCGGGCATTGCAATGACCTTGATTTCGATTGCCTCGATTAGGCGGAACCAATTCTCAGTGTCAGCGATCTTTGCTAGTTTTGTCCGCGTGATCTTGGCTAACTGCTGGAGGCCACGTTCGGCAACTCGCAAGGCATGAAATGCGCTCGCGGTTGGTTGGCCTAAGGCTAGGCATCGCCAGGCAGAGAGAATGTCGTCAAAAGTTGAGGGAAAGGCGATAACAACAGAATCCCAAGGCGGTGGAGGGAAGTTGTAAACCTCTGCATCCTCGGGTTTTACGTAGTAAAAAACGCGATCTCCCAGATCGTCCCCGATGGCTTCGCGCAATCTGTCGAAGAGTTCTCTGAATCTTCGCCATGTCAGCGGAGGAGCGCCAGTAGCGAGAGCGGCCACAAGACGCAGGCGATGCTTCTCCGCGTTCTTTAGTTCAAGTGCGGCGCAAAACCACTGCGATTCCTGAAGAAAGGCCCGATTGAAGTCACGCACGTACTCCATGCGCTCTTCACTAAAGGGTGCATCGCCCTCGGTGGCAACCCATTCGTCAAAGCGAGCGTCAGCCTTAGCAAACTCTTGTCCCCAATAGAAAAATCTCTCCGCGTAGTTAACGAGCAAGTCCCATAGGGTGACGAGACCCCCTCCTAGTGGTGAAATCGCAGGCGATGGGCAAAAAAGAGAGTCCTGAGCCTGCCGATCTGCCGTTCGAGGAGGTAGTGCGTCGCCTCCTATGCGCTCCAGCCCGCTATCAGTCGCGCCCACTAAGCCTCCCCCCGCGCCATCTGCCCCTCAGCACGACGTTCGCGAATGCGGGCCGTGTTTGCTTTGCAAGGCACCGAAGGCTTAGGCGGCTTGGTTCGCCATGACGTGCCTGCTACGCGGAGCTAAGCACCACTACGCCGAAACGTTGCTGGGCTGCGTGGCGTTCACGNNCAAGATGAAGAACTTGGATTTTAGCCGCTATGTGTTAAGCGCTTGCGCAGCCGTGGCAATTCTCGCAGCGTGCGGCGGATCGCAACCGCCGATCGGTGTGCAGGGCGTGATGCCGCAAGTGTATTCGCCGGTAACGCCGACATACAAAGTGTCAGGCGCGCTGCTCTATGTAGCCCTCGATTACCCAACTGCCGTGTTAGTTTTCGATGCGACCGCAAACAATCCGAAGCCCATCGCTACGATTACAAAGGGGCTCGATGACGCCTCGCGACCTTGCGACGATAGCGATGGTATGCTGTACGTCCCGAACGATCCGTCAGGCGACCCCGGTTGGATTTCGGAGTACGCTCTTGGGCAAACTAAGCCGCTGCGATTGATCACCAAGGGAATCAGCACGCCGGGAGGCTGTGCAATCGATGCGTCTGGCAATCTTTGGGTGACAAACCTCGGTGGCGAGAATGTTACCGAGTATCTGAAGGGCTCGACAAAACCCCACCTGGTCATCACTAAAGGACTGACATACCCTACCGCTGTTGCCATCGACCATGCAGATAGTCTTTACGTCACAAATCCCGAGCCGTTCAGCGCCCCGAACGTCCAGGTCTATGCTGAGGGCCAAAAGTCGCCATCAAGGACGATCACCGATGGCGTAACTTATCCAGTGGGCGTCGCCGTTGACGCGCACGATACCCTGTACTTGGTCAACCTGTTCTATTCGTGCGATATCGAAGAATATCGAACCGGGCAAGGTAAGCCATATCGGACCATAACAGAGGGACTCTACGGCCCCGAAGGCATCGTCGTCGGCAGAAACGGTTGGCTGTACGTCACGGATGAACCCGACGCGCAAGGTTGCGCCCCTAGTTCAGAGCCAACCGCAATCCTTGAGTATCCGCCGCATTCCTTAAAGCCGTCCTCCAGGGAGATCACCAAGGATATTTTCAATCCTGAGGGATTGGCTTATTACCCGCCGGTGCTACCGTAGCAGCACTCCCGCACACCATCTGCCTCTCTGCACGACGTTCGCGAAGCGAGCCGTGGATGCTATGCGGGCATTGCAGCATTGCGGGCACTGCAGCGTGGATCGGCATTGCGGCCGCGCAGCGTATCTCGCCGATCGGCATAGCCAGCTCGGCAGCATAGCCCGGCTTCGATCGCTTCGCAGGCTTGGCGGCGAGGGGGGCGCCATCTTTTCCGCTCTGGCTCCTTTCCCCGAGTGACGATGACGGGATAGGAGCCACAGCCGCTGAAACGACGCCCCCCTCCCGGCCGAGCTGCGAAGCATCGAAGCCGGGGCTACGCCGCCAAGCGATTGAAGCCGGGCCACGCTTGCGCAGCCGCAATGCCGATCCGCGCTGCAATGCCCGCAATGCTGCAAAGCCCGCATAGCAACACGGCCCGCTTTCGCGAACGTCGTCCAGAGGGGCAGTGCGTGCGGGGGAATCGGACGAAGACCAACGTCATCGGTAGCCGCTAAGATTGGCGAACGGATTACCGTCGACGTCTTCGATCTTGGCGAGAACGCGAAAATCAGTTCGTTCGAAATGGTGATCGCTGTCGACGGCGGCGAGCGTGCCAGGAAGCGAGCAACTCGGGTCGTCGATGCCCTCGATCACCCGAAGCGGTATGCCGTTCAGATAGAAGCGTCCGAACGTCTGCAGCTGATACGACGCGGGCCGTACGTTGAAGCAAACCCGCCTGTAGCTGTCGCGATTCTCACGAATCGCCGCGAAGAGAGCGCGCGTTCCCGAATACCACGCATTTGAATTTTGGTGGACGTAGCGCGTGAAGTAGAACCGAGCGAAGTAGACGGTCGAGAAGATCACGGCCGTTGCGAAGATCGTACGGACGCCAATGCCTGCAATGCGAGCCATGCGCGGCCGCCGCAAAGAGGCGGCCCAATCGAAGAGCAGTGCGATACCGACGGCGGCGAGAATGCAGAAGACCGGCGCCCCCGCGAGCGTGCGCGGCGCGTTGGGCGTTCCGGGTATGCCTTGGTTGGTGAGCGCACCGCCGAGCGGATATGCGGCAAGCCAGAGCCAGGTTCGCCGGGCTTGCGCTCGCGGGGACGAATCGGCGTCCCTTGCGCGTCGCGCAGCGAACCGATGGTCTCGTGGTGCAGCCCGCACTTTCTCCCCAGTTCTCGGTCGGAAGCGTCGGGATATTGCCGCAACAACAGCAGCGCGTAGGCTTTGCGATCGCGCAGCTTTAGCGCGCGGCCATGCTTAGCGTTTAGCTGGAACGCGATGCCGTAGAGATCGGTGCCTTCGGGCGGATCGTAGATCGTCGCCATGAGTTCCGCGATTCCCAACTGGCGCGCCGCTTCGTGGCGGTGGAAGCCGTCAATAAGGAAGAAGCCACCGTTTCCGCGCGCCAGGACGATTGGCGGCCAGATTTCTGGCGTCTCCATCAGCGAGGTGACGTGCTCGTGGCTCAGTCCATCGCAACGCGGCTGGAGGCGATCGTCAACGACGATTTGGCCGATCGGGACGCTTACCGGGTTGCTCATCGCGCCGCTCCTTCCAGATCGTGGCCGACCACCTCGAACATCCGGTCGGCATCGTTGCCGAAGACCTGCCGCAGGCGGTCTCGGTCTCTATCGCTAGGCGCTAATCGCCCGGTTTCGAGGTATCCTAGCGTGAGGTGACTCATCCCCAGTCGCCGCGCCGCCTCTGTCTGTGTGAGGCCTTCCGCGAGGCGCCAGAGCCGTAATCGTAGCATTTCCGTACTCCCTAAAGATGTTTGCCTTTCGGCTTACCTTAGGCAGCTTACCGGGGAAGTCAACTTCTGAAAAGAGAACGCTTAGGCCATGGGAAGTGTACTCCCCCCGTTTTGGACCGATGCTCCAAGGCGCCAGGCAGCGCGATCGCCCAGCTACGCGGGCCTCATGCAGCGGGCCCACTTCGTGTCTTGGCTCAAGGCCGAGCGCGAGAAGCGCGGCATCTCGCGGAAGCAGCTGGCCCGGCTAGTCTGGCCCAAGGCTACCGAAGCGACGACAGCACGAATCAAGGCGTACGAGACCGTCGAGCTTGACGAGAACGGGCGACCGATTCACGTCATGATGCCCTCACCCGATACCTTACGCAAGATCAGCGATGCGCTCGAACTGCCGTGGCCCAGCACGTTCACCTTTGCTGGCTACTACCACGAGATTCTGGAGGCCCTCGCCGCGTTAGCAGAACTCGGGAAACGCTGGCTTGAGGAAGATGGCGTCGTCACCGACCTGCCCACGGCGCTGACCTTTCGCAGCGTTGGCGTGCATCGTTTGGGCCAATACACGGTGTGGCGCGCGCTGAAAAATCCCTATTATCAGAACCGCTACATCGCTGGGACAATCAGGCAAGACCTTCGCAAGAGTATTGAAAGCCAAACTGTCGGCTACAGCAGCGAGCAGGTCGCTGAAAGCATGCAACGTGCCCTCCAAAGGCATGATGCTCTATTCGATCGCTTTTCGTACGTCGTGCCAAAACCGATGGCCGTCACGATCTTGGTCATTGCCAGCGGCTTCCCGCGGCGCGGCGACATTTTGAAGAGCGGAGTGGATATCTATGCAGTACGGTTGTTAGAAGCCGCGACGCCGTTGCTCGAATATGCGCAGCGCGTCGCAAAGGTGAAGTTGAGTGGGGGCATACGGCGCGCCGACGACGTGCTACGCGACGTGCAACTGCCGATCGACGGTCGCCGGGTGGTCGCCGCGGAACACCTCATTTCGTGGGCTGACGGCATCTGCCAAGGATACACGCATTACGCCCGGCTTGCGAGCATGGAATACTTCGGCGTTGCCGGTTCAACGATTGATAACATGACGCCGGAATACCAGCTGCCGCAAATCCGGCGCGCTCGGCTGCCGTACGTTCATCAGTTCAAAACGATCAGGTTAGAATAATCACAAAAGATGCCCCCGGCCCGCGCTAACGAGCCGGAGGCGTCGCACCCGGAGAGGGAACTCCAGATGCACCAAGAGACTACCATACGACCCAGCGCCGTGCCCATCCGTAGCGGCATCGTGATGCTGAGCGGCTACGGAATCAAGGTCGCCGTCGATCGCCGGCATCTCGCCGTGAGCGATGGAATCGGCCGACAGCGCCGTGCCGGGCGCTTCGCAAAAGCGACGAGCCGGATCAAGCGCCTTATCGTGATCGCGCAAACCGGCTTCGTAACGCTGGAAGCGCTGCGTTGGCTGCATGATGCGAAGGCCGCCTTCATTCAACTGGATCACGACGGCTCGATCTTGACCGCTTCGACCGGCGGATTGGATGATGCCCGCCTTCGTCGCGTGCAAGGGATAATCGCGCATACCGAACACCGGCTACCGATCGCGCGCGAACTTCTCGAAGCGAAGATCAAGGGACAGCTAGCGGTTCTCGATTCTTTTGGCTTAGACGGTGGGAGCACGGTGCGTGGAGCGCTGGCACGACTCGATCGCGCCGATCGCATCGATCGCGTACTGATCGCCGAAGCACAAGCCGCCGAAGCATACTGGGATGGATGGGCGAGCGCGCCGGTCGCATTCGCGCAGCGCGATCGCGTTCCGGATCATTGGCGCACCTTCGGCGCCCGCCGATCGCCATTGACCTTGGCGCCGCGCAATGCGGCCAATCCGCTGAACGCGATCCTGAACTACCTGTACACGCTATTGGAAGTCGAGACGCGGGTCGCGCTGATCGCCCGCGGATTGGATTGCGGCCTCGCGCTATTTCATTGCGACGAGGCCAATCGCCAAAGCCTCGCAGCGGACGTGATGGAGCCGGTGCGCCCACACGTGGATGCCTTCGTGCTGAATCTCGCGCGAACGCGAACCTTCTCGGCGAAAGATTTTGCGGAGACACGCGAGGGTTCGTGTCGCCTCGCATCGCCGCTCGCACAAGAACTCGCGCCGACCATGGCGACGTGGGCGAAGCTCGTTGCACCATACGCCGAAGCCGTTGCTCGGCACGTCGCACGCTTGGCCAAGAGTGGCTTGGGTATGGAGGCGCCGATCCGGACTGCCGCGGGTGATCGCGCGCGAGTCAAGGTTCGGGTGCGGCCGATTGCGGTGCCCGCCACCCCGAAGGCCGTTCGATCGGTGCCGATCGCGACGGCTGCGAATGTCTGCCGCAGTTGCGGCGCCAAGCTCTCGATTCGCAAGCGCTTATTCTGCGATCAATGCCTGCCGGATCGGCGCGAGGAGGCGCAGCGCGCCGTTATCTCAGGCTTCCGCGCCGCGGGTCCAGCGAAGNNAAGGCTTGCCGGTGCGCGTGATTGCCGAGGCCATGGGCGCGAGCATCTCGCATGGGTCGAAGGTGCGCAGCGGGCTACTCGTACCGCACAGGCGACATTGGGGCGCGCTTCGAAAGCTAATACCGTCCGCTTGATAATCGCAATACGAGGTTCGAGTATGCCTGAGTGTAAGCATGAAGAGATCGTTCTACGTCCTCCGGTAAGCGTCGAGGGCGCGAATTTCCCCGTGGGATTTTACGCATGCAAGACCTGTAGTACCATAGTGGGGGTCAGCGAGCTTTCGTATCTGATGACTCGGTTTAATCAGATCATCAGTCGGATCGGGACGCTAGAAAAGACTCTAACCGGTAATCTTTAGAAACTGTCGTGCGCGCCCTAGGACGTGCAACAGCCCGATTATTGAGTCGGGTTGTATTGCGGCAGAGGTGGGAACGGCTGCTCTACTAGGTCGGTCGCGTACGGCTTACCTTTCAATGAGTCGCGAGCACGCAACGCGATTTCGCGAAAGTCGTCAAAGTTAAAGTGCTCTTCACGACAAAGATCGGCGAGTGCATCTTGTGCGATAAAATATGTTGAGGCAATGTTATACGCTTGATCGGCTAAGAACAGGTCCGCGTCGATTGCACCTCTCTCAATAAGCACCCAAGCACGCTCGCAAAGGTTGGCGGTAGTGATGATTTCATTCTTGCAGGCTGTAGCTCGGTCAGCCCTTTTGATCTTTGACGAATCGCTTTCGGGGTCCAGCTCGTAATCAAGGTAACCAATTGACTCTTTACGAACACCTGCCAATCGTTCAGACCGTTCCATCCCTCGCAGTCGGCGCCGCGTTGATACAACAAACTCGTCATAAATAGTGTTGAAGATTTCGCGACTATCAACGGCGCTGTAGGCGGCATCGAAGAAGCCGAAGCTGTACTCCATATCATCCGTCCCGAACNNTTGCGTGCGCGCGATATTTGCCGCGTCAGTTCGGCTCTCTCGCACCTCGCGAATTTGACGAGACGCTGCGATGAGACCGAGCGCGGCGATAATCGCCACGCCAATCGCGCCAACACCTTGAAGGGCAATCCATAGAGGTTCGAGCGTCGAAATCAACGTCATAAGCGTCGGTTCGGGCTTGCGGGCTGTCAAATCTGCTTAGCAGGATTTAGCCCGGCGCGAGACCCTTTTCGCTATCGACGGCGCCCGTGGCCTAGGACCGCGACGCTCGGTCGCGGAGTGACAAGGGCCGCCGATCGGTGCCGTGGGCGCTGAGCCGTGGACCCCTAGTCGCTTTTCGGCTAAGAGCTTGCCTCTTGCGATGGAACTGAGGCAGGGGCACCGAACGCCCTTGGCCGTCGGAGTGGTCGAGCTATCAGGANNCTGCGGCATTGCTCGCAGGGTGCGGCGGATCGCAGCCGATCAGCGCACCGGGTGTGATTCCGCAAAATGCCGTGACCGCCCTACGCACAGCACGGTCAAAAAGCCCCATTCAACATATCGTCTTGATGGTTCAAGAGAGCCGAACATTCAACGATCTCTTTGCGACGACGAAGTTTGGGGAGATGCGCGTCGGGCATAAAACCATCCGAGTCAAGCTCAAGGAGGTTGACCTTAACGCCGAAGGACCTGGGGAAAACGATTACCCGGCGTATCTCAAGTCGTATCGACACGGACATATGGATGGCTTCAACTCGGCAGCATACGAATATGTCAATCCCTCCGAAATTCAACCCTACTTCACGCTTGCGAGCGAGTACGGACTCGCCGACCGCATGTTTCAAACGCAGGGCAGCGGCGATTTTACCGCCCATCAAGACCTAATCCGCGGCGGTACCGAGATTAGTTCGAGCGAGAGCCTGATCGACGATCCTTCGGGTTTTCCATGGGGATGCGATGCGCAGCCGGGCGCGGTGACGTCGCTGATAACGACGAATCTCAAGTACCTGCAGTTCAAAGGCCCGTTTCCGTGCTTTACGTACCATACACTGCAGACGCTGCTCGACGCGAAGGCCGTTTCCTGGAAATACTACTCGCCGCCGGTGATGAATGGCGAAGGTGAATACTGGAACGCCTTCGATGCGATCAAAGCCGTGCGCGAAGGCCCCGAATGGAAGACCAACATCCGTAACTCGAACAAACTCTTTTCCGACGTGAAACGCCGCAGACTTGCCAATGTTTCGTGGGTGATTCCCGACGGCAAGAACTCCGATCATCCGGGCGAGAAGTCCGACACCGGCCCGGCGTGGGTGGCGAGCGTCGTCAACGCGATCGGCGAGAGTTCGTACTGGAACTCAACGGCGATCGTGATAGTGTGGGACGATTGGGGCGGTTTTTACGATCCCGTGGCGCCACCATTGCCGCGCGACAATCAGGGTGGTCCCGGCTTGCGCGTGCCGATGATCGTGGTCTCACCTTACGTGCCCCAAGGTGAAGTCTCGCACACGGTCTACGGCTTCGGTAGCATCGTGCGTTTCATCGAGGATACCTGGAGTCTTGGGCGTCTGGGAACGACCGACAAGACGAGCAAAAGCATCGGCAACATGTTTAACTTCGATCAGTCGCCACGTCCGTTCAGTCCGATTTCATCGTAGCCATACTTTAACCCCACGCGTCTGCCCCTCTGCACGGCGTCGCGAAAGCGGGCCGTGTTTGCTATGCAGGCTTTGCAGCATTGCGGGCAGTGCAGCGTGGATCGGCATTGCAGCGGCGACAGCGTAGCGGCCTCGATCGCATAGCGGCATAGCTTCGATCGCTTAGAACCAGGCGGCATTGCCGCAGGGGGCGGCGTTTCAGATGGCTCTGGCTCCTATCCCCGAGTGACGATGACCGTTTCGAGCGGGTGACGCATTACTTCGAACGGACGTGTGCGACGGCTACTCTGCTAGCCCGTCGGCGACGTCACGTTAACGGGACCGGAGATTGAGTCACCCTACTGCCAATTGTTTGCCGGCTCAACACGCGCGCGCATACCACGGCTGTCAATCCCGCTTTTGCCGGCCCCAATTCATGTTGATTTCTCGAGCCCTAGCGAACACTTGTCACATCGGAGTGGGACGAGAGTAGCACCGGCGCTGCGGGGTAAAGTTACGCGAGGCGTCAGCCCGTAGCACCGAAATCGGAAACTCGCGCGACCTTCGCACGGGACGTCGCAAACGTGAAAAGGCCGAACACTTGTCACGGGCGAGCGTTTGGGGTTTCGCGGTTGGTTCTTAAAGGCGCGTGACAAGTGTTCGGCGCAACGGCGGCGCCGAGGGGTCGATCGCGTTTTCCACTTAGCGATGCAACGGAGAATGTAGTGTAGGTCCGGTTGCGAGCACCTAACAAGTGTTCGTTTCACTTCTGCGGAAAGTCGAGCCAAAACCGGGGCGTTGACA
>PKWF01000081.1:10740-15682 GCA_003133185.1 Vulcanimicrobiota bacterium | reverse complement strand
TCGTCCTCGCCGAGGGCGCGGGCATCCTCGTTCTCGAGGAGTACGAACACGCGCTGGCTCGCGGAGCCAAGATCTATTGCGAGCTGTTCGGCTACGGGCAATCGGCCGATGCCTACGATCTCGTGGCGCCGGATCCCGAAGGCACGGGAGTCCGGCTGGCCTTAGCTCGCGCCTTGGCAAGCGCCGGCATCGTCCCCGAGGACGTGGATTACATCAACGCGCACGGAACGTCGACGCCAATGGGCGACCCCGCCGAATCT
Organism: Vulcanimicrobiota bacterium; assembly: GCA_003133185.1. GTDB lineage: Bacteria > Vulcanimicrobiota > Vulcanimicrobiia > Vulcanimicrobiales > Vulcanimicrobiaceae > Cybelea > Cybelea tyrphae. Next base: position 15,422 of record PKWF01000081.1, on the reverse strand, counting down.
AGTGCGATTGAAAAAACCTTTGGCGAGCATGCCGCCAGAATCGGAGTGAGTTCGACCAAATCGATGCACGGGCACGCGCTCGGCGCCGCGGGCGGCATCGAAGGCGTAGCGACGGCGCTCGCCGTGTACCACGATATCATGCCTCCCACGATCAACTACGAGTTTCCCGATCCCGAATGCCGGCTCGATTACGTACCCAACGTCGCGCGCCACGCGCCGATCCGCGTCGCGCTCTCGAACTCGTTCGGCTTCGGCGGTCACAACAGCGTCATCGTCCTCGGCAAGGTTCGTCCCGGGCCGTAGGAGTTTGTCGCGCCATAACCCTACAGGCTCCTAGCGTGAGCGGCGAAGCGTACCGGCGCCGGCTGCGCGCCCTGCTCCGTCTTGCAGGCATTCGCAAGCGCGACGAATTAAGCGTATTCGAAATGGCCTTCGTTCATCAGAGCTATGCAAAAGAGCGCGGCGGGAGTTCGAACGACCGAATGGAGTTTCTTGGCGACTCCGTGCTCGGTTGCATCACGGCGGGATGGCTTTTCGAACAGTTCTCCGACGAGTCCGAGGGATTGCTGACGTTGCGCAAAGCCGCCATCGTCAACGACGCGCAGCTTGCCCGAACGGCGCGCCGGCTACGGTTTTCGGAGCTCGCGCTGCTCGGAACCGGAATGCGTGCCGCGGGCGGAAGCGATAATACGTCGGTGCTGGCCGACGCCTTCGAAGCTTTTGTCGGCGCGCTCTACCTCAGCTACGGGCTCGAAAAGGCGCGCGCATTCGTGGTTAAATATCACGTCGAGCAGTTGGATCACTCCGCGGATGCGTTGCTCGACGCCAAGACCCGCTTGCAACACTACGCGCAGGAACATTTGGCAGCTACGCCCGTCTACCGGGAGACCAGTCGCGGCACGCCGCAACGCCCGGCCTTCCATTCCAGGGTCACCGTCAAAGGTAAGCTGCTGGGCAAAGGCCACGGGCCCTCGAAAAAGACCGCGCAGCAAGCGGCGGCCGAGGCCGCACTGCTCTCGCTCACCCCCGCAAGCGACGAAGGCTTGCCGCGCGCGGTTGGGACGTGAAGCTCAAGAAGATTCGATCGTTCGGCTTCAAAACGTTTGCCGAACCGACGGCGCTGGAGTTCGGCGACGGCGTCACGGCGATCGTCGGTCCGAATGGCTCCGGAAAATCCAACCTCGTCGATGCGTTTCGATGGGTCCTGGGGGAAACGTCGACCAAGAGCATTCGATCGGGACGGCTGGAAGACGTCATCTTCGCCGGGAACGAAAGCCGCAAGCCGCTCGGTCTCGCCGAAGTCTCAATTCTGTTCGATAACTCCGACGGAGCGTTGCCGATCGATTTCAACGAAGTCGAGATAACCCGGCGCGCCTATCGCGTGGGTGAGAGCGAATATTTCATCAACCGCAGCCAAGTACGCTTGCGCGACGTGCTCGATTTGGTCATGGGCACCGGCCTCGGACCCGGCTCGTATGCCATCGTTTCGCAAGGACAGATCGATGCAATTCTCGTCAGCAAACCGGCCGAGCGGCGTTCGCTCTTCGAAGAGACGGCCGGCATCGGCAAGTTCCTGGCGCGCAAACACGAGTCGATGCGCCGTTTGGAACGCACCGAGCAGAACGCCATTCGCATTAGCGATCTTATTGCGGAGCTGGAACGGCGGATTCCGGAGTTGGAGAGTCAGCTTCGCCGGGCGAAGCGCTACCGCCGCGTCAGCGCGCGACTGCGCGACCTGGAGATACTCGGTTACCTGCGAGCCGGCGCGTCCCGCCGCGCCGAAAGGGTCTCGTTACGTGACGAGCTGGAGCGAGGCGAGGAACAGCGCGCGGCGGCCGCCGCAAAGGCCGCAACGCTAGGCGCGGAAGTCACACGCCTGCGAACGCAGCTCTACCGATGCGAACTACAGCTCGAAGAGTTGCGCTCGAAGTCACAGAGCGAGCGCAACGACGTCGCACGCGTCGAAGCAGAGTACGCCGCCGCGCTCGCGCGCCGCGAGGCCCTCGAGCGGCAATCGACGCAAACCTCGGAGGATGCCGCGCGGGTGCTTGGAGAGCGCGCGTTGCTGGTTACGGCGATGGATCAGCTGGAGGCGCGCCTCACGCCGCTATCGCGAGCGTTGGAAGAAGCGCGGGAGCGTGAGCTCGAGGCGCAAGCGACGCTCTCGCAGGCTCGCGCGCAACTCGAAAAGGTTTTTACCGAGCTGCGCGAGGTCGAAGCCGGCGCGACGGAGCTGGCAACCCGCAAGGCGGAGCGCCGGGTTCAAGCACAAACGCGTCGCACCGAAGTCGAGCGTCTCGAGCGAGAAGAGCAGACCGCCCGCGAGCGCGCCGAGCAACTCGAGATTGCCGCGGGTGGGGCATCACACCGTCACGGCGAATGCCGCCGCCACATCGCAGCGCTCGAAGAAGAGCTGCTCGATGCCCGCGGTCGCGCGGAGAATTCGGAGCTGCGGGCGGCTGCCGCCCAAGAGGAAGTCGTGGCGGCGCTGGGCGCCCATCGCGATCAAACTGGCGACGTCGCAGCGGCGCAATCGCGCCTGCACACCATCGAAGAGCTGGAAAACTCGCTCGAGGGGCACGTTCCCGGAACGCGCGCGGTCGTTGAAGCGCGTCAACGCGGCGAGCTGCACGGGATCGAGGACATCGTTTCAAATCTCATCACGACGCAAGAGCGGTACGCTCGCGCGATGGACGTTGCTTTCGGCGCGCGGCTTTCCAACGTCGTCACGACGACCTCCGAAGATGCCGAAAGGTGCGTCGAATTTCTCAATCGTAAGGAGGCGGGCCGCGCAACTTTTCTGCCGCTCGATACNNGTTCTCGGCTATGCGCACACGCTGCTGCAGACGGCGCCGCGCTACGCGAGCATCGTGAACTTTTTGGTTGGTAACGTTTTGATCGTCGACCGGCTCGAGACCGGCATCGAACTCGTCCGAGAGCGGGGCGTGCGAGATACGATCGTGACGCTGAGCGGCGAGCAAATCACCGGAGGCGGCGCGATTACGGGCGGCCGGTTTGCGCGCGAGCGCTCGATCCTGTCCCGGCGATTTCTGGCTGCGAGTCTTCGCGAAGCGTTGGCGGATATGCGCCTGCGACTCGACGAGTCCGAGCAGGCCCTGCGCGGAGCTCAGGCTCGCGCCCACGCTGCCACTGGAGAGCGCGACGCGGCGCGCGAGCGGCAGAGCCGCGCCGAATCGCAGCTCGTCGGCTTGCGTGCGCAAACCGCGGCCCTTACCGAAGAGGTCGAGCGCACGCAGGCCGAGCTCAACACGGCGCGCGCCGCCACGGCTTCCCTTCACGCGCAGGTCCTGCGATCGCGAGAGCTGCAGCGCGAGTACGAGCGCAGCGATCCCGAAGCCCAAAAAAGCGACGACGAAAGGCTACGCTTGGAAACGGAACTTGCTCGCGTCCGTGAGGACATTGCGGCCGCGCAAACGGCGCAGACCGCGGCCAGCGCGCATGCCGCCGATTTGCGCGAGCGAACCGGCGGGCTCGCCGCCGAACGCGATGCGGCCAATGCGAGGCTCGGCATGCTCGATCAGGACCGCGCGCGCGCCGGGTCGGCACGGGAGCGCATGTTGGCCGAGATCGGTTTGCTGATGGAAGAAACCCGCAGCGCGCACCTTCATCTCGAAGGTTTGTGGCGCGGCGTCGTTTCGCTCGACGAACGGCTCGAGCAATCTCGCAAAGAGCGTGAGGAACTCGTAACCGGACAGGCTCGCGTCGAATCGGAACTGCGACTGGCCGAACAGGATGAGCGCGACGCCGCCGCCGGCGGCGAGCGTCACCGCACGCGATTGGCACAGATCGAAGCCGAACTCGGAATGCTGGTCTCCCAGTTCGCGCAACATCCAGCCACCAACGAAGAATGCGCCGACGTGGAGAGCCGGTATCGGGACGAAGCCGATGCGATCGTCGAAGAGCTCCCACGGCTGCGCGACGACCTCGCCCGTTTGGAATCGAACGTCAACCTCAACGCGGAGGCCGAGCGCGATGACGTCGCGCAGCGCGAGGAGTTCCTGCGCGTGCAGCTCGAGGATCTCGCAAAGGCGCGGGCGACGCTGCTCGAATCAATCCAAGAGATCGAACGGGAGAGTCAAGCGCAGTTCAATGCGACCTTCGAGCGTGTTGCCGCCGCGTTCTCAAAAATGTACGGACGGCTTTTTGCGGGCGGTCAGGCCAAGATGTGGCAGACGGAGCCCGCCAACCTCGCGGAAACCGGCATTGAAATCGCGGTGCAGCCGCCGGGCAAAAAACAGATGCCGCTGGCCGCGCTCTCGGGCGGCGAGCGCGCCATGACCGCTGCGGCTTTGATCTTTGCGCTCATCGAGATCAAGCCGGCGCCGTTCTATCTGCTCGACGAGGTGGACGCCGCACTTGACGATGCGAACATCGAGCGGTTCTGCCAGTTGGTGCGCGAGTTCGCCGCAAAGTCTCAAATGCTCATCGTCACGCACAATAAGAAGACGATGGAGAGCGCGGATCGCCTGTACGGCGTAACGACCAAAGAAGCCGGAGTCAGCGCGATCGTTTCCGCAGAGCTCGCGGCGCAGGCGGAGATGTCGGTTGCCTGAAGCCCCGGCGGCAACGCGACGCGCGGCACTCATCTCTGTTTTCGACAAGACCGGTTCGGCGGAGTTGGCCCGCGCGCTCGAGCGGCGCGGCATCGAAATTTACGCCAC
>PKWF01000081.1:0-10735 GCA_003133185.1 Vulcanimicrobiota bacterium | reverse complement strand
GCGATACTCTTCGATCGAACCGATCGCGAGCACAAATCACAAGCGGAAAAGTACGCCATCGCGGAGATCTGTGCGGTCGTCGTCAATCTCTATCCCTTTGAGGCGACGGTGGCGCGCCCGGGTACGACGGAAGAAGAAGCGATCGAACAGATCGATATCGGAGGCGTGGCGCTGTTGAGAGCTGCGGCCAAAAACTTCGAGCACGTCGCCGTCCTAACGCATCCTTCACAGTATGCGGAATATCGAGTGGCGATCGAATCGGGTGACGTGCCGTCGGCGCTGCGTCGCAAGTATGCAATCGCGGCCTACGAGCGAACCGCGGAGTACGACGTTGCAATTTCGCACTACCTCGCCGCAGCGGGGGAAATCTTGCCGAGCGAGCTCCCGGGCGCTCTGGCGCTGACGTTGCCCCTTGCCAAACGTTTGCGGTACGGCACGAATCCGCAGGAGCGCGCCGCGTTCTACCTCGACCGGCGCGAGCGTCTGCCCGAGCAGCTCCACGGAAAGGCGCTTTCCTATAACAATTTGCTCGACCTCGATGCGACGCTGCGGCTACTCTCCCGCGCACCGCTCGGCGCCGAGTTCGGCAGCGATCGCGAACGCTTCATTCGCGCGGCGGTGGTGAAGCATACGGTTCCCTGCGGCGTCGCCCAACGTTCGCGCGTCGGCTTGGCCGTTCGCGAAGCGCTCGAGGCCGATCCGGTTTCGGCATTCGGGGGAATCGTCGCAGCCGACGCTCCGATCGACGCCGCCGCCGCGCAAGCGCTCGGCCGGTATTTTCTCGAGATCGTCGCAGCGCCGGACTTCGATTCGGATGCGCTCGACGTGCTCAAGAAAAAAAAGAACCTTCGAATAATGCGCTTTGGGAAATCGCTCCCCGACGAGCTGGCGCACGAGCTGCGACTCCGAAGTGCGCTCGGCGGCGTTCTCGCGGAAAACGACGATCCAGACGCCCCGGCCGAAGAGTGGCGCGTCGTCAGCCGGCGACAACCAAGCTCGCAGCAATGGCACGATCTGGCGTTTGCCTGGGATGTCGTCCGGCACGTGAAAAGCAACGGCATCGTGATCGTTAATGGTGGAACGACCCGTGGAATCTGCGCGGGGCAGACAAACCGCGTGAGCGCGGTGCAGATCGCGTCGCAGCGCGCCGGCGACCATGCAAAAGGCGCCGCCTGCGCCAGCGACGGGTTCTTTCCGTTTGCCGACGGGTTGGAAGCCGCCGTTGCCGGTGGATGCGCGGCAATTATCGCGCCTGGCGGATCGGTTCGAGACGATGAAGTCGTCTCCGCGGCCGATCGCCTCGACGTCGCGCTGGTTTTTTCGAGCTATCGCTATTTTCTGCATTAGAGGGAGCCCCGAATGCCGCGTTTCCTTCACACCTCGATCTTCGTCAACGACATGAACGAGTCGATCGATTTTTACACCGAGAAGCTCGGATTGCGCTTACTCGACGGCCCCTTTCATTATCCCGGTAACGCCGATATGGCGTTCGTCGGACGCGATTGGGACGCGTACATCGAGCTCGTTTACGACTTGGAAGAGCATCCTCCGTATGCCTTGGGTAACCGCTACGAACACCTGGCCCTCGAAGCCGATGGCGACCTTCGCGAGTACGTCGATGCACTTCGAGCCAAAGGCGTGACGATTCTCAAAGACGTCTACAAATCTCCCGGCGGTACCCGCGCGATTGCCTTCGTAGAAGATCCGAACGGCATCCCGGTCGAGCTCTTGGAGCGCCGTTAGCGATAGATGAAAGGATCGGTCGGCGGCGCGATGCGTTGCGCGCTGCCGGCAACCAGGCGAAGGTTGCCGCCGATGCTCTCGATGCGTCCGTCCACGCGCAGCCAGGTGCCCGTCGCGAAGCGTGGGGCCTGGTCGAGACGCACGACGACGGGAGCCGCATCGGCGCGACAACACGTTATCGCGTAGCGCACCAAAGCGCTCTCCGCCCCGTTGCGCGCGAGCGTTCCGGTGAACGTCAAACGCTCGCCCGCAAAGAGATCGGCGAGCGTCGTTTCGGTGGCGTGGTACTGTGGCGGCGGAGCGCCGATCATCGCACCGGCCAACATCAAAACGGGCGCGCATCGCCGCGCCGGGCTTTGCTCGCGCCGATAGGCGATCGCGCAGATCAGTGCTGCACCGGCGCACGCCGCCATCAGGGGCGCGATTGCGGGATGGACGAGCGCGTCTCCGCGCCGTGAGGCGACGATTGCAAATGCGGCGGCCAAGAGCACGTAGGCGAGCGCATCGTGGCCCTTGTCTGAGTGCGTCTGCCGCCGAAGCGCACGCAGGTCGATAATTCCGGCCACGCAGAGGAAGGCCGCCGACGCGATTGGAGCTTGAACGCGCAATGCGCCGGCCACCGCAACGGCCCCAAGCCCACAGGGCGCCGTCGTAAAGCCGAGCATCGCCCCTGCCGCTGCGCTGAGGATCGGTGGAAGCTTGCCCGGGTCAACTGCGGCCGCGAACTGCGCCGCGGCACCGGTCAGGATTGCCGGTGGAAGAAGAGTGGCAAACTCACCGAGCAGATCAGGCAGTTGCGGACAGCCGGGCCGGCGTTCGTGGTGGAGCAAACGCGCGACCGCGACCGCGGCGCCCAACCGCGCGGCGGCGACGAGCGGACCGAAGATGAGCCACGTCGCTACGGCCGCGGGAAGTGAACGGGCCGACGGGCCGGCCGTGCAACCGCAACCGAGATACGCCATGGCATTTGAATGTCGTAAGAAGCGCCCCGCAATGATACCGGCGAGCAAAAACGGTGCGGCTTCGAAAAGAGCGCTCGCCGACGTTGCCAGCGCGCAGCGCAGGGTATCCGGCGTGGAGAGCGTTGCAAGGGCGAGTAGTGCGCCTGCGTAGAGGGCGATACGCACCGGCAACCATCACGCGTGCTGCCGCAATGGCTAGTCAATCGACCCGGCGAACCGGTCGGCCGGGATGAGAGCCTAGCAGCATGCCGGAGAACTTTGGCGCCCCGCGCGGGACCCAGGACTTCTTTCCTCCGGAGTCGGGTCGCTGGAACGAGCTCGAAGCACGGATACACGTTCTCGCGGCGCGTTTCGGCTACGGCGAGATTCGCACGCCGGTCTTCGAGTCGACCGAACTCTTCATCCGCGGCGTCGGCGCGCAGACCGACATCGTGGAAAAAGAGATGTACACGTTCGCCGACCGCTCCGGCCGTAGTTTGACGCTGCGCCCGGAATGGACGGCGCCGGTGGTACGTGCCGCGCTCGAACATCATCTCTTTGCGCTCGGGCCGCTGCGCCTCTATTACATCGGACCGATCTTTCGCTACGAGCGTCCGCAGAAGGGCCGCTACCGCCAGTCGCATCAGTTCGGCGTCGAGTGTTTTGGTTTTGCGGGTCCCGAAGCGGACTTGGAAGTGATCTCGCTCGCGTGGGAGCTGGTGCGCGGATATGGGATCGGTGACGCAGTGCTCAACCTCAACTCGATCGGCGACGAGCGTTGCCGGCCGGCCTATCGCGATGCGTTGATTGCGCACTTCGGTCCGCACTTGGCCGCGCTGAGTGAGGAATCGCGGCTGCGGATCGAGCGCAACCCGCTGCGTTTGCTCGACAGCAAGGATCCGGCGGACGCTCCGTACGTGCAAAGCGCGCCGGCACTGGAGTCGTTTCTCTGCGCGCCGTGCCGGGAGCACTTTGAGGCGCTCAAATCGTATCTCGATTTGGCCGGCATTCCGTATACGATCAACCCGCGCATCGTCCGCGGACTCGATTACTACGGAAGAACCGTTTTCGAGATCACGTCGAGCGTACTCGGCGCGCAAAGCAGCGTTTGCGGCGGCGGCCGGTACGACGGCTTGGTGCAATCGCTTGGCGGCCCGGACGTGCCGGCGGTCGGCTTTGCTCTTGGCATGGAACGCTTCCTCATGATGCTGCAGGCCCGCGACTCGCAAGCGCAAGCTCCGCGCCGCGGCCTTCAGGCCATCGCGCTGGGAGCGCAGGCGCGCACGGTCCTGGCACCGATCGTCGCGGAGCTGCGCCGCACGCTTGAGGCGCCAGTCTTTGCCGACTATCTCGAGCGTAAACTGCTGGCCGCGCTGAAGATCGCGGATCGTAACCGAGCGCGCTATGCGTTGATTCTCGGGAGCGACGAGCTTGCCGCGGGTGAGGCGGTATTGCGGGACCTAGAGCACCGAAGCGATCGCCGCGTGCCGTTCGATTCGATAAGAGTCCTTGTCGAGCTTCTCGTAGAAGCGGGACTGTAATGGACGAGCGCTATCCCGAAGAGACGCAAACGTTACGCGAGCTGCTCGCGCTCATGCACGAGCACGACCTCGACACGGTTAAGGTAAAACTGGGCGACGCCGTCTACGAGCTCTCGCGCGCGAGCTCCGAGCCGGCGCCGCAGGCTGACGGCCTCTCTTCCACAGCGGCCGGCGAAAGGACGCCGGCGGCGGGTGCGAACGTTACCAAAGTGCTGGCGCCGTTGACCGGCGTGTTCTACCTCGCATCCTCACCCGATGCCACGCCGTATGTCGAAGTCGGCGATCGGGTCGAAACCGGCGACGTCCTATGCGTGCTCGAAGCGATGAAGCTCTTCAACGAAATTCAGAGCGATTATTCGGGTACGATCGTGCGCATCGTACCCGGCAACGGCGAGCTGGTCTCGCAGGGTCAAGAACTTTTCTGGATCGAGCTGCATTCGTGAACGAGCAGGTGGCGCGATACCACGGACGCCGCGGTTTCGACGAGTTGCTCGCCGACCGGCGCGGGCTTCTCGATCCGCNNGTTGCGGCTCTTCGAGCGGGCAAGAAAGTGTTATGGTGCGGCAACGGGGGCAGCGCGGCCGAAGCACAGCACATGGCTGCCGAACTTTCCGGGCGTTACTTGCGCGAGCGGCCGGGCCTGTACAGCGAAGCCCTTTCGGTTAACTCGTCAACGCTGACGTGTGTCGGCAACGATTACGGATACGACTTCGTTTTCTCTCGCCAGGTAGAAGCGTTTGCGCAACCGGGCGACGTCCTGATCGGCATGACCACCAGCGGCAGCTCGCGCAACGTCGTGCTCGCGCTGCAAGCCGCGAAACGGCGCGGCGCGGTGACGATTGCGTTTACCGGCAACGGGGGCGGCGCGGTCCTCGAACATGCCGATCTTGCCTTACTCGGCCCCGATGGATACGCAGCGATCGTCCAAGAAGTCCATCAGGTCATGGCGCACATCGTTTGCGATTTAGTAGAGCAGCGTTTGATCTTCGAAGGCGGCTTGCCGTGACCTCGCTGATGGCACCGGACGCGCGAACGCTCTTCGAACGTGCGAGGGGGCGCCGGATTCTCGTCATCGGCGACCTGATGATCGACGAATGGATTTGGGGTACGGTCACCCGCGTCTCACCCGAGGCGCCCGTTCCCGTCGTCGCCGTCGCCGACCATTCGTTTACACTCGGGGGAGCCGGTAACGTTGCCAGCAATTTGCGTGCCTTGCACGCCGGCGTCGTTTTTGCCGGAACGATCGGTGACGACGCGTTCGGCGTGCAGGTTCGTAGCCTGCTGCAAGAACAGCACGTGGACGATTCGGGAATCTTCACGTTGGCCGATCGTCCAACCACGCGCAAGACTCGAGTCGTGGCGCACAATCAGCAAGTCGTGCGCGCGGACTGGGAGTCCACCGCGCCGCCTCCCGACGACGACCGCGGAAGGATTGCTGCGTTCGTTCGCCGGCGCGCGGCGGATTGCGACGCCGTTATTTTGAGCGACTATGCCAAAGGGTTGCTCTGTAGAGAAATCGTCGAGGCGACGTCGATCTGTCCCCTCGTGCTAGCCGATCCCAAGCCGCAGAATGTTGAGTTGCTGCGCGGCGTCACGTGTGTCGCGCCGAATGTGGCCGAGGCATCGACGATGACGGGCATTTCCATTGTCGACGATGCGAGCCTCGAACGGGCCGGCGTGCGCCTTCTCGAGATGCTCGATTGCCGGTACGCGGTCATTACGCGCGGCGAACACGGCATGGCGCTCTTTGGACGGGACGGTCAGCGCTTGAGAATTCCCTCGGTCGCGCGGACCGTTTACGATGTGAGCGGGGCGGGCGATACGGTTATTGCCGTGCTGGCGCTGGCGCTGGCGGCCGGCGCGGCCATCGAGCAAGCGATGCAGCTGGCCAACTTTGCCGCCGGAGTCGTCGTCGAGAAGCTTGGAACCGCAACCGCGTCGCCCGAAGAGATCGTAGCGCTCGTCGAGCCGGCGACGGCCTCGGGATGAACGCGTCGCTCTTCTTTGGCCGGCTGCTGCGCGCGCAGGAGGCGGCCGACTGGCGCGAAGAGCTCCGCGCCGAGGGCCGCAGCGTCGTCTTTACCAACGGTTGCTTCGACGTGCTGCATGCCGGCCACGTCGAGTATCTTGCATGGGCGCGCGCGCAAGGCGACGCCCTGATCGTCGGTTTGAATGAAGACGATTCGGTCCGCCTAATCAAAGGCCGCTCCCGGCCGATCGTTCCGTTCCGTGACCGAGCCGAACTGTTGCTGGCATTGCGCAGCGTTGACGCAGTCGTGGGATTTCCAGAGCGCACGCCGGAGGTCTTACTCGATCGCATTCGGCCCGACGTCCACGTCAAGAGCGACCAGTACCGTGAAGAGGAACTTCCGGAACGAAGCGTCGTGCTTGCGTACGGCGGCCGAATCGCGCTCGCGCCGCACGCGGCCGGGAAGAGCACGACCGAGACGATCGCCCGCATCCTCGATGCGTATAGCCGTCACGGCTAACGGTCCCGGTGAGGTTGCCGGGTGGCTACGGCCACTGCTGCGCGCTCTCTACCGGCGGCAACCGGATTTGGAGGCGTTGGTCTTTCTCGTGCCCGACGATTATGCCACCGGCTTCGAAGCGAAAATCGTGCGCGACTCGTTTCCGGCGGCACGCGTCTTCACTCCGAAGGAGTATTTGAAGTTCGCGCTAGGCGCACGGCTGGAGAGTCTGCCGGCTCGCGTGGACCTGGTACAGTACATCGGAGGTGATCTCTTGCACGCCGCGCGGATCCACGCGCGGTTGAAGGGGCGCGCCGCAACCTATAAGTTTTCGCGCCGTTCGTATCGTTCGCTCTTCGATCATGCCTTCGCGGTGGACGCGCGTAACGTCGAGCAGCTTGCTGCGTGGGGAACCCCGCCGCGGCGAATCGAGCGAGTCGGAAACTTGGCAATCGACGGCGCGCTCTTCGAGGCCAGTCTGGAAGGAGAACCCGGAACGCCGTCCGACGGAGTGCTGATCATGCCCGGATCTCGATCCTACGAGATCGAAAATCTCGTTCCGTTTTATTTTGCCGTGGCGTTGCGCATGCTGCGGGAGCGTCCCGAGCTTCGGATTGCCTTTGCCCTCTCGCCGTTTACGTCTCGCGCGCAGGTTGCGGCCGCGATCGAAGGCGGTGGCCATCCCCGCATGTTCGGTCGAAGCGGACGGCTCGTAACGGAGGCCGGACGCGACTTTCTCGCGACGGAGTCCGACGACGTGCGCATTCCCCTTCTCACCAACGCTCTGGCAGCGGCCCGCAGCGCGCGTTTGGTCTTGACCATTCCCGGGACGAAAACCATCGAGCTGGCGGTACTCGGTAAGCCGGCGATCGCGATCACGCCGCTCAACGCACCGGAGCTCGTTACCATCAACGGCCCGCTCACCTATCTCAATCGCATTCCGCTCGTCGGCGTCCCGCTCAAGCGCGCGGCAGCGGTCGCGGTCGCTCGCCGCTTCGCTTTTCACACGCAGCCGAACATGGACGCGGGTGGCGCGCTCGTGCGCGAAGTGCACGGCACGGTCACGCCGGGTCGAATCGCGCGGATCGCGCTCGACTCGTACGACGACCAGGCGTGGATTTCGGCATCCGGGGCCGCGTTGGGGGCGCTCTATCGCGACCATATCGGGGCGGCAGACCGGATGGCGGATTCGCTGCTCCGCTTGGCCGCGTAGAATGGAAGTGGACTTTTCGGTCGTGATTGCGACGAAAGACCGGCAAGAATATCTCAGGCGCACGCTGGAGTCGTTGGAGGGTCAAACGCACGCGCCGCCGTTCGAGGTAATCGTCGTCGACAACGGCTCTGCCGACGGGACGAAAAGCGTCGTGGAAGCCTGCGCGGGGCGCTCCATTCCGGTGCGTTACCTTAGCGAGCCGCAGCCCAATCGTGGCAAAGCGCGCAATCGCGGCGCGCAGGTCGCGGCCGGCCGGTATATCCTGTTCTGCGACGACGACGTTTGGCTGCCGCCGGCTTGGGTCGCCGCGCACGAGGCGGCGCAAAAGGGAGACGACGAGGTCGTCAACGGGCCGATTCTCAACGTGCCGTCGTACGACGCGAGACCGTTGCCCACACTTGCCAATTATTCGCGGGCATTTCTCTGCACGTGCAACGCGTCGCTTTCGAGGGAGGCTTTTTTCCGTGCCGGTGGATTCGACGAAACGTTCGATCTCTACGGCTGGGAAGACACCGAGCTTGGCGTGCGCCTGCGCCTAGCGAATTATCGATGGAGGTTCGCCTGGGATGCGTTTCTCTGGCACGTGAAGCCGCCGGCCGAGAACACACTCGAGATCGAAATCCGAAAGGCGATTGAAAAGGCGCGCATGGCGGGCCGCTTTCTCACCAAGCATCCTTCACGCCGGGCGCGCCTGGCGACGGGGGCCCACACGCTCAATCTTCTTCGGGCTCGCTACTTCTTACCCGACCGCCTTCTCGCGCTCTATGCGGGTCTTTCCACCAGTGACGCACCGGGCTGGCTGCGGCACGTGAGCCGCGGGCAACTCTTGGACGGGCTGTACGCCCGAGAGCTCGTTCGCGCGCTCGATGCCGGCGATGAGCGCTGAGCGAGCCTTGCTCTATTGCGCCGGCGGCGGCATCGGTGACTCGCTCGTTGCCTCGGTTGTTGCCCGTGCGTTGCACCAGAGGTTCGCAAAGGTCGACGCGCTCACGCTGCCGTCGCATCGCGAGCTGCTCGAACGGGTGCCGGAAGTCGATCGCGTTTTGGTCGATGCGGGCGAGGATGGCGCGGTCGCGACGGAACTCGCGCGTTGGGGATACGAAGCCTGCGTCGTGACGTGGGCGACTTCCAGGACGGCACGAGTTCCGCAGCGTGCGGGAATTCCGGTTCGAGTCGGCCAGGCGCGCCGCTTGTACTCGTTTCGCTTCACCAACCGGGTAGTGGTTCGAAGCGAACGAGGCGACGTTACCTCTCACTGGTCCGATGTGCTGCTCGATTTCCCGCGGGCGATCGGCTGCGACACCGGGGACCATCGTTATCGTTTCGTGCCGACGGCGCACGATGAGCGCGAGGCCGCAGAACTTCTCGCCGGNNTGGGCGGCACTCGCGCGCGCGCTTCGCGAGCGCTACGACGCGCGCGTGCTCGTGAGCGGTTCGCCGCCGGACGTGCACTGGACCGAAGGCATCATTCGTCTCCTCGACGGCCGGGAGCGAATCGATTCGATTGCGGGGCGCACGAGCGTGGGTGCCTTCGGCGCGCTCGCGCGTCGCGCGCGCGCGTTTGTGGGAATAACCACCGGCTCGATGCACGTTGCCGCCGCCGTCGGCTGCCCGACGGTGGGTATCTTTCCCTTTCAATCCGATTTCCCCGAACGATGGGCACCCCTGGGCGAGCGAACGGCGGTCGTGCGGGCCTCGTATCCTTGCCACCCCGGCGATACGAAGGAACGCTGTCGCGACTACGCTTGCATCGCGAACCTCGATCGTACCCGAATCCTCGCCGCGCTCGACTCGTTGATCGCATGATCGCGGCGACGATTCAGCTGTGCACCTACAACCGNNCGCTCGCGCGCGGCGTGTCCGTTTACCGTCATACGCCAAGCTAACCGCGGACTTGCCGCCGCTCGGAACGCCGGAATCGCGCGCGCGGCCGGCGAGCGCATCATTTTTATCGACGACGACGTGCTCGTGCTTCCCAACTTCGTGCAGGAGCATATGCGCAGCGCCGCGGCGCGTCCCGGCGCGATCGTGCGCGGGGGCGCCATCGAAGTCGAATCGCTCGACGAGCTGCCGCCGCCCGTCTGGGGCATCAAAAACTACAGCGGTAACTACTTTTGGACGACGAACGTCTCCGCGCCGCTCGCGACGATACGCGCGATCGGCGGATTCGACGAGTCGTTCTCGGAGTACGGCTGGGAAGATATCGATGTCGGCTTGCGGCTGCGCGCCGCCGGCGTTGAGGCGGTCTTCAATCCGCGCGCCCTCGTCTATCACTTCAAACCGCGCCCTCGCGCAAGCGGCATCGAGGCGATGGTGGCGCAGGCGAGGGCCAAGGCGCGTACCGCCGTCGCGCTCGCACGGCTTCATCCTCACTGGCGCGCGTATCTTGCGACCGGAATCAATCCGGCACAACGGCGATTTGCGGCGTGGCGGCGCCGGTTGGGATTGGCCGATCGCCTGCGCGGCCGGCTCGCCGGCCTTGGCGAGCGAGAACTCACGTCGCGCGAAGTACGACTGTCGCGCGCGCTGGCCAATGAGGCCTATTTTGAAGAGCTGGAGCGCACTCTGCGAGCCGCGAGTTCGTGAGGATTCTTCTCTCTCGAACCGATCGAATCGGGGACTTAGTGCTCTCAACACCGGCGATCGCCACGGTCCGAGCCTCGTTCCCCGAGGCGCACCTCGCCATTGTGACCAGCGAATACAACCGCGTCGTCGTGGAGCGCGACGCCGACATCGACCAGCTCATCGTGCTACCCCGCGGCGTAAACGCCCGAGCGTTCGGCGCGACCTTGACCGGTTACGACGTTGCCGTTGCGCTCGCGCCGCGCT
>PKWF01000203.1 GCA_003133185.1 Vulcanimicrobiota bacterium | reverse complement strand
GGAAACTCCTATCGCGCCGGCTACGCGGCGGTGACGCCGCTGCAGATGCTGGGCGCGCGCGATCCGCTCACGATGCTTCCGCCGTGGCAAAGCTGGCCGAGCATTGCGCTGCCGGGCGCGCGGCGCAACGTACAGAGCGTGGTGCGGCTTCCGTTACAGGCGCGCCTCGGCGGCTCGTACGGTGGGCTCGCCTACGGCTTCCGCACCGCCCTCGACGCGCCGGGCTCCGATTCGAGTCTCGTGGGCGCCGTGCAGCTCACGAATCTCGGCGTTTTCTCGCAATGGTTCCCGTCGCACGGCCTCGTACTCGTCCAGCGACTGAGCGACGGCGCACCGGTGCGCGGGGCAACCGTGACCGCTTATCGCCTCGACGATCAGAATAAGTTGGCGCCGCAGCCGTGCGCGACCGGTGCGACCGATGCGAACGGCGAGCTGAATTTCTACGGCGTCGACGTCGAGCGCTGCTCGATTCTGGCCAGTTCGAATCAGGCGCCGAATCTCGGCGTCGTCGTCACGCAAGGGGCCGACGTCGCGACGGTCACGACGTGGAGCTACAGCGGCTACCCGCGCTTCGACATTTACGGTGGATGGACGAGCGGTGCGCCGCTCTCGCGCGGCACGATCTTCAGCGACCGTCAAATGTACCAACCCGGAGAGCGCGGCGAGATCACCGGCGTCGCGTATTATGTCAAAGGCGCTCGCGTCGTGCCCGATGCCAATGCGTTCTACAACGTAACTCTGAGCGATCCCAGCAACGTCACGACGTCGCTCGGGCGCCGGCGCACCGATTCGCTCGGCATCTTCTCGATGCCGATCGACTTCTCGAAACAGCAGGCATTGGGCTATTACTCGATTGCCGCCAAAGGAACCAATGGGAACGAGATCGACGGTTCGCTGCGCGTCGCCGAGTTCAAGCCGCCGAACTTCAACCTGACGCTGACGCTGGCGTCGACGTCGGCCGTCGCCGGCTCGAGCATCGGTGCGAACGTTTCCGCGAACTATCTCTTTGGCGCGCCGCTGCAGGGCGGCACCGCACACGCCTACGTGACGCGCGACGTGGCGACCGTGCAGCCGAAGGGATGGGATGACTTCTGGTTTGGGCCGCAATGGTTCTATCCCGAGCAGACGCCTTCGTTCACGACCGACGTCCTGCAGCGCGATCTCACGCTCGATGCCAAGGGCATGACGTCGCTCGACGTCCCGGTGCCCGCCGATCTGCCATTCCCGATGACCTATACCGTGGACATGGAGACGACCGACGTCTCAAACCTTTCCGTCAGCGACTCGCAGACGTTTCTGGCGCTGCCGGGCGATGCGGTTATCGGCTTAGCCTCCGACACGGTGGGCAAGGCGGGCACGCCGATGCCGGTTCGCGTCGTCGTCACCGATGCCGACGGCAAAGCGATCGCTGGGCGTTCGGTGCATCTCGAGCTGCAGAAGATGACCTACACGTCGGCCACCCAAGAAGAAGAGGGCGGCGAAAACGCAGACCAGTCAATTAAGTACGATAGCGTTGCGAGCGCCGACGTCGTTTCCGGGGAGCATCCGGTCACGGCGCAACTGACGCCCAGCGACTCCGGTCCGTATCGCGTCGTCGCACGCCCGGCCGGTGCGCGCAACGATGCGAGCGCTACCGAAATTCAGGTATTCGCATTCGGAGCGGGCGAAGCCGATTGGGGGCTCTCGGATCCCAATGCGGTCGCGATCAAGCTCGACAAGAAGCAATACGCGACCGGCGATACGGCGACAGGCTTGATTGCGTCGCCGTACGAGCACGCCGACATCTACNNGGCACCGTGCGCTTTCCGTTCAAGATCACGTCCGACATGATGCCGAATGCGGCGCTCGAGGCGGTCGTCGTGCGGCGGGGAGCTGCGTGCTTCGACTGCGCTCAGCATGATAAGGCTTCGGTGGCTACACTTTCGCTAACCGGTATGGCGGGCTTCAACGTCGATCTCGCCGACCGGTATTTGAAGCTCGCGATCGCTCCGCGAAGCGCCACGGTGCAGCCCGGCGGTGCCCAGAGCGTAGATTTCGCGTTGAGCGGAGGCATGGGCGCCCCGGTGCGCGGGGAAATCGTCGCAATGGTCGTCAACGATGCGATCTTGCAGCTCTCGGGCTATCGTTTGCCCGATCTCGTGCAGACGGTCTTTGCGACGCAGCCGATCGCGACGATCTTCGCCGATAACCGCGAGAACGTAACGTTGAAAACGCAGACGCCGCCGAGTGAGAAAGGCTTCGGTTACGGCGGCGGCTTTCTGGCCGGCGCCGGAAGCACGCGCGTGCGCGCCAACTTCCAGCCGATGCCCTATTACGGCGTCCTGCAAACCGACGCACGAGGGCGGGCACACGCGCAGTTCACGATGCCCGACGACCTCACGACCTGGCGCGTCATGGCGGTTGCGCTCGATGGCGATGCGGCGCACTTTGCAACGGGCGATCGAACGTTCATCTCGACGCAGCCGCTGATCGCCAATCCGCTCTTGCCGCAGTTCGCCCGTCCCGGCGATCGTTTCCAACTCGGTCTTTCCATAGCGAACCAAACCGGCGCGAGCGGCGCGCTCGATCTCGTCTTGAAGCTGAGCGGCGCGCTGGCCTTTGCGCAGGGCGATCCGCACGCGCAAAGCGCTACCGAAACCGCGCAGACCGGCGTGCAGGCGTTTCGGTTCCCGGTCGTCGCCGGCACGCCGGCGGCGACGCTAGTCGAAGCGTCGAGCTCGCTCGGCTCGCAACGCGATGCGTTTCGCGTACCCTTCACGACGAGCGATCGAACCGTCACCGAATCGGTGATCGAAAGCGGCGTCAGCACGGGCCACGCCGCCATTCCCATGAACGTCAGCGCCGGCGGCTCGCTGCAGCTGACGCTCGCGAACTCGATCGTGCCGCAGTTCGTCGTGCCGTCCGAGCGCGCGATGGAAGGCGAGGCGCTGCCGTTGGCCGACGAATCGGCGTCGCGGTTAGTCGTCGCCAGTGCGCTCGCACGGCTGCGCGGGCCATACCGGCTCGAGTTGGCGTTCGACCCGGCAGCGGCCGTTGCGACGAATCTGCAGGCTCTGCTTTCGTACCGGCGCGGTGACGGCGGCTTTGGAGGATTTACCGGCGCCTCGGCGAGCGATCCGTTCACGACGGCCGGGGCCCTCGACGCGCTGCTCTTCGCGCGCACGCAGGGCGTGCGCGTCGATGCGAACGCCGTTTCGCAGGGCATCGGATTCATGACGCAGGCGCTCGCCAATCCGGGACGCTTCAAGTGGTGCAACGGTGCGCTCTGCAAAGCTCAGCTGCGCTTTGAGGCGCTCTGGACACTCTCGCAGGCCGGCCATCGGCGAACCGACTTTCTCTCCGATATCGTCGCGCAATCGAGTTCGCTCGACAGCGCGACCCAGATTCGTTTGGCGCGTTACCTTTTGAAGACGCCGGGTTGGCAGGGGCAAGGCGCGGCGATGGCCGATCGCCTGGCGCAAACGCTCTACGTCACGGGACGCTACTCCGTCGCGAATCTCGCGACTGCGTGGAGCTGGCTGGGCTCGCTCGTGGATGCGCAGTCGCAGATGCTCCAGCTTCTTATCGAGCGCCGCGCACCGGCCGAGCAGATCGACGGCGCCGTACGCGCGCTGGTCGCGCAGCAGTGCAAGTGCGGCTGGCCGACGACCGCCGACACGGCCTCCGCCCTGACCGCGCTCTCGGCCTACGCCGCGACCGAGCGGCTCACGCCGTCGACGGTCACCGCGATGGTGGGCAAACGCACCGTCGTCAGCGTGAAGTTCGGAAGAACGGCGTCATCACAGACGATTGCCGTGGATGCCTCGTCGTTGAACGGCAAAGCCGTCGCGATCGAAGGGAACGCGCACTACACGCTGCTCTACACGTATCCGGTCCCGCCCGACGCGCCGGGGCAGCTGGCCGCATTTCGGGTTATCAGGACGCTCAACGAGCCGAGCATCGGGAGCACGGCGACGGACGCGGCAGCCCTGGCGACGATGGATTTATCGGCGGCCGCGCCCGTTGCGGTTGCCGCCGGGCGCGTCTTCGACATCGACGTTCGAACGATCGTCGATCATCCGGTGGACCGGATCGTGATCGAGGATCCGTTGCCGGCCGGCTTTGAAGCGGTTGACACGTCGTTCCGCACGACGCTGCAAGCGATCGTTCCGCAGAGCGACAGTTGGCAGATCGACGCCACGCAAATCTACCGCGATCGGGTCGTGGCCTACGCGCAGCATCTCGATCCGGGCGTGTACGACGTGCACTATCTCGTGCGCTCCGTCACGCCCGGAACGTTCAGGTGGCCCGGCGCACGAGCCTATTTACAGGATGCGCCCGAGCAGTTCGGCCGCAGCGCGAGCAGTACGTTGGAGGTCCGGCCATGAA
>PKWF01000186.1 GCA_003133185.1 Vulcanimicrobiota bacterium | reverse complement strand
TGAAGTCGCACACCATCATGCAAGTCGTCGCCGGCGCAGGCTTGGCAGTCGCGACGACCGCCTTCTTCTTCTCACTCTTCCACGTCGGCCTATTATCCGCGCACTAGCATATTGTCATCCTGAGCGCAGTCGAAGGACGAAAAATGCTAATGGGTTCACGAGCACCGTTTGGCGTAGTCTTAGCGCTTTCCGTCACCGGATGTAGCGGCGGTACGGCGACGCCCGTCATCTCAACCAGTCCATCGCCATGCTCGAACTTGGGCCAATACGTCTCCGTCGGCGGTACGGCCGGCTTCAACACGCTCGTCCGGCGCGACTTCACGATCGCGCTTCTTGCAACCGGCCACGTACGGTTGTACGAGCACGGGACCGCGATCGCGGCGGCGATTGCGGACAGCCCATCCTCAAACCCCTACGCGATTCTCAACGCGATCGAGGCCGTGTTCGCCGGAACCGGCCCCGGCGAGGCCGAGCTGGGCTTGCTCGGATCGAACTATTTTACGCTTCCCGCCGGCCGATACTCGCAGTACTATCAATATCAATACGTCAACAGCGGCCTCAATCCCAACGCCGCCAACGTAAACGTTCCATATAAGCCGGCTTCGAAGATCCGCTTCGATCGACGCAACGTACGCGCGTGGAAGAAGTGGGTGCAGGCCGCCAGATCCGTAGGCATCGCCTCGATGGCTCCGATCGTCGCGCCGAATCTTGCCTGGAAGCCGCACAGCAAGATTTTCCCGCCCACGCGGGCGCAGTATTATGATATCGACAGTGCGTTCTATGAACTTTCTCGGTTTGAAGCCTCGTACGGCGGTGCGATCGCGTTCGACTCGCCGCCAGGCTTTTTTCTGACCGGCGGAAGCGGGCCCGGCTACCAAAAGTTCATCATGCAAGCCATCCGCTGGGGCAATGCCCACGGCCTGCGAACGACGATGCTTGTCTCGCCGTACCCCAATCGGTCAAACTTCACGGAAGACACCAAGAAGTTCGTCAGCTTACTGCTGGCGCACGGTGCGGTTCCGACTGAGTGGGCCGTTAACGACTATGAGAATACGAATCCGAACGACGGAAACGCGATGGGACCCGATACGCGCGCAAACACCATCACGCAAGTCGGCCTATGGCTCGCAACCCAAGCGCCCGTCTACGTCCGGGTGCACCAAAACGGCGAGCACTCGCGCGGGATCGTCTGCCGTCCGCGCATTGTCACCCNNTTCATCGTTCTAGCGGCCGTGCTAGCGGCGACACCGGTCGCCGCTGCGGCGCCCGGCGTCAGTTATCATCTTGCACAAACGTACGTGCTGGGTGGCACCGGGGGTTGGGACTACCTCACCTATGACTCCGATTCTCATCGGCTGTTCGTTTCGCGGGCCACGCACGTTATGGTCGTCGATCCGCGCACCGGCACGATCGTCGGCGATATCCCCAAAACGCCCGGCGTGCACGGGATTGCGCTCGCTCCCAATCTCGGCAGAGGCTTTACCTCCAACGGCGCCGATGGTACCGTGACCGTCTTCGACCTTTCTACTCTCGCGACGATCGCGACGATTCAAACCAGTGCGAAAAACCCCGATGGAATCGCGTACGATCCGGTGAGCTCGCGGGTCATCACCTTTAACGGCGGCAGCAACGATGCGACGGTTATCGATGCGCGCACGAACGCCGTCGTCGCCACCATACCGCTCGGGGGAAGACCCGAGTTTCCGGCCGTCGACGGGCGCGGCATGGTCTACGACAACGTTACGAACACGAGCGAGATCGTCGCCATCGACGCGCGCGTCGCCAAGATTACCGGGCGCTTCCCGCTCGGAAGCTGCCTGCATCCATCCGGACTCTCGATCGATGCACAACACCGTCGCCTGTTCACCGCATGCACGGGCGAGATGGGCGTCGTGGATGCCGATTCCGGAAAAATGGTCGCCACGATTCCGACCGGCGCCGGCACCGACGCCACGCGTTACGATCCGGCCTCCGGCTTGGCGTTTGCCTCCAACGGTCGCGACGCCACGCTGACGGTCGTCCACGAAGACGCGCCAAATCAGTTTACTTTAGTACAGAACGCCGCAACGGCACTCGGTGCACGGACGATGGCGCTCGATCCGCAGACGGGCGAGCTCTATCTCGTCACCGCCAAGCTGATTGCAAACCCGCACCCAACGTCGTATCGCGATCGCTTTACGGTCGTGCCCGGCACCTTCGAGCTCCTCGTGATGCAGCGCTCCGACAGGTAGCGGCTCGCGTCACCTGGCTTGCGCCATCGCGCTTGCGAGCTTCGCCTGAGCGGCCTTCGCCAAACCGTCGAGTTCGTCGAAGACCGCATATTGCGCCGCGGTAGGCCGATCGTACGCCATATCGATGTCGGCTGCGAGGTACGCCAATCGATCGCGCAGCTTCGTTTCGTGCAGTAAGCTACCTTCGCTCGACGTGATGTGCAGTTGCACGGCGTTGGCGATGGCCGCGTCGAGCGCCGCGTTCGGAGCTCCGCGGCTGCGCAGCGCCATCGCCGCGTTGACGTCGCGATCGAGCGCATCGAGCGCCGCGTGAATGCGCTGCTCGAGCGCGAATCGCGCGGCGAGCGCGCCGGGCTCGACGTGGATGCGCGGATCGAGCGCGACGTTGAATGACGCCCGCGACCTGCTGCCGCCGTAATCGAGCGTCACCGCGTACGTGCCGGGAAGCACGACGGGGCCGCTCACGTCGTCCTCTTCGCCGCCGGCCGCGATCGGCGGATTGAAGCCGGCGACCTCGGTGGCGTCGGGATAGCGCAGATCCCATTGGAAGTGATTGGCGCCCGCGGTAATTCCCGTCGCCTCGTACTCCGCTTGACGCGTTCTTGCGGCTGGTGCAAAGAGCGGGGCCGCCGGCGTCGGTTGCGGTTTGGTCTTGAGATGCAACGCGAACGTCCGCACGGGCACGCCCGATGCGTCGCTAAAGGTCAGCGTCACTGGCGTCTTGCCGTCGTACGACGCGGGAACGCTGAAGAACACCTTCGCGCCGAACGGCGGGTTCTCGCCGGATCCGGAGTTGGGGAAGGCGCTCGCTCCGTATGCGTGCGTCAGCCACGCCGTTTGCGGCGCGAAGACTTGCGGCGCAGCCTCCGCCGCGGCCATGCCCTCTTGCGTCACTTGCTCGAGGAGCGCAAGGTTGTCGAGCACCCAAAACGCCCGGCCGTGGGTCGCCGCGACGACGCAGCCTTGACGCGTATCGATCGCCAGATCGCGCACTTGCGCTTTCGGCAGATTGAGCGCGAGCGGCACCCAACGCGCGCCGGCGTCGTAGCTCACGTAGACGGTGTTCTTCGTTCCGAGGAAGAGCAGGTTGGCGTCGCTGGGATCCTGGCGAATAACGAACGCGAATTGATCGGCGGGAAGACCCGCGGCGATCGTGCTCCAGTGCGCGCCGTAATCGGTCGTTTCGTACACGTAAGGATGGAAGTCGTCCCACATATACCGCGAGGCCGTTACGTAGGCCGTACCCTTTGCGACGTGCGACGGTTCGATCGAGCTGATCTGCGCCGGCTGCGGCAAATCGGGGGGCGTCACGTTACGCCACTGCGGAGCCTGTGCTGAGCCTGTCGAAGCAACTTGTGCTGAGCCTGTCGAAGCATGCACGAGGCCGTCGGCCGAGCCCGCCCAGATCACGCCGTTATCGAGCGGCGATACTGCCAGCGAGGAAATGTCGGGATAGACCTCGGCGCTGGTTTGGTCGAGATCGACCGGGCCGCCGGTCGGGCCCTCCGTGCTGGGATCGTTGCGGGTGAGATCGGGGCTGATCGTTTGCCAGCTACGCCCGTAGTCGTCGCTGCGCAGCACGTACTGCGACGCGACGAGCAACTCTTTGGGATTCGCGGGCGAGAAGAGCACGGGATGCGTCCAGCCGAAGCGATACTTGAGTTCGGCCGACGACGCGCCTTCCTGATAATCCGGCCAGGGACTAACGCTGCGGTATTGACCGATCGTTGCGTCGTACTGCAGGAAGATCGAGAAGTAGCCGCTGCCATAGGTAATGCCGGGATCGCCGGGCTGCGGCGCGACGAACGTGCTCTCGCCATATGCCGCTCGTTGCCACTCGTCACCGGAGATCGCACCGCTCACCGACGCGCTCGGTCCCTCGATCGAGCCTTCGTCCTGCTGCGCGCCGTAGATATGAAACGGGAACCGATCGTCGATGGAGACGTGATAGAACTGCCCGGTGGGCTGATTGTGCTCGCCGCTCCACGTCTCGCCGCCGTCTGTCGAAACGGTCGCGCCGCCGTCGTTGCCCTCGAGGATGATCTTCGGGTTCTTCGGATCGATCCACACGATGTGATTGTCGCCGTGCGGCGGACGCAACAGGCTAAAACTCTTCCCGCCGTTGTGCGAAACGAAGAAACGGGCATTGGGCACGTAGATCGTGTCGGGATCGGTCGGGTCGGCGTAGATCGCCATGTAATAGAACGCGCGCTGCCGCATCTCCATGCTGTCGTTGACGCGCTTCCAGTGGGCGCCACCGTCGTCCGAGCGGAAAACGCCGCCCTCCTTCGCTTGCACGATCGCGTAGACAATCTTCGGGTTGCTCTGCGCAACGCTCACGCCGATGCGGCCGAGGACGCCGGCCGGGAAGCCGGGATTCGTAGAAATCTTGATCCAGTGCGCACCCCCGTCGGTCGTCTTGTAGAGACCACTGCCCGGGCCGCCGGAATTCAACCCATAGGCCCGGCGATACGCTTGCCACATCGCCGCATACAGCGTCTGCGGGTGCGCGTTATCCATCACGAGGTCGATCGCGCCGGTCGCGTTGTCGACGTAAAGCACCTTGCTCCAATGCGCACCGCCGTCGGTCGATTTGAAGATGCCGCTTCCGGGCTGCTCGAACGAGGCACCGATTTCCCACGGAGCTTGCCGCGCCGCCCACAAGGTCGCGTACACGACCTGCGGATTGGATGGATCGATGCTGACGTTGTACGCACCGGTGTTTTCGTCGCGATAGAGCACACGAGTGAAGGTTGCACCGCCATCCGTCGAGCGATAGATGCCGCGCTGCGGATTGGGTCCGTACGGATGTCCCAGCACCGCGACGAAAAGCCGCTTTGGATCGGTCGGATCGACGGAAATTTGAGGAATCTGTTGGCCGTCGCGAAGGCCGAGGTGTTTCCACGAATATCCGCCGTCACTCGACGCGTAGATTCCGTTGCCGACCGAGAGATCCGGCCGCTGCAGACCCTCGCCGCTCCCGGCGTAGATGATATTCGGATCGCTTGGCGCAACCGCGAGCGATCCGATCGATCCGGTGGATTGGTCGTCGAAGATCGGGTTCCAGGTTCGGCCGGCATCGTCCGTTCGCCAAATGCCGCCATTGACGGCACCGATGTAGAACCGGTTGGGAGCGCTCGGCACGCCGGCGATCGCCTTGGTCCGTCCTCCGCGTAGCGGCCCGATGAACCGCCACTGCAGCCCCGCGTATTGCGAGGGCGAGACCGCGCCCGTGGCGGCGGCCGCCGGGACGAGCGACGCGAGCAGCGCACCCAGTGCAACGAGCGCGAACGAACGCGAGAACTTCAACTGGGCCTCCTGCGGCGCGGGTTCGGTTTGAACGCCGGGCCGACCTTATAAGCTCCGCGGTGCGAGAGCGTCTCGTCGACATCCTCGCAGCCGATGGGGGTGAAATCGCCGCAGTCGTGCGGGCGCGCCTCATAGATGCCGCAGTAGTAACGCCCGCTCTTGCTGCCCATCAAGAAGACGCAGTTGTCGGAGAGATCGTCGGTAACCTTGCGCAGCCAGCCGACGTGGAAGCCATCGGCCGAAGGGCGCTTGACGACGTATTCGTTCATGACGTCGGTGTACGTCATGCCGAGGTGATCGGCGATTCGTTGCACGTCGGACTTGCTCACGAACGGCTCGTAACCACTGCAGCATTCGGCGCACCCTGGCGGACAGGCAACGTTCTCAGGCAGATCCTTCAGGTGTTTGCGCGCAAGGTCGATGACTTTGCCGATCGCCCGCACGAACTCGGGGTCATCGTTATACTTATAGACCCACTCACGTTTGGTGGTCTCGTTCACGTTGTAGAAGCGCGTCGTGTGCTCGTCGTAGCTGATCGTGATATGTTCTTCAGTGATCTCGATCTCGTTCACGTGCTGTATGGGGCGCGCGTCGAGCAATTCCGGATGCGTGGGCTGCCCGGTTCGCTTGGTGAAATCGCGCAGGCTGATTAGATCGATGGTTTCCATAATTCGACCGGAGTTCGCTGCGCATGGCGCGAAACCCAGGAGCCCAGCGTTTTGATGTAGGGGGATGTTTACTTGCGCACAGCTATCGGCGTCGACATGGGCGGGTCGCACATCACCGCCGCCGTCATCGGTGAAGACGGCACGATTCATCGCCAGCATGAGGTCGATCTGGAAGACCTCTCCTTCAGCGCCGTCAGCGCCGTACTGACGTCGACGATCGAGCAAGCCCTCAAAGATCCCGATGCCAAAGAGGTGGTCGGCATTGGTATCGGCTCGCCGGGCAACATCGAAGCGCGTTCGGGCGTGGTTCTCTACAGCCCGAACTTCAAGTGGATTAATGCGCCGCTGGGTGAAACCTTGCGCGCACACTTCGACATGCCGGTTTTTGTCGGCAACGACGCGCGCTGTGCCACGCTCGGTGAATATACCTACGGAATGGGACGCGGTACGCGCAATTTTGTCTTGCTGACGCTGGGAACCGGGATCGGCAGCGCGCTGTNNCAGGGACCGGCTTGATTCGGCACGCCTTTGCCGTTGCACCGTCTTTCCCGCGCAGCACTCTGCTGGACATGGACCGCGACAAGCTCGGCTCGAAGAAGATCCGCAAACTCGCACAAGCGGGCGACTTGCACGCTCTCGCGGCATGGAAGAATTTCACCGCCGATCTTGCCATCGGCCTTGCGAACGTCATCGCCTTTGTCAACCCTGAGGTCATAGCGCTCGGCGGCGGCGTCTCGAGCGCGTCCGATTTCATGCTCGATGCGGTGCGCGGCCGGGTCGATGAACTCACGACGATGGTGCCGCGCGGGACCACGCGCATCGTCGTCGCGCAACTCGGCAACGACGCGGGCCAAGTCGGCGCCGCAACCATGGCCTTCCGTGGCGGCCTGACTACGCTGGGTTCGTGACCATGAAGGCGATTGTCACCGGCGCTTCGGGCGGCCTAGGACTCGAATTCGCAAAGCTGCTTGCGGCCGACGGTATCGATCTGGTGCTCGTGGCCCGCTCGGCCGACAAGCTCGAATCGATCGCCGCAGATTTGCGCGCGCGCTGCAACGTAGCGGTCGAGACCATCGCCCAGGATCTGGGCGTCTTTGACGCTGCAGCGCGTATCGTCGAGCGCGTGCCGTCGTGCGATATCCTCATAAATAACGCAGGCTTTGCGAGCAACGGCCCGTTTGACAGCCTGCCGCCTGCGCGTCTGCGCGAGGAGTTGTTGCTCGACGTCGTGACGCTTACCGAATTGACGCGCGCGTACGTGACGGGGATGCACGAGCGAGGCTCCGGGCGCATTCTCAACGTTGCCTCGACCGCCGGTTTCGTGCCGGGCCCGTTCGCGGCGGTCTATTACGCTTCGAAGGCCTACGTACTCTCGTTTTCGCAGGCGCTCGCCGAAGAACTGCGCGGAAGCGGCGCGACCGTCACCTGCCTCGCTCCCGGCGCGACCGCAACCGGTTTCGCAGAGCGCGCCGAGATGAAGCGGACGCTGCTCTTTAAGCTTCCGATGGCCGACGCGGCGTCGGTGGCGAAGGCGGGCTATCGCGCGATGATGGCGGGCAAGGACCTCGTCATTCCCGGGCTATCGAACAAGATGCTCGCCCTATCGGGCAGATTGATGCCGCGGCGCGCGGTGCTGTGGATATCTCGCAAGCTCATCGAGCAATGACGCCGCGAAGGCAGCGCTTGCCCTTGGCCAATTGATGGTACGACGAGGTACTAGTTTTTAAGGTAAATATCGAACACATTAACGCCTTGTCATTTCAAGTTAATTTACAGTAGATTAATCTCATCGTGTGCCACGAAGTGTGCACAC
>PKWF01000307.1:14290-14432 GCA_003133185.1 Vulcanimicrobiota bacterium | reverse complement strand
CCCGCGCCGGTGCGCGCGCTGGAGACGATCGAAATTCCCGATTTGCTGACCGTGCAAGAGCTCGCAACGTCAATGATCGTGCCGGCGCGCGACGTGATCACGGAGCTGATCAAGATCGGAACGATGGCGACGATCAACCAGA
>PKWF01000307.1:0-14239 GCA_003133185.1 Vulcanimicrobiota bacterium | reverse complement strand
CGGCAAGACCTCGCTGCTCGACAAGATCCGTCAAGCGAACGTCGCGGGCGGCGAAGCGGGCGGCATCACCCAGAAAATCGGCGCGTACACTGTCGAGCGCAACGATCGCAAGATCACCTTCGTCGATACGCCCGGTCATGAGGCCTTCACGGCGATGCGTGCGCGAGGCGCCAAAGTCACCGACGTTGCGATCCTCGTCGTGGCCGCGGACGATGGCGTAATGCCCCAGACCAGAGAGGCGATCGCGCACGTGAAAGCGGCGCACGTTCCGATCGTCGTTGCGATCAACAAAATGGATAAGGCCGATGCGCAGCCGGATCGCGTAAAGCAGCAGCTCGTCGAGCAAGGCTTGCAGCCCGTCGACTGGGGCGGTACCGTCGAAATGGTTCCGGTCTCCGCGAGAACGGGGGACGGCATAGAAGGTTTGCTCGATACCGTGTTGCTCGAAGCAGACATCCGCGAACTGCGGGCGAACAAAAACCGGCGCGCGACGGGTGTGGTGATCGAATCGGCATTGCACCGCGGTCGCGGCGCGGTCGCGACGGTGCTCGTGCAGAACGGCACCCTGCGGGTCGGCGATATCGTCGTAGCCGGCGGTACGTTTGGAAAAGTCCGCGCGCTCATCGACGACAAAGGCAAACAAGTAAAGAAGGCCGGCCCTTCGATTCCCGTCGAGGTGATGGGGCTTTCCGACGTCCCCTCGGCCGGCGACACGCTCAGCGTGGTCAGCGACGAACGCGTGGCTCGCGAAACTGCCGAGAAGCGGGCGACGCGCCGGCGCGACGTTCGCATGGCTGCCACGGGAACGCAGCGCGTCTCGCTGGAGACCTTCATGTCGATGCCGGCCGAAGGAAACAAGGTGCTCAATTTGATCATCAAAGCCGACGGCCAGGGTTCGCTGGAAGCTCTGCAAGCCCGCATGGAATCGCTCTCGACCGAGGACGTGGAAATTCGCGTCATCCATGGCGGTGTGGGTGCGATCTCGCCCAACGACGTCAACCTCGCTAGCGCGTCGAACGCCGTTTTGATCGGCTTTAACATTCGCCCCGACGAGACGGCTCGGCGTCTGGCCGAGAACGAGGGCGTCGACCTACGCTTCTACCAGGTCATTTACGAGATCGAAGACGATCTCAAGAAAGCGATGCGGGGCATGCTCTCGCCGGTCGAGCGCGAGGTCGTGCTGGGCCGCGCGGAAGCACGCGAAGTCTTCAAGGTCAGCCGAGTCGGAACCATCGTCGGCGCGTACGTCACCGGCGGGAAGATCACGCGCAATGCGAAGGCGCGGGTCATTCGCGACGCCACCGTCGTGTTCGATGGTGAAATCGAAAGCCTACGCCGCTTCAAGGACGACGTTCGCGAAGTTGCCGAGGGCTTTGAGTGCGGCATTCAGATCGCCAAGTTTCAAGACATCAAAGAGGGCGACGTCATCGAGGCGTACGCCCTCGAGCAGGTCGCGCCGGAGCTCGCGCGCGCGTGAAGCCACAGCGGATCGCGAAGATCGATCACGAGATCCAGCGTATCCTCGGAACGCTGATCTCGCAGGAACTGCAGGATCCGCGCCTCGCGTTCGTGACGGTAACGCGCGTTGAGGTGAGCGAGGATTTGCGGCACTGTAAGGTCTTCGCTTCGGTGATCGGCGACCGGCATCAGGCGCGGCAATCGCTCGACGCACTTCAACATGCGAGCCGGTTTTTGCGCGGCGAGTTGGGCCGTAAGATCGACTTGCGCTACACTCCCGAGCTGATCTTCGTGGAAGACCGCTCCGCCGAGCGCGCCATCGAGCTGGCAAAGACGCTGCGCGACGCGGCGCAACGTTGGACGCCGAAGGAGAGCGAATGATCGAAAGTAAGCCACGGATCGCGTCGGTCAAAGAGGTCGCCGAGGAGCTGCAGCGCCGCAGCTCCTTCGTAATGGTCAGCCACGTCAAGCCCGATGGAGACACCCTTGGAGCCGGACTCGCGCTCGGTCTGGCGCTCAAGAAGCTCGGAAAGAACGTTTGGTATTTTCAACAAGACAGCGTCCCGCGCAATCTGCGCTTCTTGCCCGACGCGGAACTCGTCTCCAACGAGTTGCCGCAGGCGGCTCGCGAGGACGCGCTCTACGTATTCTGCGACATGAGCGATTGGCGGCGCGCGGGCGATCTCTTGCCGCCGGTCGCGCGCGAGAACATGCTCGACATCGATCACCATTTGGGCAACTCGCTCTTCGGCAAGCTGAACTTCGTGCTGGAGAACGAGTGTTCGACGGGAAGCGTCGTCATGCGAATTCTGCGCGAGCTCGGCGTCGCCATCGACGCGCGGATCGCGACCTGCATCCTCGCGGCGATCATGACCGATACGGGCGCTTTCATGCACTCGAACACGACGCCGGAGGTACTCGAAGTTTCGGCGGAGTTGATGCGGCTCGGCGCCGACAAAGAGCGCATCACACGGGAAATCTTTGCCAATAAGCGAGTTGCCGCAACGAGACTCTTGGGCTGCATCATCGGCGCCATGCGTTTCGCACACGACGGCCGTTATTGTTACTCCTACGTGGATGATGCGATGCTCGCGCAGACCGGCGCCGATGGAGAAGACACCGAAGATACCGTCAACGTATTGCTCGGACAAGAGGGAGTCGATGTCGCAGCGCTTTTCAAGGCGATCGAAGGCGAAATCCGCGTCTCCTTGCGTTCGAGCGGACGCCTCAACGTTCAGGCCGTGGCCCGGCTTTTGGGAGGCGGCGGTCATTTCCGTGCGGCCGGCCTAACCTTCGAGGGAACTCTGAGTGAAGCAATCGTCAGCGTCGAGGCGGCGTTGGTCGCACAAGGCCTTTAGGAGTCTGTAGGGTTATTAGCGGCGCCCGCACGGCGGCGACATGATCGGCTTCGTCAATCTTTTTAAGGCGGCCGGGCCGACCTCGGCACGCGTCGTGTCGCGCGTTCGCCGAATCTATGCGATTTACGGAGGCGATCGAAAGATCGCCGCCGGTCATCTCGGAACGCTCGATCCGCAAGCGGCCGGCGTACTTCCCGTTGCGATCGGGAAGGCCACGCGGCTCATCTCGTTGCTCGAAGATCAGCGAAAAGGGTACGCGTTCACGCTGGTGCTAGGCCGTTCGACGACGACGCAAGATGCCTCCGGAGAGACGGTCGAGGAGCGCGCGGTTCCATCGAACTGGCCGCGTCTTTTGAGCGAGGCGCTCCCTCGTTTCGTTGGAAAGCTCGCGCAAGTTCCGCCCATGTACTCGGCCGCGCACCATCAGGGCCGGCGGCTCTACGAGCTGGCGCGCGAAGGCAAGAGCGTCGAGCGTAAATCGCGACAGGTAACGATCTACGGATTGACGCTGCTCGGCGTCGAGCTTCCGCATACGGCCCGATTGCGCGTGGCATGCAGCGAGGGAACCTACGTCCGCACGCTGTGCGACGAACTTGGAGCGGCAATCGGCGTCCCCGCGCACATGGGCGCACTCGTTCGCGAGGGCTCGGGGCCCTTCGTTCTCTACGAAGCGCTCACGATCGAAGAGATTGCCCGTGCGCCGGAGCGGGCGCTGATCGCTCCGGAGCACATCATTCCGCTCCCCACGATCGTTCTCGATCTGCGCGGATCGGCCGACTTTCGTGCCGGCCGTGTCGTTCCGCTTCCCCAAGGAGCGACGGCCCGGCACGTCTTCGTGCGCGACGAGTCGCGAATGCTAGTTGGCGTCGGCGAGGCACTCGGCACGCTTCTCGCTCCGCGCAAAGTCTTCGTATGAAGCTGTATCACCAGATCGAACGCACCAGCGAAAGGCCACTGGTACTGGCGATCGGGTTTTTCGATGGATTCCATCTTGGCCATCGCGAGATCGCGCGGCAAACCCTGCGGTTGCGCAAACCCGGTTGGCGCGCGGGCGTGCTGACCTTCGCAAATCATCCGGCATCGCATCTGCGCCCCGGGACCGAACCGCCGATGATTTGCACGGAGCAGGAACGGCTCTGCCTTCTCGCGGGCGCCGGCTTTGAGGAATGCTTTTCCGTGCCGTTCGACGAGCGTATCGCGACGCTGTCGCCGGCCGCTTTTCTCGATCTCTTGATTGCTCCGCTTGGAGTTCGTGGCGTCGTCGTCGGCGATACGTTCCGGTTCGGTCACCGGCGTGCCGGCGATACCGCGTTCATGAGCGAGTATCTGACGCGGCGCGGCATCAGGGTCGTTGCGGTCGATCGGGTTGGCGAAGACGGCGAACGCGTTTCGAGCACGCGAATTCGCGGCCTCATTCGAGAAGGAGATCTTGCTCGAGCGGATCGGCTGCTGGGCGGCGCCGGTTACGAAATCCGCGGTCCGGTGGAGTTCGGTGCAGGACGCGGCCACACGCTGGGATTCCCAACGGCCAACGTCAGCGTCCCTTCGAAGCTGATTCCCAAGGACGGAGTCTATTCCGCGACGGCGCGCTACGACGGCCGCGACTATCCGGCCCTCGTCTCGATTGGAAGCAATCCCCAGTTCAACGGAAGCCGGCGCACCGTGGAAGCGTGGCTGCGCGATTTTGCGCACACGATCTACGGACGCGAGTTGTGGTTGCGGGACTTTCGATACGTGCGCGAACAGCGGTTTTTTCCCGACCTCGCCGAACTCGTCGAGCAAATGCAGCGGGACGTCGCCGCGGTAGGTTATCCCAGCTATGGCTAAGAGGGTTCGAGCTTCCGCCATCGTTCTTGCCTGTGCTCTCGCAGCATGCGCTCGCGCCGGCGGCGCCGATTCGACCGGTGCGTCCAAGGTTGCTCGCGTTGGGAAACCCGCACCGCCATGGACCGAGCCGAGCCTGCCCGGCCCAAGCCTTTCGCTGGCCGCTTTGCGCGGCAAGGCCGTCTATCTCAACTTTTTTGCGAGCTGGTGCCCGCCATGCAACGCCGAGGCTCCGGCGATCGACTCCATTGCACGCGACTATGCCGCGCGGGGCTTGCAAGTTGTCGGAGTGGACGTGCTCGAAAACGCGCGTAAGGCGGCGGACTTTCGCAACGAGCACCATTTGACGTATCCCGTCGTCGTAGATGGAGGAACGTTGCGCGATCAATACGCCGTCAACGGGCTTCCAGTCCACGTCTTCATCGACCGACTCGGAGTCGTACGGCGGATCGTCGTTGGCGAGATGTCGCCGGCAGATATGCGCAGCAACGCCGAACGTCTATTGCGGTGACGTTTTTGCGGCAACGCCGGAGATTTGCTTGGAGCTTAGCGGTCGTGCTTACCGCCGGGGTAATCGGCGGCTGCAGCGGCGGCTCGGGATCCGGCGTCATGATGCCGCTTGCGAACTCGGGCGGCGCTCCCGGATCGGGGGCGGTAGGGAACACGGTCGTTCGGATCTTCGTTCCGACGACGCAGCAGAATGCTTTTGGTAGAATGCCGGCACCGCCGCCGCCCTCGTCCGCCGGCGCCGCAGCACCGGTCCTGGGCGGCGCGGTCCCGCCGGCCGTGGGGACGTCACCCGTTGCCACCCCGACTTCGCCGCCTCCGCCCGGTTCGCAAGTGCTCGCCATCAACGTAAATGGCCCGGCGGCAATCAGCCAAACGCTAGCGGTCGGACCGAACGCTGGAGGCTGCTCGCCCGCGGCCGGCGGCACGAGTTGCCAACTGACGCTCGCTCTGCCCTCCGGAACCTACGTGGGGACCATCGGAGTCGCCAACACCGCCGCTTCGACGGCGATCGCTTTTACGGTGACGCCCAACGGACAGAACGTCTTTGGCGTCACTCTGAGCGGTATCGCCGCACAGGTCGCAGTCGTTCCGGCGTCTTCGCTGAGCACGCAGAACGCGCAAGGTGGAATCGATCTCTATGGTTCCGGCCGCCACCCGCTGCTCGTCGAAGCGTTCGATGCAAACCAAAACGTCATCGTTGGCAACGCGCCCGCAACCTTTACGTTGACTCAGTCTGGAGGCGCGCTTCCGGTCGGCATCACGCAACCGTCGACCACTGCACCGAACCTGTTCTACGTAACGCCGAACGGCGTCGGCAACACAACCTCGGCTCTTCTGCGGGCGACGGCCGCTTATGTTGGGCCGGCGAATCCCTGCTCGCAGCCGAGCGCCGTCTGCGGCAATACTGTCCACGTCGACGTGCGCCAAGTTCTGGCAGTTGCAAATTCGAATGCGAACGACGTCACGCTCTA
Source organism: Vulcanimicrobiota bacterium (assembly GCA_003133185.1). Lineage (GTDB taxonomy): Bacteria > Vulcanimicrobiota > Vulcanimicrobiia > Vulcanimicrobiales > Vulcanimicrobiaceae > Cybelea > Cybelea tyrphae. The sequence continues at coordinate 8,118 of PKWF01000307.1, read as the reverse complement.
CGTCAACGGCCAAAGCCTTCCGGTGGCCACGGTGCAAAACGGAGTTACGAATCCGCAGGCGCTGATCTTCGACTCGGCCGGCGATCTTTTCGTCGCGGATCAACCCGGGAGCGTGACCGAATACGCACCGCCGTACAACACCGCGCCGACGACGATCAGCAATGGCGTGAACCATCCGCAGGCGTTAGCGATCGACTCGCGGGGAGATCTGTTCGTCGCTAATGGCAGCGGAAGCAATACCGTGACGATGTACTCGCCACCCTACAACGGACAGCCGGCGGAGACTATCTCATCCGGAATCAACGATCCGGTCGGCATCACGCTCGACTCGAGCTCCAATCTCTTCGTCGTCAACGAAGCGGCGAACACCGTGACGCAGTACGCACCGCCCTATGTCGCAGCGCAGACCACGATCTCGAAGGGGCTCAACGCCCCAAACTCTCTCGCGCTTGACGTCCGGGGAAATCTCTTCGTGGCAAATCTCAATTCGACGCCGAACTCAGTCGTCGAGTACTCACCGCCGTTTGCCGGTGGAAGCGCGCCGATTGCGACGATCACGGATGGTGTGAACGAGCAAGGTGCGATCGGTTTGAACGGCTCGGCCAATCTTTTCGTTCCGAACCAAGGCGCGAACACCGTGACGGAGTACGTCGCACCCTATGCCAACCCGCCGGCCACGATCGTCGGCGGCCAAAGCCAGCCGGTCGCCCTGGCGATCGACGCGCTTGGCAACCTCTACGTCGCCAACTACGGCAACAATACGGTTACGGTGTATGTGCCGCCATACGCGAGCGGCTCGTGGACGACGCTGGGGAACGGCATAAGTCTCCCGCTCGCACTCGCGCTCTCGCCGGCGACCAATGCCGCGACCGCGGTTATCCCCTAGGCTCCTAGGCCGCTCGGACTTGCAGGGCGTCGCCGTCAAGCGTCACGCGCGCGGCCGATCCGTCACGCAGCTCGCCGCGTAGCAGCGCGGTGGAAAGTGGCGTGGAAACGTAATGCGAGACCGTTCGCGCGACGTAGCGGGCTCCGCTGCCCGCGCCCATAGAAACGCGCGCGAGATAGAGCTTTGCTTCGTCGGATAGCTCGAGCGTAACGTTGCGCGCGCCCAGCCGCTGCGCGAGGGCGTCGACGTGGATCGTTACGATCGCCTCAATCTGCGAAATACCCAGCTCCTCGAATGGAACGATCTCTTCGATTCGATCGAGCAGCTCGTGCCTCAGAGCAATTCCGAGCTCGTCCTCTTCGAGGTTCGTCGTTAGAATGATGATCGCGTGGCGAAAGTCGATCGCGCGGCCTTTCGCGTCGGTGACGCGCCCTTCGTCGAGAATCTGCAGAAGAATTGCCGCAACCTCCGGATGGGCCTTTTCCATCTCGTCAAAGAGCACGACGCAGTACGGCCGCCGGCGGACCGGTTCGGTAAGCTGACCCGCTTCGTCGTGTCCGGCATAACCGGGGGGTGCCCCGAGCAGCCTGGAAACTCCGTGCGACTCGGTAAACTCTGAGAGATCGATGCGTACCAATGCGGCCTCACTCCCGAAGAGTGCTTCGGCGAGCGCTTTGGCCAACTCGGTCTTCCCTATGCCGCTGGAGCCGCGAAAGAGAAACGTTCCAAGCGGTTTGCGCGGATCGTGGAGACCGGTGCGCGCGCGCCGGATCGCGTTCGAAGCGGCGGCAATCGCGCGCTCCTGACCGATGACGCGCTTGGAAAGCAAGGTCTCGAGCTCCAATAGACGATTGGTTTGCGACTCGGTCAATGCTGCTTGCGGGATTCCGGTCCAACGAGTCACGACGGCCGCGACGTCGGCCGTCGTGACGGGAGGCAACTCGACGGCTCCTTTGTTTGCAAGTGCGACCGATGCGGCCGCTTCATCAATCAGATCGATCGCTTTGTCGGGCAAGAACCGATCGGCGATGTAGCGTGCCGAGAGCTGCGCAGCCGTCTCGATCGCATCGTCGGTAATGGTGACGCGATGGTGCTGCGCGTACCGCTCGCGCAGGCCTCGAAGAATTTCGGTCGTCTGCTCGATGCTCGGCTCCTCGACCATGACCGGCTGGAATCGCCGCTCGAGTGCTGGGTCCGACTCGACGTGCTTGCGGTATTCGTCGAACGTTGTGGCGCCGATGCACTGCAGGTCGCCGCGCGCCAGTTCCGGTTTGATCATCGAACTCAGATCGAGGGGGGCGCCTTCGGCAGCACCGGCGCCGACCAATGTGTGCAGCTCGTCGATAAAGAGCACGACGTCGCGAGCGCTACGCTTTACTTCCTCGAGAATGCGTTTGACCCGACCTTCGAACTCGCCGCGATATTTCGTTCCGGCAACGAGCGTACCTAACGAAAGCGCGAGAAGACGTTTGTTGCTCAAGGCAGCCGGGACGTTTCCGGCGGCGATCCGCTGGGCCAGTCCCTCGACGACGGCAGTCTTTCCAACGCCTGGCTCTCCAACCAGGCACGGATTATTCTTGCTGCGACGCGCCAGAATAGAGGTGACTCGCTCGATCTCGCGGTCGCGTCCGATTACTGGATCGAGTTTCCCCTCGCGTGCGAGCTGCGTGAGGTCGCGCGAAAAAGCCGCCAACGTCGGCGTTCCGCCGCGAAGTCGCTTGCCCAGCCCTTCGAGTGGCGAATCGCTCTCTCGACCCTGCAGTTTTTCGGCAAGCAGCGCGCTTCCGGCGATCAGACCTGCGGCGGCCAGCGCGGCGCCGACAAAAGGTAACGCGTTAGCGGCAGTTCGCCTTTGGGCGCAAATGCCGCAGAGCCGTCGTCCGCCGTGGGAGACCGTGCTGGGCCGGTTCGCGCAAATTTCACATAAGCCGTTCATTGCCGAAGTCTACTCAAAACCGAATCGGCAAGTTTCGCCGCTTGGTGAAGCTCAGGGCTCTGCAATGAAGACGACCTTGACTGAGACGCTCACGTCGACGTTTGATTGGTCGAGGTCCGTTGGGGTGGCTGCTCTGGTCTCGACCCGTGCAACGATCCCTTGAGGACCGACGAAACCACCGTCACCGAGCCCCATGCTCTTGGTCGAGACGATTCGCAGGCCCGCGGTGCGCGCAAGAGCTTCGGCGTCGCCGCGCGCGTTGGCGACGGCCTTGGTTATCGCTTGTGCGCGGGCCGCGTCCGAATTGGATAAACCAAAAAAGACGCCGGTGATGGACGTGGCTCCAGAGTCGATGCAAGCATCGGTAACGGCTCCGGCTGCGCCAATTCTGCGCACCTTAACCTTGAACGAACGGCTGACTGTATAGCCGAATCGCTCGCCCGACATATCTGCGGAGACCACCGGAGGTCGCGGATTGTAACGCACGTTATAGTACGAAAGTGCGATGTCTGCCCGGGCGATTCCCAACTTCGCAAGTGCGGCGACGACGTGGTCGTAGATTTGATTGCTTTGTGATGAGGCATCGCTCGCGCTCGGTGCGTTGGTCTCGACCATTGCCACGACCGTCGCGGTATCAGGCGGCAAGGAGACGCTTCCGGTACCCACCGTTGTTATTTCGGTAATTCCGGGTTGTGCCGCCGCGGCGAAGCTGCCGGTAAGAAAGAGCAGGGCGAGCAGGCAAAGGAAAGTACGCTTCATAATCCCGTTGAATCCATCGCTCGGCCGCTCTCCACCTGTTAGGCTTTGACGAGAGCGCTTGGGCCGGCGCAGCAAGGGGGAATGGAGTGCTCGGTGCAGTGGCCTTCTGGATCGTTCTTGGCTTGCTCGTGGGCCTCGTTGCCCGTTGGATCATCCCTGGAGATCCACCGGGAGGCGTGTTGACCGATGTGTTCGTCGGCATTGTCGGAGCGGCGATCGGCGCCTGGCTGTACGGCCCGCTCCGCCACGTGGACGTGAACGGCTTCAGCCTTCCGAGTTTGGTCTGCTCGTTCATCGGCGCGGTCGTTCTCCTCTACCTGCTGCGCGTGTTTCGCAGAGGTCGATCCTCCGTCTGAAGGGCGCCACGGTTCGTCGCTGGAAGCGCAACGCCTATGACCTACATCATCACCGAGCCGTGCATCGGCACCAAAGACAAGTCGTGCGTGGACGTCTGTCCCGTCGATTGCATCCACGGCAAGGACGAAGACGAGATGCTGTATATCGATCCCGAGGTCTGCATCGACTGCGGCGCGTGCGTTTCGGCATGCCCGGTGGAAGCGATCTTTGCCGATTCCGACGTTCCGGAAAAGTGGCAGAACTATACCGCTATTAACGCGGACTACTTCAAGAAGGCATGAACCCGACAATATCCAGCGACACTTTCGATACGTTCTTTGCCTGGGCGCCGTGGGTCGTCGGCGTCGCGATCTATCTCGCGTTCTACTTGGCGAAACGCCGCGAAGTCGCCACGAGCAAGGCGTTCGCCACGCAGACGACCGGCTCACAGACCTTCGCATGCGCGCAATGCGGTCGCCGCGGCCCGCGCGACCAAATGGTGCCGCAAGACCACGGCGGCGCCGTCGGTTATAAATGCAGTAACTGCGCTCAGGAAGCTCTAGCCCACTCCTAAGGCAGGTCTAGGCCGTAATCCTCGGGCACGTCGTGTATGCTACCGCGAAGGTTATCCTGAGGCGGCGACCAAAAGGCCGCACGTGATTGCGCGGGTCGGGTTCATCGGACTTGGAGCGATGGGCGAACCCATGGCGCGTTCGTTGCGCCGAGCCGGATTCGAAGTGACGGCGTGCGCGCACCGACGCCGCGACGCACTGGAACGGTTGCGCGCCGACGGCGTGATCGAAGCGGAAGATCCGGCATCGCTTGCGACCGGCTCGCAAGTGGTCGTTCTCTGCGTGCCGGATGCGCCGCAGGTCGAGGAGGCGCTCTTTGGACCGCGGGGGGTCGAAGCCGGCGCGGCGCGCGGGTCGATGGTGATCGATATGTCGACGATTTCGCCGGTGGCGACGCGCCGGTTTGCGGAGCGTCTTGCGGGGCGAGAGGTTGAGTTCTTAGATGCGCCGGTGAGCGGTGGTCCGGTTCGTGCGGCCGACGGCACGCTGACCATTATGGTCGGAGGTTCCCCGGCCGCGTTCGAGCGAGCGAAGCCGGTGCTGTGCGCGATGGGTGTGCCGCATCACTTGGGCCCGGTTGGCATGGGTGAGACCGTCAAGCTCGTTAACCAAATCATAATCGCAAACGTCATGATCGCAAACGTCGAAGGGCTCGTCTTTGCAAGAGAAGCGGGCGCCGACCTCGGAGAAGTGTGCGCGGTGCTGGCCTCGGCTACGGCGTCAAACTACGTTCTCGAAAAATGGCTGCCGAAAACCTGGCTGGCGGGCACGTTCGAGGGCGGTTTTGCGCTGGATCTCCTCCGCAAAGACGTCGCGGCAGCACTCGACGCGGCGAGGGCCGCAAACCTCCCCATGCCNNAGCGCGATCGCAAAAGCCTATGACTGCAATTCAGGAGCTTAAGCCGCCGCGAGGCGCGTCGACGAAGGGCCCGGAACTCAACAAGAAGATTCTCGTCGTGGACGACGAGTCCGCGATCTTACAAACGTTGCGCTTCAATCTCGAACGCAGCGGCTACGCCGTCGTTACCGCCGGCGACGGTCGCACGGCAATTGCGATGGCGCAGCGCGAGCAACCGGATCTGATCGTGCTCGATATAATGCTGCCCGTGCTCGACGGGGTCGAAGCTTGCAAGGAGATTCGCAAGTTTAGTCCCGTCCCGATCATTATGCTGACCGCGAAGGATCAGGAGATCGACAAGGTTTTGGCACTCGAGTTGGGCGCCGACGACTACGTCACCAAGCCGTTTGCCCTTCACGAGTTTCTCGCCCGCGTGAAGGCGCGCTTGCGCCGTCAGAGCTCCGTTGCGCCGGGACACGACGAAGCGATCGCCCTGGGCGAGATCGTTCTCGATCCGTCGCGCCAACAGCTAACGGTTCGAGGCAAAGGGGTTGCTCTCGCGCCCAAAGAGTTCGGACTGCTTCGCGTCCTGATGGAGAATCACGGTCGCGTCGTGACGCGACAGACGCTGCTCGATAAGGTCTGGGGCTACGATTTCGAGGGCGAGCAGCAAACCGTCAGCGTCCATATTCGCTGGCTTCGCGAAAAGATCGAGGAAGACTCNNCTGGCGCTGGTCGCCGGCATCGTCGCCGGGCTCACGATCGGACGAGTTCGCACCACCCGTCACGGGTCGCCGCCAGATCCCACGCCGCCGCAGGCTCCCGTGCCTCCGGTGCCGATCGAAAGCACGTTCGCGCCTTTGGTGCGAGCGTTGCCGCTCGGCGTCATTATCGTCAACCGCGCCTGCCACGTCGAGTTTGCAAACGCCGCGGCGGGAGCGACCTTTGGTTTCGACCCGGAACGCGCGATCGCGCTTCACATCATCGAAGCGGTTCCCAACGTCGAGTTGGAGCGACGGATCGCCGATGCGCTGAAGGGCGAAGGCTCGGTCGCCCCGTTGATGCTGACGAGAGCCAGGATCGCGCGGACCTATCGCGTTTCGGTTTATCCGTTGACCGAAGAGAACCAGGAATCGAGCCGCGTCGTGGTCTTCTCCGACGATCAGACGGCCCTCACGCGGCTCGACCGCGCGCGTAAAGAGTTTCTTTCCAACGTCTCGCACGAGTTGCGGACGCCGCTTTCTTCGATCAAGCTGATGTTGGAGACGGTGCTCGAGGCTCCCGAACAGGAAGCGCGCGAGCTTTTCGTACCGCAGGCTCTCGCACAGGTCGACCGTTTGACAGCGCTCGTCGGACAGTTACTCGAACAGGCACGCGCGGAGTCCGGGCAGCTTCAGCTTGCTTTGCGCGACGTCGACCTGGAAGAAGTCGCTCGCCCGATCGTGGCCTCCTTCGAGCAGCAGGCATCGAATAAAGGCGTCTCGCTCGAGTTGGCGGCGCTGCGCCCGGTTCGCGTCGAAGCGGATCCCGACCGGTTGTCGCAAGTCTTTGTCAATCTCATCGATAACGCGCTGCGTCATACTGCGGAGGGGGGGCGCATTCGAGTCGAGATCGATGCGCGCGATAGCGATGCGGTGCTGCGCGTACGCGACACCGGGGACGGGATTCCATATCGAGACCTTCCTCATATCTTCGAGCGCTTTTACGTCGTGGACCGGTCGCGAAACCGCGGCACCGGCGGCGCGGGGCTGGGGTTGGCTATCGTCAAGGGAATCGTCGACGCTCACAACGGCGCGATTTCGGCCGAATCCATGCTCGGGCGCGGCACGGCATTTACGATCCGGTTGCCGATCATGCGCATCAAGCGCGAAGGCTCTTGAGACGGGCATCCTCTGACGAGCGACGAACAAGCCAACCCGATGTTCGCCGATACCGCCGAGGCAGCCGCGATTTCGACCGGCGCGAAGCTCAAGGTCGAGAATCTCGACGTTTACTACGGGTCCTTTCAGGCCATCAAGAACGCTTCGCTGGCCGTACCGGTGAATCAGGTGATGGCGTTGATCGGCCCGTCGGGGTGCGGCAAGTCGACCTTTATTCGCGCGCTCAATCGCATGCACGACTTGACTCCCGGCGCGCGCGTCGAAGGCCGGGTGCTGCTCGACAACCGGAATATCTACGCTCCCGAGATCGATCCCGTTACGATTCGGTATCGCATCGGCATGGTTTTTCAGCGGCCGAATCCATTTCCAAAGTCGATCTTCGATAACGTCGTATACGGCCCGCGCATTCACGGGCAGACCGATAAGGCAACCCTGCTGGAGATCTGCGAGCGCAGTCTTCGCCGCGCCGCTCTATGGGATGAGGTTAAAGACCGTCTCGACCGTTCGGCGATGGCGCTCTCGGGCGGTCAGCAGCAGCGTCTTTGCATCGCCCGCTGCTTGGGCGTGGATCCCGAAGTAATTCTCATGGACGAGCCCGCGTCGGCCCTCGACCCCATTGCGACGAGCAAGATCGAAGACCTGATCGAAGCCTTGAAAAAGGAATACACGGTCGTAATCGTCACCCATTCGATGCAGCAGGCGGCCCGTATTAGCGACAATACCGCTTTCTTNNACCGAGGACTACATCACCGGCCGATACGGATAAGGTTGTAAGAATCCGACTTAAACTAATCTTAACAAACAACCGCTAGACTCAATTAACGCTTACTTCCTCGCCTACTTTAAGGAGAATCCCTGATGGTGTCACATTCTCAAGTTCGCCTTGGCCTTTTAGCAGCGGCAATCGTTCT
>PKWF01000110.1 GCA_003133185.1 Vulcanimicrobiota bacterium | reverse complement strand
GCAGGTGTAGCCAAGCGCGCGCCGGCCGCCTCGACGGCCATCGCGACGGCAGAGCGCATCTCGGAGGGAACGTCGGCAACGATCTCCGCCGGTGCTATGCGGGCCAGCTCCGCGAGCAGCTCGTCGTACGCATTATCGCCGGCGATTGCGGTGGCGGCGCAGTAACAAGTCGAGACGTCGGCGTAGGCGATCGCGAAGGTTTCACCCGCCGTCGCCATCGCGGCCAGATAGTTGTTCTCTTTACCGTCGAGTAACTGGTCCTCGATCAGCGTTCCGGGCGTTACCAGACGCACGACATCTCGCCGCACGAGCCGGTTCGGTTGCGGAACTTCCAGTTGTTCGGCGAGCGCGACGATGAAGCGCTGCTTCACGAGCCGCGCGAGATAGCCCGCGAGCGCGTGGTGGGGGACGCCGGCCATTGCCACGCGTTGACCGGCACCGGCCTCTTTGCTCGTCAATGCGATCTGCAGCGCTCGCGCGATGGTTTCGGCATCGTCGCCATACGCTTCGTAGAAATCGCCGACGCGCGAGAGCAGAATCGCTTCGGGATGCCTGGTCTTCATCCCAAAGTACTGCTCGAGCATCGGCGAGTACTTGGCCAGCGTTAGTGCCCTGCCTCGGACACTACGTTCCCAGCGCCTTCGAAACGGCCCGGACGTAGGTACCCTTGGGATGTCCCGTACCGTTCGGCGGCGATTGGGGATTGTCGAGATCGAGATCCCAAATCATGATTCCTCGATAGCCCAAGCGTTCCACGTCGCTGCCGTAACCGGAGGNNAACGTCGAGCCGGCAATCGTCGCGCGATCCCTGCGCGTAGCTGCAGTTCGGATGGTTCGAGGGCTTCCAGCCATACTGGTCGTAGGCCATGACGTTGACGTAGTCGATCGCCGATCCCGCTTGCGCGATGATGGCGATGTCTTCGCCCTGGTGGCCGCTGCCCGCTCCCGGATCGGCGCCGTCGATGAACGCGTCGAAGGAAATTACCGCCGCCGGGAACGCTTGTCGCACGGCTTCGAGCACGTCGATGAGCTGTTGCTGCCCGTTGGCCGGAATGACCTCGTCATCGAAATCGAAGCCGTCGTAGAGCTTGGGATTCGCCTTGACGTACTTCCGTAAATTGCGAGCGAAAAGATCGGCGTCGGTAATATCGAACGACGACGTCGCTCCACCGAATGAGAGCAGCACCTTGTCGCCGTGGGCGTGGATCCGCTTTGCGCCGGGGCGCAGCGGATACGTGTTTTGCGGGGGCGATATCGCGTTGCCGTCGGCCAGACTGAATGCAACGTCCACCGTCGTGACCGCGCCGGGCACGCTGCCTAAGCGGAAAAATGCGTCCTGGCGATTCGTATCCGACCACGATTCCCAAAAGCCCACGAACTCCGTCGCGCTCGACCCGGTCTCAGCCGCGCGCGGCGCGCCGTTGCCGGCCGGCAGGTTCGCGAGATTGCCGTTGCAGGCGCCGAGCACGAGCATCAGGATCGGAACGAGCGCGAAGCCGGAGTGACGCACGCGTTACGCCGAAGCGATCAGATCGAGCAGCGGCCGTATAACCGGCATTCCCGCATCGGCAAAGCGGGCGGCACGCCCGACCACCGTGCCGGTGCAGCCCCAAACGTGCGCAGTTTCGATCGCAACGTCGAGCCAGGGCGTCTGCGGGTACGGATAATCCGCCGGTTTTGGCGCGACGACCGTCACGTTGTCGAGCGCCTTCGAGGTCAACCGGCTCGCGTCTTTCTTCGAGTCGCCACCGATCAAAACGCGCANNCGAATCGAATAGATAAAGCTAAAGGCGTTGGCGAAAACGCCCGAACGCACGTAGTCGAGCGTCGCCTGGAAGTCGCTCGCGGTTTCGCCCGGAAAGCCGACGATTAAATCGGTCGTGATCGCGCACTCCGGCAGGCGGCGCCGGATCGATTGCACGATCCCGTCAAACTGCGCCAACGTGTACTTTCGATTCATGCGCCGCAGAAGCGCGTCGCTGCCGGATTGCAGCGGAAGGTGAATGCGCGGATTGAGCTGCTCGAGGCTGCAGAGATCGTCGAGAATCTTCTCCGTGAAATCCTTGGGATGCGGGGAGATGAAGCCGAGTCGCTCGAGGCCGGGCAGGACTGCGATCGACCGGCAGAGATCGCCAAAGTCCTCGCCACTTGCCGGATCGTTCCACGCGTTGACCGTTTGGCCGACCAAAACAACTTCGCGCGCGCCTTGCGCAATGCGTTCCCGCGTCTCGTCGAGGATCGCGTTTGGGGGCCGGTGATCGAAGCGGCCGCGAACGTGCGGCACGATGCAGAACGTGCAGTAGTACGAACAACCGCGCTGCACCGTGACGAAGGCGCGCAGGTGCGAAAATGCGTCGCTTACAGCGTCGCCAGTGCCCCCCAGCGACGTAAGCAGGGCGCGATCGTCGCTGAAGTCCACGTCGTCGAAGTTGGGCTGCCACGCAGCGAGCTGGTCGCCAAGCTCCGCGAGCTCTCGCGTGCCGAAGATCGCATCGACGTGCGGTGCGAGCTTCTTCATGCGGTCGCGATCCTGTTCGGCCAAACAACCCGTGACGACCAGACGCAGACTGGGGTCGACACGCTTGAGCGCGTTGAGATGGTTCATACGGCCGTACGCGCGGCGCTCCGCGTTATCGCGAACCGTGCAGGTGTTGAGCACGATCACGTTCGCTTCCTCGGCGGCCGAAGCGACGCTATAGCCCGCCGAGGTCGCGCGTTCTGCGATATACCGGGAGTCGGCTTCATTCATCTGACAGCCGAAAGTCTCGATGTAAATACTAGGCATCCGTCTTTTCGCACTTCGCGTGGCGCCTGGGCCATTCCGGCCCCTGTGGGTGTCGCTCGGTCGTATTGAGAAATGAGGTGCCGTGCTAAATCCAGCCACCGTTGCGATCGTCGGGCGTCCGAACGTCGGCAAGAGCGCCCTCTTCAACCGCCTGATCGGCCGCCGGCTGGCGATTGTCGAGGACACGCCCGGCGTCACGCGAGATCGCCTCTACGCACTCGCCGACTGGCGCGGACGAACTTTTAGCCTCGTCGACACCGCGGGCATCGACCCCGGCGCCGATGTGGCGCATGGCCTCGAACTCGCCGACGCGACTCGCCGCCAGGCGGAGGCCGCGGCCGATGCAGCCGACGTCGTCGTCATGGTCGTCGACGCCCAGACCGGCCTTCATCCGCTCGACGACGACGTGGCGGCGATCCTTCGGCGCAAGCGGCGCCCGATGGTTCTGGTTGCAAACAAGGCCGAATCGCCCAGCGCCGCCGCGGCGGTTCATGCGGAGTTTGCGAGGCTCGGATTCGGCGAGCCGGTCGCCGTTTCGGCGATCCACGGTGAGGGGACAGGCGACCTGCTCGATCGGATCGTCGACCTCCTGCCCGCTCGAACGGACGAAGCCCCGGCCGACGGAGAACTCGCCCTGGCCGTAATTGGGCGCCCCAATGTCGGAAAGAGTTCGCTGGTCAACGCCCTGCTTGGAGAAGAACGCACGCTGGTTTCTCAGACGCCCGGCACGACGCGGGACGCGATCGACACGCCGTTTCGCTGGGGCGATCGAGCCTATCGGCTGGTAGACACCGCGGGCGTGCACAAGAAACAGCACGCGCACGGTGCGATTGAATATTACGCTGCACTTCGGTCGCTGAATGCAATCGCGCGATGCGATATCGCGATACTCGTCTTCGACGCCATGGTCGGAATCATGACGCAGGAGCGCCGCCTGGCCGGCATTGCCATCGAGGAGCGCAAAGGCCTAATCGTCGTGGGCAATAAGTGGGACCTCGTTCGCGAACAGGGTGGCGACTATACTCGCAGCGATCTGACCGGCGCCGTTCGAGAACAGATTCCATTTGCGCCCTTCGCTCCGATCACGTTTCTCTCCGCGAAAACCGAGCGGCGCTTAGGAAGCCTCATGCCGATCGTCGTCGAGCTTGCCGAGAATCTCGACCGGCGCATTCCAACCGCGCAGCTCAACGTCGTCGTCCGCAGTGCCATCCTTACGCATCCGCCGGCCGTCTCCTCGGGCAGAGTGCTGCGAATTTATTACGCGTCGCAGCCTGGAACGCATCCGCCGGTCTTCGTCTTTCACTGCAACGACCCCGATCTCGTGCAAGGGCATTATAAGCGATTCTTGGAGAACGTCATCCGCCAACATTTCAAGTTTGAGGGGATTCCGCTCACGCTCGAGTTTCGTCCGCGCCGGGAGCGAGAGGAGGCAGAGTAGTGGACGTAGGGATTCCCGAGTCGACGGCAATCGGCATGCTGATAATCGTTATCGCGATCGTGATCGGCGTCTTCATCGCTGCGTTCCTCGTCGGCTCGATTCCGTTCGGATATCTCGTGGGCCGCCTCTTCTTCCACACGGATATCCGCAGACAGGGCTCGGGCAACATCGGCGCGATGAATGCGCTGCGCGCGCTGGGAATGCGCGGCGCCGCAGTCGTGCTGCTGCTCGACGCGCTCAAGGGATTCGTTCCGACCCTCTTGGCGCTCAACGTTTTCAACGGGTTCTTGGATACTCCGGGGCTCCCGCCGAGTGGACAGATCATCGCCTCACTCGTCGCGACCGGCACGATACTGGGCCACTGCTACTCGCCATGGTTGCGATTTCGCGGAGGGAAAGGCGTCGCGACCTCGTTCGGAGCCATTTTTGCGCTCTGTTGGCCNNTAGCGCTTTGGATCTTCACCGGGTCGCTCCCCGAGACGGCCTACGGCATCTTCGCGGCCGTGCTGATCTTATTCAAGCACCGCGAAAATATCGCGCGCTTACGCGCCGGAGCGGAGAGTCCGATTCGCCTTTCGAAGCCTAGCTCATGATTTCGTCAAACGATCTTCGCAACGGCGTGACCATCGTCGTGGACGGGCAACTCTGGACCGTCATCGAGTTTCTGCACGTCAAACCGGGAAAAGGATCGGCCTTCGTTCGCACCCGCATGAAAAACGTCAAAACCGGGACGACCTTGGAACGTACCTTTCGCGCGGGCGAAAAGCTGGAGCGCGCCACCGTGGACAACCGGCAAATGCAGATGCTTTACAACGACGCCGACGGCTACCATTTCATGGATCAGGAAAGCTTCGAAAACNNTCACCCTGCAGCGCGATCTCATCGGCGATCCAGCCGATTTCTTGAAAGACGGCATGGTCGTCGACATGCAGTTTCATGACGGAGTGCCGATCGGCGTCGACCTGCCCGCCCACGTCGAGCTGCGGATCGTCGAGACGGATCCGGGCTTTAAAGGCGACAGCGCGACGAACGTGCAGAAGCCGGCCAAACTCGAGACGGGCGCCACGGTCAACGTGCCGCTCTTCGTCGGAGAAGGTGACGTCATTAAAATCGATACGCGGGATCGTCGCTACATCGGCCGCTCGAGCTAGTGGCCTGACAATCTGCGTTTTGCGCTAGAGCTCTTCGCCGCCGCTTTCGTCGCGAGCATCTTCGGCTCGATGGTAGGTCTCGGCGGCGGTTTTATCCTGGTCCCAATACTGCGTCTCTTCTTAGGGTTTTCGCCGGCCTACGCGGCGGGTACGTCGCTCGTCCTCATCGTCGCCAACAGCGCCAGCGGCGCCTTCACCTATCTGCTGCAAAAACGCGTCCACCTAAAGATCGGCCTGCTGATCGCCGCCGGCGGCTTGCCGGGCAGCATTCTCGGGGCGATCGCGTCGGTTCACATCTCGGCGCGGCTCTTCGACACGATCCTCGCGGTGCTGCTGGTTGCCGTGGCGATCGATATGGCGTGGAATGCGGAGCGTCGCATGGCGGGGCGAATCGAGCACGATCGCGTCGCGAAGATCAAGGGCATGTCGTATCGCGCCGCGCTTGGTTTGGGATTCGTCGTGGGAATCTTCTCGAGCCTCTTCGGTTTGGGCGGCGGCATCGTGTTGGTGCCGACGTTCCTGTACTTCTCGGAGCTGCCGGCGCACGCGATCAGCGCGACCTCCCACTTCGCGATCCTTCTTACCTCACCGGTCGGGCTCGCGGTGCACGCATTGCAGCACGACATCGTCGCGCGCGACGTCGTGCCGCTCGTAGCAGGCGGGTTGCTGGGCGGCCCCATCGGTGCGCGGCTCTCGCTGCGGCTTNNTCGTCGTGGCGGTCGCCTTGGTCATCGCCGCCGGCACCCTGGTTTGGCGGCAGTTATAGGCCGACGGCACCGGGCACCGCTTGGCGTTAGTGCGGCGACGTCATGTCTTTGGGCACGACGATGCGGTCGTACTCCTCTTCGGAGACGTGGCCGAGCGC
>PKWF01000215.1:1340-3351 GCA_003133185.1 Vulcanimicrobiota bacterium | reverse complement strand
ACCAGAACGAGAACCAGCCCGAGCCAGTCGGCGCAACCCACGTCGCTCTAACCTTGTCCTTCGTCCGGAACTTACCGTTAATAACGATGACGGCGCCGACGTGGCAGACGACCGTTGGTCCCGACTCCTTGCAGGTCATCGGGCCGATGAAGCCGCCGGCGTTACCGGCACCGATCAGCGTCCACTTTCCGGCCGCGGTAATCGGGGACGGCGGCAGGACCTTGTTGCCGATGAACGATCCGTTAGAGGGACGTCCGTTGTAGCCCCAGGTACCGTTAAAGCTATGGCCGTTGGGGCTGACGTAAATCGTCAGCCAACCGGCGCCGCCCGGACCGTGCCATTTTCCGTTGATCTGCGTGTCGTTGACGAACGAACCGGTATATCCGTTTCCGGTCTTGGCGTTCATGCCGACGATGCCCATCCCCGACTGGGTTACGGTGATGGTCCCGTTCGTGGTGCCGTTCGCACCGGTCTGCTGAACTGCCCAGGTTCCGGTGAGATTCGGCGGGGCCGCCATCGCCGGCGCGATGGCCAGCGCTGCAATTGCGAAACCGCAAATTAATGAAGTAGCAAGACGTTTCAAGAAAATATCTCCTCTGTCTGTTGTCTGTTCTTTGTGCTACTGGCTAGCCTACCGCAACCTCGCCTCGGCGGCTATCCGAAAACCGCAATTCAGGCGAGCGGCAAGCTCGGCTACAGGCCCATCAAGCGTGCCAAAATCAGGCGCTGGACCTCGTTGGTGCCCTCTCCGATTTCGTTGATTTTCTGGTCGCGGTACATGCGCGAGATCGGATATTCGTCCATGAAGCCGTACCCGCCGTGGATTTGCAGCGCCTCGTTCACCACGCGATGCGACAGCTCTCCGGCGAAGAGCTTCGCAAAGCTGGCCGCCGCGACGTACTCACGCCCTCGATCCTTCTCCCAGGCCGCACGGAGCATCATCAGTTTCGCGTGCTCGATCTGCGTGAGCATGTCGACGAGCTTGAACGAGATCGCCTGAAACTTGGAAATCGGCTTGCCAAAAGCGTGCCGTTCCTTCGCGTAGGNNACCCCTCGCCCCGCGGGCCGAGCAGGTTCTCTTCGGGGACTTCCGCATCGGCGAAGGAAAGCTCGCGCGTGTCCGAAGCGCGCCACCCCATCTTGCGATATTTGCGGCTGCGCGTGAAGCCCGGCGTATCTTGCGGAACGATGATGTTCGAGATCTCGCGCGATCCATCGGGCCGCTTTCCAGTCACCGCCGTAATCGTCGTACCACCGCTGATATCCGTGCCCGAGTTCGTGATGAAAGCCTTCGTGCCGTTGATCAGCCACTTCCCGTCGCGCAGCTCCGCTTTGGTCTGCACGTTGCCGGCATCGCTTCCCGCACTGGGCTCGGTGAGCCCAAAGCCCCACAACATCTTCCCTTGCGCGAGCGGTGTGAGATACTGCTGCTTCTGAGCCTCCGTGCCGAAAAGATAGAAGGGCGTCGCACCCAGGGAAACGTGAGCCGCCATCGTTATGGCCGTCGATGCGTCGGCACGCGCAATTTCCATCACTGCCAGCGCGTAGCTCACCGTGTCCCCGCCGGCTCCCCCATACTCCTCCGGAAACGGCAGCCCCATAAATCCGAGCTCGGCCATCTTCGCAAGCAACTCGTACGGGAAGCGCTCGTTGCGATCCATCTCTTCTGCGCGCGGCCGTACCTCGTCACGCGCGAACTCGCGCGCCAGGCCCTGAATCGCCTTCTGCTCGTCGGTTAAATCGAAGTCCATGGCGAAGGTATAGCCTCTACCCTGCGAAAAACTCCTCTCACAGCGATGATCTCTCTGCGCGGTGTTTCGCTCGTCTATCCCAATGGCGTGCGCGCCCTGGACAATGTAAGCCTCGAGATCGGCAAGGGCGACTTCGTCTTCCTCGTCGGTCATTCCGGAACCGGTAAGTCGAGTCTCTTACGATTGCTCTACCGGGAAGCAAACTCGACGGCCGGCGAAATCGTCGTGGACGGCATTCGCGTCGACCGTTTACGCCGCAA
>PKWF01000215.1:0-1324 GCA_003133185.1 Vulcanimicrobiota bacterium | reverse complement strand
CAGCGCGCGGCCATCGCGCGAGCGCTGGTCAATAATCCGAAGATCTTGCTCTGCGACGAGCCTACGGGAAACTTGGATCCCGTCAACACCACGGAGATCACGGCACTCCTGCAGCGCATCAATCTCAAAGGAACGACCGTCGTCGTTGCGACGCACAACCAGGCCGTCGTCGACCGGATGCGCCGGCGCGTCGTACGCTTAGAAGACGGCCGGATCACTACGGACGAAGAGCGGGGGTACTATTATCTTGGACTCGGGCAAGGTCAAGTTCTTTCTGGGTGAGGTGTTGCGCAACTTNNGGAAATCGCTTACTGGACCAGATCGAAATCTCGGCCTATCTGCGCCCCGATGCAACGGCGGCGCAAGCCGCCGCGATCGGCGCTTTTCTCGCGAAAGATCCGCGGATCGCCTCGGCCCAGTTCGTTCCCAAGAAGCAGGGATTGGCGGAGCTTCGGGCGCGCACCCGCGGCGCGATCGACACGGAACTGCTGACCGAGAATCCACTGCCGGACAAGTTTCGAATCAGGGTACGCGTGCCCGAACAGGTCGACTCGGTTGCGGCGACGGTGCGTCGTCTGACCGGCGTCGATAACGTCGTTTACGGGCAGAAGATCGTCCAGCGTTTGCTTGCACTCGGAGGCGTGCTCCGTCGAGTCGGTATCGGGCTCATTTTGGCGTTCGTCGGCGTTGCGAGCATTATCATCTCGAATACGATTCGCCTGACCGTCTTCGCGCGTCGCCGAGAAATCGCCATCATGCAGCTCGTCGGCGCTACCAACACCTACATCCGCTTGCCGTTCATCTGCGAAGGCTTGCTCGACGGCCTGATCGGCGCGCTCGTCGCCTTAGCATTGCTGGCCGGCGCGCGCGCCGCGCTCTGGCCTCGGTTGCTCGAAGCACTGCCGTGGGTCCAACTCACGGCGATGCCGGTAGACGCTCGCATTCTGGCCGCGCAACTGATATTGACCGGAGTAGCGATCGGCGTTTTCGCATCGTGGATCTCCGTCGGACGCTACTTACGGACGTGAAGCGTCTCACGCTTCACCGGGCCGTCTGTTTGATTCTCGCTGCAACGCTGCTGCCGGCTAGCGCGGGGGCGAGCGGGCCGACCATCGAGCAGCGCATCGCGGCGCAACGTGCGCGGGCGCAACAGCTGCAGATGCGCTTGCACGCCAAACGCGTCGAGCTTGGCGAGGCGACCCTGCACTACCAGGATCTGCAGCAGCAACTGAACCAAACCAATGCGGCCATCGGCGAAGTCAACGGACGGATCGATTCGCTTACGGCGCAGCAAGAATCGACGCAGCGCCGCATCGCCTGGAAC
>PKWF01000178.1:1573-12806 GCA_003133185.1 Vulcanimicrobiota bacterium | reverse complement strand
CGACCAGATCGATCCACGTTTGTTTTGCACCGCTGGCCTGCGCGCTGTCGAGGGTGCGCGCCACGAATCGCGCGAGGTTCGCCTCATCGCTCATGTCGGCAGCCTTCTCCGAGCGCACGTTGCCGACGTCGCCGTCGGAGATTGTGTACTCGTCGGTATGCAATCCACCGACCTTATCAGCCGCAGCTCTGTTGAAGGGCGTTCGAAGGGCCGTCGTGTCTTCGACCGTGAACTCGATGCGCGAGTCGCGAGCGCTCGTTCGCAACGCCTGCGAGAGCGTCGATTCCTGTATCGCATCGAGATTGTTGTCGCCGTCGCGGTAGATGCCGAACTCGAGGGAGCGGCGCGCGGGCGCGATCGTAACGTTCTGTAGCATGAGGGCCTCCTGACGTGGTGAGTCAGGAAGCTTACTGCGACGATTGCTACCCGCGGCTAGGCCGGCTACGAAACGCATATCGGGACCGCCGGCTGAGCCCTATCCTTGATTTCGTAGCCAAATGCACGACCCAATTTATCGAACAGGCGTTCGGAATGGCGCCGACTCTTTTCGGGAAACTACCGGCTGGTGATCACCGATCACGACGTCGTAGTCTTGGGCGCGGGGTTGGCCGGCATGCGTGCTGCGCTGGAGGCGGCACGTGCCGGTGCCGACGTGGCAATCGTCACGAAAGTTCATCCGATCCGCAGCCATTCGAGTGCTGCGCAGGGGGGCATCAACGCGGCCATAGGCGAGACGGATAGCTGGGAATCGCACGCCTTCGACACGGTCAAAGGCAGCGATTATCTTGCCGACCAGGATGCCGTCGAGGTGATGTGTCAGGAAGCGCCGCGCGACATCATCGAGTTCGAGCACATGGGCGTAATTTTTTATCGGGGCCCCGACGGCAAGCTCGGAACGCGAGCCTTTGGCGGCGCTTCGCAGGCGCGCACCTACTTCGTCGGCGACATCACCGGACAGGCGCTGCTGGTAACGCTCTACGATCAGATTCTCAAAGCCGGCGTCAAGGTTTACGAAGAATGGTACGCGACTGCGCTATACATGGAAGACGGCGCGTGTCGCGGGCTCGTCGCGCTTGAGATGGTCACCGGCGAGCTGCACCTGTTGCGCGCTAAGGCCGTGATCGTCGGCGCCGGTGGCCTAGGACGGCTCTACGAGCCGAGCACGAACGCACTGATCTGCACCGGCGACGGATACGCGCTGGCGTATCGCGCAGGCGCGCCGCTGATGGATATGGAGATGGTGCAGTACCATCCCACGACGCTGGCCGGCAGCGGTTTCTTGATGACCGAAGCGGCGCGCGGCGAGGGCGCCTATCTACTCAACTCGCTGGACGAGCGCTTCATGAAACGCTACGCGCCCAACAAAATGGAGCTTGCCGCNNCGGAGATCGCCGAAGGCCGCGGTATCGACGGAAACGTCTTGCTCGATTTGCGCCATCTCGGCCCCGACGTGATCCTGCGCAAACTCCCACAGATTCACGAGATGGCGCTCGATTATCTCAGCATCGATATGGTCAAGGATCCGGTTCCCGTTCGCCCCGGCATGCATTATCAGATGGNNACGGCGGCAACCGGCTCGGCGCCAACTCGCTGCTCGACACGATCGTCTTCGGTCGCCGTTCGGGTAAGGTCGCGGCCGACTATGCAAAACGTACGGCGGCCAGTACCGGCGGGGAAGTCCTCCTGCGAAGCGAGCAAGAACGTTTGCGCGAACTGCTTAGCCGCCCGTACACTGGCGAAACTAACGCGGGGTTGCGGCTCGAGCTCGCGCAGATGATGGACAGGCTGGTCGGGCTCTACCGTGACGAGGCCGGTTTGCAGGAGGCTCTCGACAAGCTGCAAGGTTTCAAGAGACGCTATCAAACGATCGCGGTCGGCGACAAGGGCCGCGTGTTCAATCAAGCCTTGACGTTCTCACTCGAGCTGGGCTATTTGCTCGATTGCGGCGAGGCGATCGTCCGCAGCGCGATCGTGCGCACGGAGAGCCGCGGCGCGCATACGCGTACCGATTTCCCAGAGCGCAACGATGCGGAGTGGCTCAAGCACATCCTCTTGACCTGCCGCGGAGAAGAGGAACCCGAGCTTTCCTACATTCCCGTCACGATCACTAAATGGACGCCCGAGGTGCGAACCTACTGATGCAGTTTACGATCGAAGTCGGCCGATATAGCCCCGAGGGCACGTACGCCGAGAACGCAGTACCGGGCACGCCGTTTCCGGCGCCGTGGGATCGGTCGCCGGCGCGCCGCTATCAAACCTACACCGTCGAGCTTCCCGAGCACGCCGTGGTGCTGGACGCGCTGATCGCGATTCGAGAGTATCAGGATCAGTCGCTAGCCGTTCGGTGCGCGTGCCGCAGCGCGATCTGCGGCTCGTGCGCGATGTGGATCAACGGGCACTCCCATCTCGCCTGCAAGAGCAAACTGTCGGCTTTTACCAAAGACGGAAAGACGCGCGTCGAGTCGCCGCCGTCGATGCCGATCATTCGCGATTTGGTCTGCGATATGAAACCGTTCTGGGACAAGCATCTGGCGGTCAAGCCGTGGCTGCAGAACAAGCAGCCCGTGCCGCCGCCGAACGAAGAGTATCGCGTCTCCAACGCGTCGATGGAAGAGCTGATTCAGGAAGTAAGCTGCATCAGTTGCAGCGCCTGTTTGATGGATTGCGAGTCGTTCGCCGTCAACCCGGATTTCTTGGGTCCCCAAGCGCTCGCACAGGCTTATCGTTATGCCGGCGATCCGCGCGATGCCGAGACGAAAGAGCGGCTGGCGGAGTACAGCAAACCGGGCGGCATATGGGACTGCACGCATTGCTACGAATGCGTGACGCAATGCCCCAAGGGCGTCGCACCGCTCGATCAAATTTTGAAACTGCGAAAGATGGCGGTCGATGCCGGTTTCACGCACAACGCCGGCACGCGCCACGCCGACGCTTTTGCCGAATCGGTCCGAGAGAGCGGGCGTCTCAACGAACTGACGCTGATGCCCAANNCACAAAAAAATACCCGGAGTCAATCGCATCAAGACCATTTTCGAACGCGTCGGAGGACGGTTTAAGTGAAAGTTGCGTTCTATCCCGGCTGCGTCTCGAAAGGCGCTTGCCCGGAACTCTACGTTTCCGCGAAGGCGATTGCCGAGCCGCTCGGCCTCGAGCTCAAAGAGCTGACGGAGGCTCCCTGCACCGGCGCCGGCGTCTTGAGCGAGCAAAACCCGCAACTTGGCGACGCGCTCAATGGTTTGACGCTCGCAATGGCGGAGTCCGAAGGCGCCGATCTGATGACGATTTGCAGCACCTGTCAAGGCGTCCTGTCGAATCATAATTATCACCTCAAACAAGACAAGGAACGGATGGATCGCGCGAATGCGACCCTCGCCGGTCAAGGTTTTCAATACGGCGGCACCACGAAGGTCAAGCACCTGCTCTGGATGCTCTTTGAAGACATCGGCATCGACCGCGTGACCGCGGCGATCAAGCGCAAACTTACCGGGCTAAAGATTGCGCCGTTTTATGGCTGCTACATTCTGCGACCCGAAGAGTCACTTGGTTTGAAGGAGCGCCCCGAGCGCAAAACCTATCTCGAGCGGCTCATTGCACTGCTTGGCGCCGAACCGGTCGAATATCGCGGCTCGACGAAGTGCTGCGGCTTCCCGATGCTCACGTTCAATCGTGACAAGGCGCTCGCGATGGGCGGCAACCACATCATGGAGGCGAAGGAGAAGGGCGCGGATCTTCTCGTGACGCCATGCCCGCTCTGCCACCTCAACTTGGACGGCCAGCAGCCCGATGCCGCGCGTGTCCTGAAGAAAGACATCGGCGTTCCGATCTTTCATCTGCCGCAGCTGCTCGGCTTGGCCTTCGGTATGGATCCGGCCGAACTGCGCCTCAACCATCACGTCGTGCCGACCAAAGGCGCTCTCGAGAAGGTCGAGCTCAAAGTCTGACCGGCAGCGCAGCAGTTAGCTCGAGGGAGCCGGGCTAGGGCAGTCCCGCAGGAGCGCTAGACCCTCGGCCGTGCTGTGATCCATCACGTATCGCACTAACTCCGGCTCGTTTGCGAGTTTGCTTTGTGGTGGGGGTTGGAAACGGGTCGGGAAGTTGGGATCGCGCAGGTTTTCGTCCGACCACGGATTGGCGCTCTCGCTCGCGTAGTACCACGGATAGTCGAGAACGAGCGATTGCGACGTGCCGTCGGCGAACTGTACCCGCATCCTGATATCGACGTAGAATCCGCGCGTGCGAGGGTCGAATGCGCTCCCATGCGGATCGGAAAACTCGACGAAGCCGCACGGTTCCGAGCCGGTCGCGGGACCGCTGCCGGTTCCGTGTGTGCCCGAGGCGCTACCGGAACCAAGAGTGGTCCCCGTTTGCGCGGCAGCAAGCTGTCCGGCACCGCTGCCGGCACCGACATCCCAGACCGGCTTACCGCCGTAGCGTTGAGCTGCCGCCGGGCGAGACGGCGCCGGCAGATCGTGTCGCGAACCCGTTCGGCCTTCAACCGCGTTCGCAATTTCACGAACGCCTTTGCGGGGTGGCGTTGAGAGCGGGAGTGGCGTCGCTACCGGCTGTTGCGTCGGTTTGACGACGGGGCGCCTGACGACCCGCAGGACTTGCACGTGGGTTACGGTCTCGCGATCCGGAGGCGCCGTCGTTGAGCTTCGGGGAATCGTCCCCGCTGCGATTTCGTGGATGGCGATCGAAGCGGCGAATGCGATCGCCAAGCGGCGCGGGTTCGACCGGCCAAAGAAAACGCCGAGCCAATCTCGTTCGAAAGACTCGGCGTTGCGCTGGTTGGGATTCCTAGTCAGGACTCTTATTGTACGTCTGCACGTACCACTGCTTGAACTGATCGTAGGTCGGGTAGTAGCCGTACTTGTGGTAGAACCAGTCGCGGTAGGCGTCTTGCCGGCGCGTGACTTCTTGTTGTTCCGCGCGTTTTTCCCGGACTTTGTGGTTGTAGTTGACGACCAGAGGAACCGACGCGGCGGCGGCGGCGCTTGCAAAGATGATCGTGTTGGTGCTTCCGCCACCGTCGGCGAATGCGGGTGCGACCATGCTTGCGGCAAGCGCTGCCGTCATCACGGCAGCCAGAGCTTGCGATTTCTTCATGTTCTCCTTTCCTGCAGGCCATTCGATCCCCCGACTCAAACCCGGCACGCGTGGAGATCGAAGCGCTGATTCGAGCGATCCCGGATTTTCCGATTTCCGGAATCCTTTTCCGTGACATTACCCCGTTGTTGAAAGATAAGCAAGGGTTTCGCAAGGCAATCGACCTATTTGTCGAGCGCTTTGCTGGTCGCGGTATCGACCACGTCGTTGCAATCGAGGCGCGCGGTTACATCATCGCGGCACCGATCGCCTACGCGATCGGAGCCGGATTCATCCCGGTGCGCAAGCCGGGAAAGTTACCCCACGACACGCTGCGTGAAGAGTACGCCCTCGAATACGGAACCAACACTCTGGAGATTCACGCGGACGCGATCGGCCGGGGCGAGCGCGTTTTGGTCGTCGACGACGTGCTTGCTACGGGCGGTACGGCGGCCGCGACGGCACGGCTGCTCGATCGCCTGGGGGCCTCGGTGGAGGCTTTCGCATTCTTGATCGAGCTGACCGGGTTACGAGGGCGGGAGGCGCTGCCCGGCGCGGAGATCGTAAGCTTCATTTCGTATTGAAGGACAAGATGAGATTCTCGCCGCGCGTCGCCGCGATTCTAACGCTCTTTTTCGCCGCGCTAACGATAACGAGCGCAGCGCGAACGCATCCGACGCCATCACCATCGCCGTCGCCGGCGCCGGTTGCCGATCCGACGATCACCAAGCTGGCTCGCCAGCAGTTCGTTTCGTGGCAGGCCGGGATCGTGAACCAGCATCTCTACGCCGCGCAAGTCACGGACAAGCTCACCGACGCAAAGGTGGCCGACACGTCTCGCGCCCTCGGCCAGCTCGGGGCGCTGACGGACGCGGTCTACATCGGGCCCTGGGCCGACTCGAGTTTCCCGTCCGGCGCGCGCGGTTACATCTACCAAATGCGGTGCCAATCCGGAAACATCTACCTTTGGCTGGCACTCGATGCGCAGGGGAAAATCGCCACGATTTTCTTCAAGAACCGGCTCGATACGGAGACCGTTACGGCCGCCCCGAGCCCGACGTAGCCCCCCGTTAGGGCGTCCTTCGGCCCGAGGCTGTATAATAGTTGGCGGTATGACCATTTCCGAGCTGATCGAACGCGTTCGATCCTACGACCCCTCGGCGGACGCGGGGTGGCTGATGAGCGTCCATCAGCTCGCCGACGCGGCCCACCAAGGCCAGCATCGAGCTTCGGGCGAGTCCTACATCGAGCATCCGCTGGCGGTCGCCGAAATCTTGGCCGAGCTCGAGATGGACCACCAGACGATCGCCGCCGCGCTGCTCCACGACGTCGTCGAGGACACGTCCATTACCGCCGAGCAGGTCAGCGAGCAGTTCGGCGAAGACGTTTCGCGTCTCGTCGACGGCGTGACCAAGCTTACTCGGATCCCATATCAGTCCAAGGAAGACGCGCAAGTCGAGAATCTTCGCAAGATGTTCTTGGCGATGGCCAAAGACATCCGGGTCATCATCATCAAACTGGCCGATCGGCTGCACAATATGCGAACGCTGGCGAGCCTCCCGCCGGCCAAACAGAAGGCGATCGCGCGCGAGACGCTCGACATCTACGCTCCGATCGCGCACCGTCTCGGAATCTGGAAGATCAAATGGGAGATCGAAGACGAGTGCCTGCGCTATCTCGATCCCGGTCCCTATCAAGATATCGTCGAGCGAGTGGCCAAGACGCGCCGCGAGCGCGAAGCCGACGTCGAGAAGGCGATTGCGCGCCTGCGCGATGAGTTCAAAGAGCTCGCGATCAACGCCGAGATCCAGGGCCGCCCGAAACATTTCTACTCGATTTACTCCAAGATCAGCAAGGGCCGGGATTTCTCGACGATCTACGACCTCACGGCGATTCGAATCATCGTCGACAGCCTAAAAGACTGTTACGCAGCGTTGGGAGCGGTGCATGCGATGTGGACGCCGTTGCCGGGGCGCTTCAAAGATTACATCGCGATGCCCAAGCCCAACATGTACCAGTCGCTTCACACGACCGTCGTCGGCCCGAGCGGCGATCCGCTCGAGATTCAGATTCGAACCTGGGAGATGCACAGGACCGGCGAGTACGGCATCGCGGCGCATTGGCGTTACAAGGAAGGCGGCAAGGCGGATCAGTTCGAGAATAAGCTGTCGTGGCTTCGCGCGCTGCTCGAGTGGCAGAAAGACATGCGCGATTCCCGCGTCTTCATGGAGAACCTCAAGCTCGATCTTTTCGACAGCCAAGTCTTCGTCTTTTCTCCGCGCGGCGACGTCTATTCGATCGCGGCTTCCGGGACGCCGCTCGACTTCGCGTACCAAGTGCACACCGACGTCGGAAACCACTGCGTGGGCGCAAAAGTTAACGGCCGCATCGTTCCACTCGACTATCAGATGCAAAATGGCGACATCTGCGAGATCCTGGTCAACAAATCGAGTGGGCGCCCATCGCTCGACTGGCTCGCCGTCGTCAAAACGTCAAGCGCCAAACATAAGATCAAGCAATGGTTCCGTAAAGAGCGTCGGGAGGAGAACGTCCTTGCCGGCCAAGAGGCACTCGAACAAGAGCTGGCCCGAGCCGGGCTACGCACGGACGCCGCTCGCGGCGAGCTGATCGAACGTATTTCGTCGCGCTTGAACTATGCGACGCCGACGGATCTCTTCGCGGCGATCGGATTCGGCGACGCGTCCGCNNAAAAGCGTCCGCCGTTCGAGCGGCGTGCGAATCGCCGGCGTCGACGACGTGCTCGTGCGCCTCTCGAAGTGCTGCTCTCCGGTACCGGGCGACCCGATCATGGGTTACGTTACGATCGGCCGCGGCGTCAGCGTGCATCGCGCCGATTGCCCCAACCTCGGATTCATGAATGCGACGCCGGAGCGGATCATGCAGGCCCAGTGGCTTACCGACGCCGGTCTGACGCATTTGGTCGATATCGAGGTGGAGGCCGAGGATCGTANNACCGTGCAGATTCGCGATCTCGATCATCTCCACAAGCTTCTCACCAAGCTCGAAAAGCTAAAAACCGTCCGTCGCGTCTATCGCGTTACTAAACGCGAGCGCGCCGCTCTATAGTTCCGGAGGCGTGTCCGCCGCCCAACTCGTCGTGCCCGCCCTGGCTGCGTTTGCGGCAGGTATGCTGAACAGTGTGGCCGGGGGCGGAAGCTTTCTCTCCTTTCCTGCGCTAGTCTTTGCCGGCGTGCCGGCTATTTCGGCAAACGCCACCAACAACGCGGCGATGTGGGTCGGCACGATCGGAAGCGCGCGCGGCTATCGCGAAGAAGTCCGCGAGTATCGGTCGCTCTTGCTTCCCGTCCTTCTTGCAAGCGCCGCAGGCTCGCTGATCGGCGCATCGCTGCTGCTGTTGACGCCGCAAGCGCTCTTCGTGCGTTTGATCCCGTGGCTGTTGCTCTTTGCGACGTTGCTTTTTGCCCTCAGCCCCTTGCTGGCGCGCCGCACGGATCGCGCACCGCGACACGCTCCGTGGCAGATCGCCGCCCAGTTTGCCGTAGCGGTGTATGGGGGCTGTTTCGGCGCGGGCATGGGAATCTTGATGCTCGCCGTACTCGCGTTTTCCGGCCTCCCCAGTCTTAACGCACAGAATGCAATCAAGAACGCGCTTGCGGTGGCGATCAACGGCGTAGCATTGGTGCCGTTCGTTATCGCTCGTATCGTGGACTGGCATTTTGCCGTGCCGATGGCGGTGCTCGCGCTGGCCGGAGGATACATTGGTGCGCGTCTTTTTCGGCGAGTGCCGCAGCCGCTTTCGCGCGCGATCGTAATTCTCATCGGCGTGGGAATGACTACGGTTTTCTTTGCTCGATCTTTTTGAGTAAAGATGACGAAGGTCGTTCATCTTTTTGCAGGTGCTAAAATGGCTAATTCGAAAGAGAATTTTCTCAACAGCTCAACTGACCCACGAGGTTTAGAATGCTCTTTTCGAATGTTCGCGCGGCATTGCTTGCCGCCGGCGTACTTCTGGCGGCGTCGGCATGCAATGCAACGGGTGCCATGCCCTCGAGCGCACCGGCCGCTAACGCCGATGCCGGCGGATCTCGAGCGGCGGTCGTATCCCCGGCCGACACGGAATCGATTTTGAAACTGTTGAAGAAAGACGTCACGATCGGTTCGACCGTCGATCCGGCCAACGGCGACATGGGCCCGCGTGCCGTCACGGTCGTTCAATACAACTTCGGAAAGCTGAAGAAGGGTCAGCTGCTCGTCTGCAACTTTGAGAACTCGTCCGGCACGGCCGGTGAGGGAACGACGATCGAACAGTTCGATCCTGTCGCAAACTCGAAGGCGACAACCTTCTTCCAAAACAGTAAAATTGAGGGATGCGACGGCGACGCCATCGATGGTGGCGACCAGGTTTACGGCACCGGGTTTACCAGCAAAGTGATGGTTTGGATAAACGAAAAGGGACAACTGAAGAAGAGCTACGGCTCGCCGATAACGCAGCCTCTGGGTAACGGCGAGGCGCCGATGCTTTACAGCTACTCACCGGAACTCGTCTTCGTTGGAAACGCCGATACCGGGGGAGTCGACAGCTTCAGTTTCGGCGGATACAGTAGCGGTCACGGTAAGGAAGTCATCAACGGCTTCGATGTCAACAAGGGTTCGGGGGGGAGTGCGCTGGGGCCATCGGGCATCGCGTATTGGTGCGGCGCCCCGCCTGGTTCGGGAACGTGTCCGCAGAAGAAGAACCCGCCCGACACGCTCTACGTGGCAGATGGCGCGTGTAACGCCGTCGTCGCCGTCAGTCACGCCAGCGCGCTATTGGTGAAAGACGAGATCACGATAGGTTCGGGCTGCGCGAAGTTCACGTGCAAATACCCGACGACCACCTGCGCGACGGTGGTCAAGGCGGGCTCGCCGCTCGACAAACCGGTAGCGCAGACGTTGTTGCCCAACGGTAACCTCATCGTAGCGAATACCGGAAACAACACGCTGGTGGAGATGACGCCGGCGGGTCAGGTCCTCGATACAATGGTCGTGGATAAGAGCAAGACGCCTGGAATCTTTGGGCTCGCCGCGATTGGAACGAAGGACAGCAACACCGCCCTTTTCTACACCGACACGAACACGAACACGCTACACGAGCTCGAACAGTAGGGCGACGCCCTTCTCAGGGTTTCCGCTTGCAGGCCGAGCTTCGGGCAGGCTGCTTTTCGCCCTATAGTCTAGTTGCCGGTAGGAGTGCGTCGATGACCGGCTCGAAGCTAGCCTCATGACCGATTACGAGGTAACCTACATTTTGCGCCCTTCGCTCGAAGAGAACGAAATCGAAGAGCGCGCCAACGCCATCGCCGAGATCGTCAAGGGACAGGGTGGCGAGGTCACGGCCGTCGAGCGCCTGGGCAAGAAGCGGCTGGCCTACGAGATCAAGGACGCTCGCGAAGGCACCTACGTCGTGATGCAGTTCAAGGCCGGTCCCACCGTCTCGAAGGAGCTCGACCGCCTGCTCAAACTGCACGAGGACGTGTTGCGAGCGCTTATCGTTCGACTCGATGCGAAGATGCTGACCCATATGGCGGCCCTGGCTGCCGCCGCTCCGCCGCAGCCGCAGAGCGCATCCTTTTCATAACATCTATGCCACACTGGTGACACTTTGGGATGGTATTAGCTTGCAAAGGGTTTGCATTGGTGAAAGAGAGTAAGGTATGGCAGCTTCGTTCAACAAAGTAATTTTAGTCGGGAACCTGACGCGCGATCCGGAGATTCGTTATATTAACTCCGGCTCACCGGTCACTAAGTTTCGCATCGCGGTCAACCCGAACAAGCGCGACGCGAAGCCCGAAGATACGATGTACGTTGACATCGTCGCTTGGGAACGGCTCGCCGAGACCTGCAACACGTATCTCAAGAAGGGCAGCCCCGTCCTCGTCGAGGGCCGGCTCTCGATCCGCTCCTACGACGATAGCAAACTAAAGGACGACGCCGGTCAGCCGATTCGCCGTCAAGCCACCGAAGTCGTCATCTCGGGGATGCAGATGCTCTCCTCGCGGCGCGACGACGCCGACTCGGGCGACCACGGGGGCTTCAACGGAGGTCGCAGCGCGGCGCCCGTCAGTTCGCCCGCGCGCGCTGCCGACAGCTCGGCCGACGAACTCGACGACGAAATTCCGTTCTAGCG
>PKWF01000178.1:0-1565 GCA_003133185.1 Vulcanimicrobiota bacterium | reverse complement strand
TGCGTACGATCGATCGTCACGCTTGCGCCGTAAGCGATAATCGATCGACCGCGCGGCGATTTTCCCGAAGCGATGACCTGCGCGTTCAACACGGCCGGATGCGTCTCACCGTGCATCGTCAGATTGCCCGCAATCGTGAAATGCGCGGGGTCCGTGCCTTCGATTTTCGTGCTTTCGAAGCGTATCTCGGGCGTCGACGCGACGTTGAAATAGTGCGCGGAGCGAAGGTCGCCGTCGCGCGTGTCGTTGTGCGTGTCGAGCTTCGAAGCGTCGAGCTCGGCCGAAACTGCAATAGGTATCTGCGAGCCTGCGTTTAGCTGAACCGATGCCTTTTCTATTGGAATCGTACCGATCACCGGAACGATTCCAAAGTGGCGCGCGGTAAACTGCGCGGTGGAGTGCACCGGGTCGACGGTCCACGTTTCGGGCTGGGCCCCGAGCGCCGTGCTCGCTCCGGAAAGCATCAGCAGGGCACAGGTAAGCGTAAGCGTCGTTTTCATCACAAGCCTACTCTTTGGCAGCGAGCTACGGATTTCCTGAAGCCCGGCAGCCGGCGAGGGCCTCGAAAGGTTTTACCAATTGTCCAAAGGCGCGGGCTGCGGATTGTGTAAGGGTCCAGGACATGTAACTCGCCGAACGTCAAGGAGAACGAACCACATGACTTCGACGGCCATGCCGACCAACGCCGACCTGCGCGACTTCCTAATGCTCCCCTACTCCGAGCTCGAAGAGCTCAACTTGCGCGCGAAGCAGCAGCGCCAAGAGCGCGTTCCCCTTCACGCCCTGCAAGAGCAGCGGCTGAAATATCTTGCCGACGAACCAAGAATCAAAGCACTCACGGTGCTCTTCAGCGATCTGGAGGGCCGCCTGCACATGCTCGACTACGACAAGAAGTTCTTGCTCAAGTCGCACGACAATCTGACATTCGACGGCTCCTCGATACGAGGCTTTACGCCGCAGCGCGAAAGCGACTTGCGCCTATCGCTCGACTGGAGCGCGTTTTATTGGGGACCGGCGGACATCTTCGGGTCG
Organism: Vulcanimicrobiota bacterium; assembly: GCA_003133185.1. Classification (GTDB taxonomy): domain Bacteria; phylum Vulcanimicrobiota; class Vulcanimicrobiia; order Vulcanimicrobiales; family Vulcanimicrobiaceae; genus Cybelea; species Cybelea tyrphae. Next base: position 533 of record PKWF01000178.1, on the reverse strand, counting down.
GGCAAGGTGCTCGTCTTCGGCGACGTCTTCGACCGCGAGGGAAGGTCTTTTACCGGTGACATTCGCGGTGCGCTCAAGAAGTTCGCGAACGAATGTTATACGAAGGAAGGCTACGCGCTCAACGCGGCCAGCGAAATCGAGGGTTTCCTCTTCAAAGGTCTCGATGCCGAACGGCGCTACCACGAGACCGGCGCGTTCGAGTACGTCAACACCGGCGGCTACTATCACTCCTTGCCCGGCGACCCGTTACGCGATTTCATCGATACGGTTGCCGAGGTGCAGCGCGCGATGGGCTTTCAAAACGAGAAGGACCATCCGGAAGTCGCCCCGTCGCAGTTCGAGATCAACTATAACTACGGCGAAGTCGTCGCCGCGGCAGACCAGATCCAACTCTACAAGCTGATCTGCCGCCAAGTCGCGACGAAGCTCGGAATGACTGCCAGTTTCTTGCCCAAGCCGGTCGTCGGCGTCAACGGAAGCGGCATGCACACCAACGTTTCGGTGAGCAAAAACGGCAAGAACCTCTTCTGGGA
>PKWF01000108.1:616-4973 GCA_003133185.1 Vulcanimicrobiota bacterium | reverse complement strand
GAAATGGTCGAAGGGGTCGTCGCCGCCGCGCGAACCGCGAGGATGGATTCCGTCTCGCTCGATTTGATGTACGGCGTCCCTGGACAGACGCCGGCAACTTGGGAGCGATCGCTGCGCCGCGCCATGGATTTGCAAGTAGATCATATTTCGGCGTACGGTCTGACCGTCGAGGAGAACACACCGTACGCGGCGTGGCGCTCGCGCGAGCCTGCGGTCTTCTTCGACGACGAACGCGAGGCGGAGCTGTACGCTCTAGCCATCGACCTGCTACAGGCCGACGGTTATCACCAATACGAGGTCANNTTGGGCGTCGGCGCGGCGTCCTACCGCGACGGCGTGCGCTCGGTGCACACGCAGGCGCTCGAGGAGTATGTGGCGGCGGCGCGCGAAGGCCGCCCGATTCCGTCGGAGGCCGAGCACCTGCAAGGGCGGCGGCGGGCCGGGGAAGCAATGATGCTCGCGCTGCGCACCGTGCAAGGGGTTCGCTTGGCGGATTTCAAAGAGCGTTATGGCATCGACGTGATCGAAACTTACGATCCCGTCGTAACTCAACTTGCACAGACGGGATTGCTCGAACGGACGGCGGACGCGTTACGGCTAACGCGCCGGGGCCGTTTTCTTGCCAACGACGTTTGCGGAGCCTTCATAACATTCGAGTAGCGGGAAGCAATCTAGCGGGGACGGTCTTACGCGTCGCGTTCGTCGTGGTTTTCGGCGTGACTGGATTCTTGCTGGGCCGCGAGGCGTACTTTAGCGTTTTTTCGCCGCATTTTGCCAGCGAAACGATGCAGCTCGTCTTTTTGATCGGGTCCCCGGTCGCCGGCGCCGTGCTCGGCGCGCTGCTGGCGCCGCTCGCTCAAGCGCTCTTTGAGGGTCAGCTCAGTCAGGCCGAAGGCGCGATGGATCGCTTGACGCCGGCCGAGATCGCGGGCGGCGCGGTTGGACTTGTCGTCGGCCTTTTGATCGCGTTCTTGATCAAAGGCATCGTCTTCGAGCTGATCTCGGACATCGGCCGAGCCGGAACCTATATCGCAATCGTGCTCTACCTCATTGTGGCGATCTTCGCCGCCTATCTCGGCGCGCGGATCGGTGCCAAGACCCGAATCGTCCCGGTAGCGCGTGGCGTGGCCGCCAACTTGTCGGCCGTCGCCCCCAAGCTGGTGGACACCTCGGCGATCGTGGACGGCCGGATCGTCGACATCCTGGAGAGCGGCTTTCTCGACGGTGCGCTCATCGTTCCGCGATTCGTTTTACGCGAGCTGCAGTCGATCGCCGATTCCGTCGACCCCCTCAAACGAACCCGCGGCCGTCGCGGCTTCGACGTACTCACGCGTTTGCAGGAGCTGACGATTTTTGAAATTAGCGAGCGGGATTACAGCGACATGGCACCCGGAAACGTGGACGCGCGTCTCGTTCGGCTTGCTCGCGAACTCGGGGCTAAGCTCGTCACCAACGATTATAATCTCAACCGCGTCGCCCATGTCGAAGGTGTCGCCGTCCTCAACGTTAACGAGCTGGCCAACGCCGTCAAGCCGGTCGTCCTGCCCGGCGAGGAGCTGCACGTCGCAGTAATCCGCGAAGGAAAAGAGGGGCATCAGGGGATCGGATACTTGGAAGACGGCACGATGATCGTCGTCGAGCACGGGCGTCGTATGATCGGCGAGGAGGCCGATGTCGTCGTCACGAGCGTGCTCCAGACGGTTGCCGGTCGAATGATCTTTGCGCGCCCGAAACGCGAAGGCGCAACGCAATGAGATGGGGTGCGGTCATCGTCGCGGCGGGACGCGGCCTGCGGTTAGGGCGGCCGAAGCAGTTTATCGAACTGGCCGGAGTGCCGATGGTTGGATGGTCGATTCAGACGTTTGCAGCAATGCCGGAAATTGCCGAGCTCGTCATTGCGACGGAGCCCGAATCCATCGAGCCGCTTTGCGAGCTCGCCCTGCGCCTCGCACCCGACCTCACGCAACGCGTCGTGCGTGGAGGGCCGTTGCGCCAGGATAGCGCTCGAGAGGGCATCATGGCGCTGAGCGACCGGTGCGACGCCGCGTTGATTCACGACGGTGCCCGCCCGCTCGTTACGGCTGCGGACGTACGCGCGGGAATGCGTGAAGTGCGTGCGGGACGCGCATCGCTCTTGGCCGAGCCGGTCGTGGACACAATCAAGCTGGTCGATCGCGATTCGCTCATTGTCGGTGCGACGCTCGATCGGGGTACGCTCTGGGCGGCGCAAACGCCGCAGTTCGCCTTGACCGCNNAGCGAGAACTTCAAAGTCACGCTGCCGGGAGACGTCATCCGCGCGGAAACAATTTTGAACGCGCGCCTGCGAACGATCGCGGCTTGTCGTCCTGAGGCCGTCGAAGGATGATGCGCGTCGGCCAGGGATTCGACGTACACCCGCTGGTCGAAGGGCGCAGGCTGATTTTGGGCGGCGTTCACGTTCCCTTCGAACGCGGTGCGCTCGGCCACTCCGATGCTGACGTTCTCGCCCACGCACTCGCCGACGCACTGCTCGGAGCCGCCGCGATGAGCGATCTGGGCACTCGCTTTGGCGCGAGCGATCCGCGCTGGAAGGACGCCGACTCGATGGAGCTGCTCGCGCAGTGCGCCGCGGCCGTGCGCGTGGCCGGCTTCGAGATCGTCAACGTCGACGCCACGATCGTCGTGGATCGTCCGAAGCTCGCGCCGCACATCGACTGGATGCGTGCGAATCTTGCCGTCCGGCTCGAGATCGACCAAAGCCGCATCAGCGTGAAGGCCAAGTCGAGCGAGGGTCTGGGTTACACTGGGGACGGCAGCGGCATCGCCGCCTACGCCGTGGCGCTGCTGTCATCCTGAGCCATGTCATCTTGAGCGCTTCGACTGCGCTCAGCGCAGGCTCCGTCGAAGGACGAGCGGGGTGTCACCTCGATTGGGATTGACGGGTTACACTGTTGGAAATGAACGAGCCGCTCGAAACGTTACGAGCCGACCTGCGGGCGCCGCAAGAGCGCGACCCGGCCGCGCGCGGCTGGCTCGACGTCGTCCTCTCGTATCCCGGTTTTCATGCGCTCGTCGCGCATCGCGTCAACCACTCGCTCTATCGTGCCGGGATTCCGCTGCTTCCGCGCTTCTTGGCCAACGTCGCGCGCTTCCTTACGGGAGTCGAGATTCATCCGGCGGCTCGCATCGGCAAGGGGGTCTTCATCGATCATGGTTCGGGCGTCGTTATCGGCGAAACGTCGGAGATCGGCGACGGCTGCACGATCTATCAAGGCGTAACGCTTGGCGGCACGAGTCTGTCGCACGGCAAGCGCCATCCGACTCTCGGCCGTAACGTGACCGTCGGCGTTAACGCGAGCGTGCTCGGCGCGATAGTGCTAGGCGATAACGCGAAGGTCGGCGGAGGTTCGGTCGTTGTGAAAGATGTGCCGGCCAATGCGACCGTCGTCGGCGTGCCGGCGCGAGTCGTCGCGCAAGACGGTAAACCGGTTCGCGTCGTTTCGAACCGCCCGCAGGTCGAGATGCCGGATCCGACCAGCGACGCAATCGTTCGACTCGCGCGCCAGCTCGAACAGCTCGAAAGACGCTTGAACGAGCTCGAAGCGGGCGAAGCGAATGGCGAAGAATCCTGGAGCTGGGTGATCTAAACAGCGGTGCCGCTAAAACTCTACAACACTCGAACGCGCACGGTCGAGGAGTTCGTGCCGTTGCGCGAACGCGACGTGCGTATCTACGTCTGCGGCTTGACGCCATCCGCGCAAGCGCACCTCGGGCACGCGCGTTCCTTTCTTTTTTTTGACGTATTGCGGCGCTATTTGGCCCATCGCGGCTATCGCGTGACGTACGTGCAGAACGTCACCGACATCGACGATCGCAGCATCAAAGCGGGAATCGAGACCGGTCAAGATTACCATGCCATCGTCGAGTTCTTCTATGCCGAGTTCAAGGAATCGATGCGTAAGCTCGGCGTCCTAGAATACGATTCCGAGCCGTATGCAACCAAATATATCGGCGAGATCCAGCAGATGATACGGGAGCTCGCCCAGAGCGGACACGCTTACGTCACGCGCGACGGAATGTACTATCGAGTTTCGACGTTTGGGAATTACGGACGCCTGGCAAACCGGAACATCGCCGATCTCGAGGCCGGCTCGCGCGTCGAGGTGGACGAGCAGAAAGAAGACCCGCTCGACTTTGCCCTGTGGAAGTTTGCCAAGCCGGGCGAACCGCGTTGGCCGTTCGAACCGTACGGCGACGGACGCCCGGGCTGGCACATCGAGTGTTCGGCGATGGCGCGTGCGCTGCTCGATCCAGCCGGCGTGGGCTTCGATATCCACGGCGGCGGTGCGGACCTCATCTTTCCGCATCACGAGAACG
>PKWF01000108.1:0-514 GCA_003133185.1 Vulcanimicrobiota bacterium | reverse complement strand
GCGCAACCTTCGCCGTTCGATGCGCGGATGGAAGCGGCTCTCGACGACGATATGAATACCGCCTCGGCGCTCGCGGTGCTTTACGAATTTACCACAAACGCACCGTTTGAACGGCTACACTATTGGCTGACGATCCTTGGGATCGAGCCAAACGAATCGTGGTTGAAGGAGCCGGTCGCCGAGCTGACGGGTCAGTTCGTGCAACGCCTGCAAGCCGCGCTCGAAGAGGAGCGCGTCGATGGTGCAGCCGGAAAGCTCGAAANNATGCGAGCCGAGGCTCGTCGCGCGAAGGATTGGGCCGCCTCCGATCGACTTCGCGATGCCTTGCAGCGATGCGGCGTCGAACTGCACGACACGAAAGAGGGGACCAGCTGGACGACGTCCTGAGGTCGTCGAAGGGCCGTCGAGGGTTGAGACCGCGACGCGAGCGGACCGCGCTGGATTTCGACGATTTGATCTACGGCATTCACGCGGTCGAAGAAGCGCTGCTGGCCGGCGAGCGGCTGCGTTCGAT
>PKWF01000157.1:19013-22473 GCA_003133185.1 Vulcanimicrobiota bacterium | reverse complement strand
CGGAGCCCGGATGGCGGAGCGAGGAGGCAGGCAGCAGGAGCGCAGCCAGGATGGCGGAGCGACGAGCCGCTCCGAAGCATCACGCACACGACCGTAAACCATGCTTCAACTAGCTGAGATCTTCTATAGCATTCAGGGCGAGGGTATGTGGACGGGGACGCCGGCGGTCTTCGTGCGCCTGGCGGGCTGCAATCTTGCCTGTGATTTTTGCGACACCGATTATTCGACGAAGTTTTTCGCGAGTGTGGATGAAGTCGTCGAGAAGGTGCGCGATAGCGGCGGGGATTGCCCGATGGTGATCCTCACCGGCGGCGAGCCGCTCGCGCAGGCCGAAACGGCTGCTTTGATCGAGGCGCTGCGAAAAGACGGACGCCGCGTACATATCGAATCCAACGGAACGATCTATTCCGACCTCTCGGACGACGTTTGGCTTTGCGTCTCCCCGAAGGAGCGCGTAGATCCTCGCATGGCGACACGTGCAAATGAAGCGAAGTTGATCGTGGACGAACGTGTGCCCGAGGAACATCTGCCACTCTTTGCCGACAAGCCGACGATCCTGTTGCAGCCCGAAGGCAATCGCCCCGCGAACGTTGCGATTGCGCTCGAGTACGCGAAGGCGCACCCGAAGCGTTTCCGCCTCTCGCTGCAGACCCATAAGTTTATCGGCGTACCGTGATTCTGCTCGCCTGCGCCGTCGAGAAGGAGCTCGCGTTCTGGCAGCCTCGCGCCGGCGTCGAAACGCTGGTAATGGGCGTCGGCCCCGTTGAAGCCGCCTCTGCAATTGCTGCGGCACTCGCCACACGGCGGTACGGGCTCGTTGTGAACGCGGGTCTCGGCGGCGCCTTCGACGGCGCCGCACAGATCGGCGATGGCGTCGTGATCGCCGAGGATGCAATGGAGATATCGCTCGAGGACGGCACACCATTGAATCTGCCGCGCGGCGAACGGACCGTCGAAGAGGTGCGCTCGGAGCCGTCGCTCGTTGCGGAGCTGCGGGTCAAAGGCTTTCCGGTGCTGCGCGGCATCACCGTCGCGCGCGTGACCTCGACGGAGGAGACGGCACGCCACCTCGCCGCGTCGCGCGGCGCGCACGTGGAATCCATGGAAGGCTTTGCGGCATTGCGCGCCGCACAGCGCGCCGGCATCGCCGCGATCGAAGTGCGCGGCATCTCCAACCGCTGCGGCGCACAGGAATCGAGCGGTTGGGACTTTGCCGCCGGCATCGCGGGCCTAGCCCGCGTCTCAAAAGCTTTATTCGAGCTGTGCGATGGTATAAACGACTTCTGATGGCTCCTTACACGCTCGCCTATTCGCCCTGCCCGAACGATACCTACATCTTCGGCGCGCTAACCAACGGCCTGCTCGACGGCGCTCCCGAGGTGCGCGCTCACTTAGCCGACATCGAAGAGCTCAATAATGCAGCGGCAAATTCACAGTTCGAGCTGACGAAGGTCAGTTACGGCGCNNGATCCCCGCAGCTCTTCAGCGATTTCGCGCGGAAACGCATTGCGATTCCCGGCGAGCGTACGACCGCCTTTATGTTGCTTCAACTCGCGCTCGGTTCGCGGCCCAAAAGCGTTCAGATGCGCTTCGATCGCATCGTGGACGCCGTCGCAAACGGTGATGTCGATGCGGGACTCATCATTCACGAATCCCGCTTCACCTACCGGGACGCCGGGTTGATCTCCATTGCGGATTTGGGCGAATGGTGGGAGACGATGACGCTCTTGCCGGTGCCGCTCGGCGCGATCTTGGTGCGCAAAGATATCGGCGACGACGAAGCGAGGCGGCTGAATTCGGCGATTCGCCGCAGTCTCGCCTTCGCGCGAGAAAACGGAGACGCGGTCATGCCCTTCGTGCGAGAGCATGCCGTTGAGATGAGCGACGAGGTGATGAAGTCGCACATTGCGCTCTACGTCAACGGATTCAGCGACGATCTCGGCCATGAGGGAAGGGAAGCCGTGCACGCGCTTTTTGCCCGAGCGCACGATGCCCGCATTCTGCACCGTCAAGCGGAGCCGGTCTTTGCGACGTAGCCGGTTTCTCGCGGGAACGGCCGCAATCGCTGCCGCAAGCACCGCTCGCGTAACGGCCGAAGCGCTGCCACCGGCGCGGATCGAGCTGGGCGACGAAGTCTTCTTGCGCCGCGCTTGGCGCGAGCTTGACGGGCGGACGATCGGTTTGATCGCCAACCAAAGTGGGGTGACGTCGCGGCTCGAATCGATCGTTGACGCGAGCATCCGCCACGGAGGTATTCGCGTGAAGGCGATCTATTCGCCCGAGCACGGCTTTCGCGGCGACCGAAATGCCGGCGCCTCCGTCGGTTCCTACGTCGATCCTGAGACGCACCTTCCCGTGTACAGTCTTTACGGCGCATCCCGTCACCCCAGCGCAGCGATGCTCGACGGCGTCGACGTGCTCGCCTTCGACATCCAAGACGTCGGCTCGCGCGCCTACACGTACGTCTCGACGATGGCGTATGCGATGCAGAGCGCGAAGCAATACGACAAAGAGTTTTGGGTTTTCGACCGGCCCAATCCGATCGGCGGCACGATCGAGGGCCCCGTTCTGGAACCCGCCTTCGAATCGTTCATCGGCCTCTATCCCATTCCGATGCGCCATGGAATGACCGTCGGCGAGCTGGCCACGCTCTTCAACGACCATTTCGGTATCGGTGCGCGGCTTCGCGTCATAAGAATGAACGGTTGGCACCGCTCGATGATCTGGCCCGACACCGGCCTCCAGTGGGTCCAGACGTCGCCGAATATTCCGGATTGGCTGACGACCTTTGCCTACGTCGGCACCGGACTGCTCGACAGCGCAGGCATCAACAACGGCAGCGGGTTCACCAAGCCTTTCTTGCTCGCTGGAGCTCCAGGCATCGAAGGAACGAGGCTGGCGTCGCACTTGAACTCACGCAACCTCCCCGGAGTGTGGTTCCGGCCGGCGGCGTGGACGCCGATGGTCGGTTTCTGGAAAGACAAAGAGCTGACGGGCGTCGAGCTAATGATCTTCGATCCGCGCCGCTTTGTCGCCGTGCGAACCGCCGTCGAGATTCTCGTCGCGGTCCGCGACCTTTTTCCCCACGCGATCGACATCGCGAGCGTTTCGCAAATGGATCGCGACTGGGGCACCGACTCGATCCGGCAGAGCCTTTTGGCGGACAGGAATCCCGCGGAGATTCTCGACCAATGGTCCGACGACCTCGCTCGCTTCGACTCGCTGCGGCGAAGGTATCTCCTGTACTAGACCTTTATAACCGGAAACGTAGACGGACCAGCGCCGTGCGGGCCATCGGATAGGCTTCCGGTACGTATCCCGCAAGACCGTATTGCCACGGTACGGCCGGCGACTCGCCGTCGTTGGTCGGTACGCCATTGCCCAGTGTGTAGAGACACTTCTTGCAGTATTGTGCGCCGTAGGCTCTTTCGTAGAGCAGGTTGCCGCCGCTATACCCCGG
>PKWF01000157.1:10889-19002 GCA_003133185.1 Vulcanimicrobiota bacterium | reverse complement strand
CCGTGTGAAGCGTGTTTGGGTCTGCGCCTTCGTTCGTGCCTAAATTCGCGATATACGGGTTCGTCGCGGCATTGTACGGAAGCGATGGGTTCTTCAGGAAGTAATAGTTGTACCCGGGATTGACGTAGTTGTCGTTGGGAACTTGCTCGGGCGTGCCGTTGACGATTTCCCAAACCTTCGTGCCGTTTCCGTACGGATAGCCGCTCTCGTACGAGAGCATCGGCGCGACGCGCAGCCGGCGGCGGAAGAAATCGAACTCGTACGAAGCCGTCGCGGTGAAGTTCGGAATGTAGTTGGCCGGGAAGAGATGCCCCGCGAGAATCGCCGGCGCGTTGAGATCGTTGAAGGCGAACTGATAGATGCTCGAAGAGAGCGTGTGATTGTAGTTTGCGTTGAGTGTAAAACCCCCGTTGTGCACCCAGAGCTCCATTCCGTGCGAGCGCAGCTGGCCGGCATTGGTAGGCACGCCGATCGCGTTGGGATTTTCGCCGGCATCGAGGGCGTTGCGATAGTTGGTCGGCAAGACGTCGATGACGTTCTGCTCTAACGCCACAAAGTAGGTGAGGCGCACTTGCGTTTTGCCGCCACGCTCGTAAGAGAAAGCGTAGTCGTCTGAGGTCTCGGGCGCAAGGGGAAAGCTCGGCACCGCACCGTTGGCCTTACCGCTCGAATCGTTGCTGCATGCGCTGGCGGGCACGCACGTACGCTGGACCTCGAGCGGCAGCGGGGGGACCGAGTTGTGGTCGAAGGTCGCGCGCAATCCGTTGACTCCGGCGAACGTGTACGCGAGTGCCAGGTGCGGATCGAGGGCGCCATCGCCATAGATGACCGGCGGATTGTCGCTCGTCTGCGCGTGCTGTCCGACGTACCGCAGCGAGCCCATAACGGAGAAAGCCGGCGTTACGCTCCACGTATCGCTGGCGTAGACGAGATATTGATTCAAGCGCGGAGCCGCCGTAACGATCTGCGGTACCGTCGGAACGATCTGATAGATGCCGCTCGTATTGACGTCGTATTGTGCGCCGGCGCGAAAGTCGGTTTGCGCGTTGGCTTGGTCTTCGAAGTCGTAACCTACGCCGTCTTCTCGCTGGTACTGCGTCGAGTAGAGCGAGATGACGCCGTCGGGAAAGGAGAGGTCGTCCCATTCGGGGCCGTCGGCGACGGCGCCGATCTGGGATTCGAAGAACTGAAGCCGGCCCAGCGAGTGCTGCCAATCGTGGACCCACTGGAGCTTCTCGATGTTATAGGTTCCTCGCGCAATCGAGGGGGTATCGACTTGTTGATTCGGATTCGCCGGTTGGCCCGGAAACGAAGCGGTAGGGCTGTTGAAGGTCGACCACTGCAGCCCCTGATAGGGCGAATCGTATTGTTGGTAGACGGCCGCACCGGTGAGAAAGACCGCCGAGAGATCGTCCTTCGGAGTGGCGGCGAAATGTACGTTGCCGGCGATTGCGTACTGCGCCCGCGTCTGAAAGCCGAGACCATACGTGCCGCTCTCTGCCGGATAGAACGTATGCCCGTCGCCGTAGGCGAAATATTCGCTGCCGCTCGTCGCCGAAAGTGCATAACGCCAGCGTAGGTCGGGTGTCGCTTCCTGCTCGGTAAACTTCACCTCCTCAAGTTGCGCGCCTATTCCGTCGGCGACTTCGAGGGTTTCGGTTCCGGGATACGTACCGGTCAGCGGCACTTCATTAACGACACCGCCCAGCGCGTTCTGACTAACGTCGTTATAGCCGCCGAGGGTGAGGGTTTCGGAAGCCACACCGGCGGTGCCGAGCTGCGCGCCGACGATATTTCCGCCGGGTTCGGCAATAAGACCCTGCGGGATGGGGACGGAATCGTAGTCGTAGACCGTGTCTTGCACTTTTCCCCCGCGCACGATCACGTTTGCGAATGAGTCTTCTTGGACGCCGGGTGCATTCGAAATTGCACCCTGAACGGAGTCACGCGAATAGTTGCCGAGCCCAGATGAGGAGGCTTGCGGCGTGGCCGCCTGGGCTTGCTCGCCCTGCACCGTGAAGACATCGCTCGTGTTGCCGACGGTGAACGCCTGATTCTTGGCTTCGACCTTAGCAATCTCTTTGAGCTTTGCGAGTAGTACGACCGTAAGCCGCTCGTGATCGCCGGGCAGCACGATAACCGTCGCATTAGCCGGCTCGAAACCGCTCGCTTCGACGCTAACGGCGTACGTATCCGGCGCAACCCCGAGAATCGTAAAATGGCCGCCGGCATCGGTCGTGCCGGTGTAGCGACCAGACGGGGCCAACGCCAAGACGCNNAGAACAGACAGGATGCGACCGGTGGTTCGCATGGAATTCGCTCCCAAAGGCACGCGCACAAGGCTGTACGCGCCGCGGTTCGTCGAGTGAGTTAGGCTGGGGTTGGGAGCATGCGCGGCGGAGCACGAAGGCCGCGCGAATTAACAATTTCGGAAACGGCGCGAGAGCAACACGTTTCGGGATAACGGACCGTCGCATGTTTGGGCGTCGCCGCGTACGAGCGCAAGATCCGCAGGAAATGCGTCAGGAGTGCCGCGGCTGCCGCGCCGGTGCGGGCCGCGCAGCGGATCGCGGCACCGAGCGTAATTCGAGCCCCGAGGGCGACCGCTAGGAACGACAAGACGAGAATCGGAGCGTGGGCGATCACGACCGAGCGCGCGTCGAAAGGCGCCAATCCGCCGAAGTGAGTCTCGTAGCATTCGATCGCGACAACTGTGACGCCGCTTCCGACGAATGCGCCGATCGCATCTACGACGCGAGCGCCGGCATCGTCGATCCGGCGCAGAAGGGGATCGTTCGGCGCGATGCGGGAGCCCACAACGTAAGCAGCGAGGCCAAAGGCCAGCGTCAAGGTGATCGCGAGCGCCGGGAGTATGCCTTGATGGTCGACGTCGCGCGGCGCGCCACCGAGCCAACCAAGTACGCCGAAAAACTCGGTACCGGCATCGCCAACTACGCCGGCCAGCAGGCCGACGGTGAGTACGGCCCAGATCCGTACTAGCGCATACCGCATGGGTATCGAGCTACGACGCCGATCGAGGCGTGCCTTGTTTGCGCCGCACTATTCCTTGATTTCGGGCGAAGACGCGATGCCGACGGGGTTGCTGATGCTGGTGATCGTCGAGAAGGGTGAAGTCTGACCCTTCTTATATCCGACGACGTTGTCAAACTGATTCACTTGAAAGAACATCCCGGAGCGCGTGAACGCATTGAACGTCGGGCCATTTTGTTCGATTCCGTTGCTAATTGAGCCTGACGGGTTCGTCGAGCCGTACGTATAGATTTCAACGGACGACGGCTTGGCGCCGAAGTTGGCAACGTAGGTCACGTCGTCTTTACCGAACGCGATGCCGATTGGCCCGGCGACGTCGCTGAAATTCGAGTTCTGCGGCTTCGAAGATCCAGCGGGGATCACGTAGATGGCGTTGGTGGAATCGCAAGCCACCCAGACGTTATCCTTGCTATCCGCGGCGAGGCCGACGGGTTGGCCGAAATTGCTGAAGTCGATCGTTTCAAACGGCGAGGTCGCTCCGGCCTTGTAACCGACGAGCGTGTCGTTGCCGAGGTTGGTGGCGAAAACATCGCCGTTCGAATCGACCGCCACGCCGTAGTTCGAGTCCAGACCAGTGCTGATCGTCAAACTCGGCGAGCTCCGACCGGCCGGATAGATGGTAATCGTACTATTGCCCTCGTTCGAAACGTAGAGCGTGCCCTTCTTATCGACGGCCAATCCCACGGGATAATTCATCCCGTTGGAAATCGATCCCTCGGGCGACGGATTTGGCGTTTTCGGATCGTACATCTCGACCTCGTTCTCCGGAAGGTTCGCAACGAAGAGAATAGGTCGATGCTTCTTTGCGGGCCAGACGCCCCGAAGATCGCTTCGATGCGGCACGGCCGGCACGACGATCGAGCCGGTGACGGCCGGCCCGGGCAGGACCCGCGTCGCCTGGCCGGGCGATACCGGCGTTGAGTTGCTCGAACAGGCGGCAGCAAACGCAAGAGCCGTTGCCGCGACTAATTCACGATGGGAAAGCGTCTTCGGCATGAGTGAATCTCCGATCCTTAAGACGAAATCGGAACGAACGGTCGCGGCTTCTGAGAAAAGTTGAAGCAATCTGCGGCTGGTGAGGTTGCGCGCCTGTCGGCCGCAGCGAGCGGGTCGAGGCCGAAAAGGTCTTCTGCAAAGCGCAAGACGCTGACGCTCTCGTATTGCACGTGCGAAACGTGATTGCGCTTAGCGTATGGTGAGATCACCAGCAGCGGGACGCGGAAGCCGAGTCCTGCGTAATTCATGTAGCGGGGCGGCACGTGGTCGGCCCAACCGCCGTAGCCGCTCCATATGATGAAGATCGCGGTCGAGTTCCAGAACTGGCTCTCGCCGACGGCGTTCACGACCGCTGCGACCCACGCGGGTCCCGTCGCAGAACGGGAACCCGAACGATCCGAGTCCTTAAGCTCCGGCGTCACCCACGTGACCGCGTTCAGACGGCCGTTCGCCACGTCCGTCAGGAACTGCGTTGGCGGAGACGTACCGGCTGGATAACCGTGGACCCATCCGAATGCATCCCACGTCGGCTCGGAAGTGCCTGCGGCATAGTAGGCCCACGTCAGGCCCGCTGCGGTGAGCTCGTCCGCGAGCGTCTTATAACTCTCGCACGCCGGCTTCGGCGGACCCTTGAACTGCCGAACTTTCGCGCGATAAACGCAACCATCGGGCGGAGTGCTGCCAAATGGTTGATTGATTGCGTCTGCTTGTGCCGCGATATCGAATTGATGCGATTCGAACGTCGGGTTCCCCGTTGAGTCGAACATGCGGTCGCCGAGTACGTAGCTCGCTGCGATGCTGCGATAAGGCTGAGTCTCGCCCGGCGGCACCGTCCGGTACTCCGGGCGCGTGTAGCCTGGGCAGTAGGTCTTCTCGTGCGAGAAACTGCCCGTCTTTCTGGCGCGTTCGAAATCTTGGAAGGTATCCGAGAGCGTGCAATTCGCTTCGAGCGGAACTCCCTGCGAGCCACGCGAGCATTTCGCTGCATTCGCGCCGCGGTAGCTGCAAAAGAGGTTGTCGAAGCTGCGCTGTTCTTGGACGATGTAAACGACGTGGGTGATCTTCCCGCGGCCGGTCGCGATAAGCGGACCCAATGCCGCACCGCCCGCGATGTACGGCATCTCGCCCGTCGGCGGCTGCGTGCCAACCTGACCCTTCGACAGGCTCTGGGGAAGGGCGCCGCAACCTGCGAGCATCGCCGCAGCCGCGCAACCGGTTAACGCCCAGCGGCCGAAATCCAAGCTTTTCATCCTCCTCATCCTCGCTGGCTGCGAAGTTAGGGACTGAGGACGTTCGCCGCCAGGACTCCGTTCCATCGCACCAGCGGGCGCTTCAATGAGGCCGTCCCGCCAGTTCGTCGGCCGCTACTTCCAGGCCGGCGGCAAGACGGCGCAGATCGCCCTCAACGTTCGTAGCGTTGGCCGAAAGGATCTCGCGCCACATCGCCGGATCCATGCTCGCAATCCGTAATAGCTCCCGCGCAACCGGGCCGCAGAGTTGTTCGGCGCCGCGCTGCTCCTGCAGCAAACGCGTGTAACAATAGGCGACGACCTGCGGCACGTGCGAGGCGATCGCCACAATGCGATCGTGCTCTTCCGCGCCGATCGCCAGCGGCAGCGCGCCGAGCGATTCGATAAAATTGCAAGCGCGCGCATTGAGCTGCGCGTCGCCCGTCAGCACGTAAGCCCAGGGGCGTCCCTCGAAAAGATGGCCGCGCGCGTTGCTCGCGCCGCTGCGCTCGCTCCCGGCCATTGGATGCGTAGCCACGAAGTTCTTCAATCCACGGGCAACCGCAACCACGGGAGCCTTCACGGACGCCACGTCGAGAATCAGCGCGCAAACCGCATCCTTTCTCTCGCGCAGGTGTTCGATTTCATTCAGCGTTGCGCCGAGATGCGCCGCGATTACCAGCACGTCGACTCGGCGCGGCAGCTCGTCGAAACTGTCAACCGCGTCGATGGCGCCGGCAACGCGCGCTTCTTCCAGCGCGGACGGATCGGAATCGTAACCGATCACGTGGAGCCCATTGCGTCGCGCGCGAAGCCCGATCGAGCCGCCGATCAACCCGACGCCGAAGATTCCGAGAACCTTCGGAGTCAAGACTTGGTGCGCACTAAGTCCGGGCGCAACACCGCGGCGCCGTCCAGGTAGACGTGCTCGATATCGGNNTCGCGCGCGGCCAGCGCGGGAAAGCAGGCGTGCAAGTCGGGCGTCAGCGTGAAGAGCACCGAGGCGATGTCGTCGAGATCGATCTCGTTGCGACCGACGATCTCACGAAGAAGGCGCTCCGTCGCACGAGTTATCGCGGCGTCATCGTCGGCATCGACCGTGATCGCCCCACGGATCCCTCGGAAAACGCGAACCCCCGCCGAATCGACGGGGGCTTGCGTAACACGTTCCCTCACCAACTTCGAGTGTGGCGATTACAGAACGAGAGATAGCACCTCCACATGATGTTCAACTATGCAATCATAACGTCTCTTAATTGTCAAGGTCCGCGCCTGTTCTCGTTGAAGGCGAGTAAGCATGCTGCGCGAGCGGTTAATCGCGGCACTTGGATCGGATGCCGTTAAGACCGAGCCCGAAGACCTCGCGGTCTATTCGTTCGACGCCTACACCGATGGCGGGCGTCCCGCGGCGGTCGTCCTGCCAAAATCGACGCAAGAAGTCAGCGCCATCGTAAAGATCGCTCGCGACTGCGGCGAACCCATCGTCGCTCGCGGCGCGGGCACCGGGCTCTGTGGGGGCGCCGTCCCCACCGCCGGGGGTGTGATCGTTTCGCTGATGCGGATGAACCGAGTCCTGGAGCTTGACCTGCAGAATCGGCGCGTTCGAGTTCAGCCCGGCGTCATGAATCTGGACGTATCCCGGGAGGTCGCGCCTGAGGGTCTTTTTTATGCTCCCGACCCCTCGTCCCAGCAGATTTCGACGATCGGCGGCAACATCGCAACCAATGCGGGCGGACCGCACTGCCTCTCGTACGGCACGACGGTCAATCACGTGCTCGGCCTCGAGGTCGTCGACAACGCCGGCGAGGTCTTCGTAACGAGCATCGACGACGCCGGCTACGACCTGACGGCGGCATTGGTGGGCAGCGAAGGAACGCTGGGCCTCGTGACCTCGGCTTGGCTTGGGCTGCTCGCCTTGCCCGAGGCCGTGCGCGTTTGGGTCGCGGCATTCGACGAGATGGAGGCGGCTTCGGAGGCCGTCTCGGCAATCATCGCTGCCGGCATCGTGCCGACCGCACTCGAGATGATGGACGCCGTGATCGTTGCAGCGGTTGAAGCCGCCTTTCACGCCGGATATCCGACCGACGCTGCGGCGCTCCTTCTGGTGGAAAGCGCAGGTTTTGAGGAAGACGTCGCGGCCAGCGAAGCTGCGATTCATGCAATCGTCAAAGCGCACGGTGCGCGTTATTGGAAAAGCGCTCGCACGCTCGCCGAGCGCAACGCGCTTTGGGCGGGGCGCAAAGGCGCCGCGGGCGCAACCGGACGGATCGCGCCGAACTATTACACGCAGGACGTCTGCGTTCCGCGCAGCAAGCTCCCTCGAGCACTCCGCGCGGTAGAAGCGGCAGCGCGCTCGAACCAGATCATCGTGGGCAATGTCTTTCACGCGGGCGACGGAAACTTGCACCCGCTTCTGATGTACGATAAGAGTGACGCGCGCCAAGTCGCGGCGGTCGTCGAAACGGGCAACGTTATCTTGCAGTCGGCAATCGAGCTGGGCGGTACGATTAGCGGCGAACACGGCATTGGCTGGGAAAAGCGTGAGGCGATGACGCGCATCTATTCGACCGCCGACCTCGCGGCGATGGGCCGCGTTCGCGACGTCTTCGATCCACGCCGCATGCTCAATCCGGAGAAAATCTTCCCCAGTGGAGCGCGCTGCCCAGAGGTCGCGCCGCCATGACGGCGCGCAGCGAGTCCGTCGCGCCGAAGACGGCGGCGGAAGCCGCCGAGATACTCGCTCGCTGCAACAGCGCCGGCGAAAAAGTCTCGATTGTTGGTGGAGCGACGCTCTCCGGTATGGGCTTTCCGCCGGAGCGCTCGGACATTAGCCTTTC
>PKWF01000157.1:7076-10861 GCA_003133185.1 Vulcanimicrobiota bacterium | reverse complement strand
CACCGTCGGCGGCACGTTAGCCGCGGGATGGCTCGGCCCGCGCCGGCACCTCTACGGCCGCGTGCGCGACTACCTCATCGGCTCGACGATCGTTCTCGCCGACGGAACGATTGCGCGAGCCGGCGGCATGGTCGTCAAAAATGTCTCGGGCTACGACATGAGCCGCTTCTACGTCGGCTCGTTCGGAACGCTCGGCGTCATCGTACAAGCGAACTTCAAGACCGTTCCGCTACCGAAGCAGGCCAGACTCTTTCTCGCGCGCCTTCCGGAGGGGACTCGCACCCGAGCCTGCGCGCAGCTGGCAGCGGCACCGATGCGCCCGGCTGCGGCCTTTTGGATCGATGGTTTTCACAACGCGGTGGACGGCGACGATGGGTCGGAGGGGCGCGTCGCCGTTCTGCTCGAGGGCAGTGAAGCACTGCTCGAGCGCGCGACGCGCGAGCTGCGCTCGGCGCTGGGACGCGCCGGCGTGCCGGAGACGCGCGT
Source organism: Vulcanimicrobiota bacterium (assembly GCA_003133185.1). Lineage (GTDB taxonomy): Bacteria > Vulcanimicrobiota > Vulcanimicrobiia > Vulcanimicrobiales > Vulcanimicrobiaceae > Cybelea > Cybelea tyrphae. The sequence continues at coordinate 10,375 of PKWF01000157.1, read as the reverse complement.
GCTCGACGCCGGNNGCCAACGAACTTGCACGCCGCTTCGAGCTGCGCACGGACGCGATCGTCGACGTGCTCAACGGCGATATCATCCTGCGCGTGAGCGATTTCGATGCTCGCGCGCTGGGAGCAAAGATCGAAGCCTTCGACGACGCCCTACACGAAATCGAGCCGCGCGCACAAGTGATTGCGAGCGAACATCCCAACCGCATCTATCTGCGGGTGTGGGGCGAGCCGCCGCCGGCCGTCGCCCAAATGCAAGCGCTCAAAGCGCGGTTCGATCCGAACCGTACGCTCAATCCCGGCCGCTTTGTCGGCGGAATTTAAACCGAGGAGCGAGCCAACGAATCTACCTTGAACTCGAGNNACGTCGCCCGCAACGAAAACGCCTTCGACATTCGTTAGCGAACCGTCGGGCGAGGCGATGTAACCGCGTTCGTCGAGATCGAGCTGGCTCGCAAAGATGCCCGTGTTCGGCGTGTGGCCGATTGCAACGAAGAGCGCGTCGGCTTCGAACTCGTACGTACTGCCATCGGTCACGTTACGAAGGCGGAGTCCGGTTACGCGGTCGACGCCCTGGACTTCTTCGACCACTGTGTTCCAAAGCATATCGATCTTCTCGTTGGAACGCGCGCGGTCGGACATGATCTTGCTCGCGCGCAACCGGTCGCGGCGATGAATCAAGGTCACGCGGCGGCCGAAGCGGGTGAGAAAGAGCGCTTCTTCGAGGGCGGAATCGCCGCCGCCCACGACGACGATGTGCTTGTCGCGAAAGAAAGCGCCGTCGCAAGTCGCACACGTCGAAACGCCCCGGCCGCGTAGCCGCTCCTCACCCGGAATGTCGAGCCAAACCGCGCTCGCGCCGGTCGCGACGATGACCGTCTCGGCTTCGTACTGCTCGTCGTACGTGCGCACCGAGAGGGGGCGCTTTGCGAAGTCTACTGCGGTGACGTCGACGTTTTCGATGCGGGCGCCAAAGCGCTCGGCTTGTTCGCGAAAGCGGATCATCAAATCCGGTCCCATAATGCCCTCGGGGAAGCCCGGATAGTTTTCGACCTCGGTCGTCAGCATGAGCTGCCCGCCGTAGAGTCCGCCGGCGAGGACGAGCGGCCGAAGATTCGCTCGCGCCGCATAGACGGCGGCAGTTAGCCCGGCCGGCCCCGAGCCGATGACGATCACGCGTTCCATTCCGGGCCTCTTCGACTCCGCTGGATGCATGCCCGGTTGCAGCCGGTTGGGCGCAAGGTGTCGAAAGTGCGGCTATGCCCAGCGCGCTGCCATTAGAAGACACCTTCGGCGACATCCTGAAAAAGGCGATTTGCGGCACCGGCGCGGGAAGCGCGCAACTCGCCCGCGCAACCGGTATTCCCGCCGAGACGATCGAGCAGTGGCTCAAGGACGAAGGCGTAGCAACTGACGAGCAGGCGCGGGCACTCGCCACCGTCTTAGCGCTCGATGGCGGAAAGCTCGCCGACAGCGCGGCCCAACGATGGCATCCGCCGCCGATCGAGCGTCCCGACGTGCGCCGCCATTCCCAAGATCCACAACCCAGCAACGGCTACGTCTTCTTTCTGGAAGGGGGTCGCCGTGCGGCGCTCGTCGACCCGGCAGGCCTTCCGCAGAACCTGCTGCGAGTGCTGCGCGAGGGCGATTATCATCTGCAGTACGTGCTGATCACGCACAAGCACGCCGATCACTGCGATGCGACGGCCGACGTTGCGAGAGCTTTTCCGCAAGCGCAGATCGTGATGCACTCGCTCGACGTCCATGCGATCGGACCGCTCGCAAAGAGCGCGCTGCTGTTGCGCGATGGCGAAACGCTCCCATTCGGGGACGATGCGGCGATCCGCATGCTGCATACGCCCGGCCACACCGATGGTTCTTCGTCGTTCCTCTTTCGGGGATCGCTCTTTTCGGGCGATACGCTCTTCGCCGCCAGCGTTGGCGGCGCGTACGGCGACAACAGCACCTACCGAGACATTCTCAACAGCGTGCGCAGCAAGTTTTTCACGCTCCCCGACGATACGGTCGTGATGCCCGGCCACGGACCGCCGAGCACCATCGCACTGGAGAAGCAGCACAATCCGTTTTTCTAGGCGGCAAGCGTGGTACTCGCTCCTGTTGATTCCCTTCGTCGGGACGCTCTGGATGCCGTTTTACGCCAGGCTGGAACCCGCGCTCTTCGGGATTCCATTCTTCTATTGGTACCAGATCATGTGGATCGTGCTCGGTTCCCTCATCATCGGGGCGGTGCTGCTGCTAACCCGGGACCGACGCGATGGCTAGCGCGTTCGTCGTTTTCTCGATTATCTTCGCCGGCGTAAGCGTGCTGGGATTCGCCGCGTCGCGGTGGGGTTCGGGCGATCGCACGTCGCTCGAGGAGTGGGGCCTCGCCGGACGTGGCTTCGGCACGGTCGTGAGCTGGTTTCTGCTCGGCGGCGATCTCTATACCGCCTACACGTTCGTTGCGCTTCCGGCCTTTCTCTATGGCGCGGGCGCGATCGGATTCTTCGCGGTCCCGTACACGACGCTGGCGTTCATCTTTTTTTTCGTGGTCGTAACGCGCTTTTGGGTCGTGGCACGAAATCGCGGCTACGTGACGCTCGCCGATTTTATTCGCGATCGCTACGGGGACCGACGCCTGGAAGTTGCCGTGGCACTCACCTGCTTCGCCGCGGCGATGCCGTACATCGCCTTGCAGCTCGTCGGCATGCAAGCCGTTCTCACGCAGTTTGGCGCCGGGTCCCGGCTCGTGCAGGGCTCCGCGCTCTTCGTCTCCTTCGCGATCGTCGCCGCGTATACGTACATTTGCGGCTTGCGCGGCCCTGCGTTAGTCGCCTTCGCCAAAGACGCACTGATGTACGTGACGATCGTCGCNNCCGCGAGCGTCGCGCTGCGGACGCATTCGCCGCCCGGTGCGCTCCTCGTCCCACCAAACATGTATTTCGCCTATGGGACGCTGGCACTCGGTTCGGCGTGCACGCTCTTTCTGTATCCCCATTCAATCACGAGCGCGCTTAGCGCGAAGAGCAAGTCCGTCATCCAGCGCAACGCCGTTTTCTTACCGCTCTATTCGATCTTGCTGGCGATGCTCGCGCTGATGGGTTACTGTGCGCTGGCCGCGGGCATCCATCTGGACGCCAAGCACACCAGCCTCGCCGTTCCGCTGCTGCTCGAGGCGCTCTTCCCGGGTTGGCTGGCCGGAGTGGCTTTTGCCGCAATCGTCACGGGCGCGCTGGTTCCCGCGGCGGTTATGGCGATCGGCTCGGCGAATCTATTTGCCAGCAACGTGCTCGCCGAGTTCAC
>PKWF01000157.1:0-7029 GCA_003133185.1 Vulcanimicrobiota bacterium | reverse complement strand
GCAGCGATCGGCCTCTACACGCGCTGGTTCAATCCGGCTGCGTTGCTGGCAGGTTGGGGCTGCGGAATCGTCTGCACGACCGTGATGGCGGTAGACACCGGCTTCAAATCGACGTTCGCCCTCGGTGGAAACGGTTTGGTCGGATATATCGGCTTCTACGGTCTCGCGCTCAACCTCGCCGTCGCCGCCGCCTTGACGCTGCTCTTCAACGCGACGGGGACCGCGCCCGGGGTCGATCGAACCGTGCCGGCGGACTACGCTTGAGCGAACGTTTTTGTACGCCGCATCGGGTACGATGACTCCAGAGACCCGTCAGGCCAGTCCCTCGCTCGGGGCCGGGGCAGGAGAAGCTCCCGCATCTCCGCTATAGCGGAGGTACCAGGCGTTCGCCCGTCGGTCGGGTTTTTGAGCCACCCTTGTTACGTACTTTAAGGAGAGTCGGAATGCGTTTTCTCAAGATGTCGCTCGTCCTCGTTGCCGCAACCCTCGCCATCACGGCCTGCGCGAGCAAGTCCTCATCGAACGATCAGAGTCAATCCAGCGCGGAGGCTACGACTGCCGCGTCGTCCGCCGCCACGACCACTGACAACACCGCCGCTAGCTCAGCCGCGTCACCCGCTGCCGCGGGTGAAGCGCCCGCCTATCCCGGGGCCACCACGCAGGCATCCGGAAGCAGTTCCAACATGGGTCAAAGCGCGGCGGGCACGGTCATGACGACCGACGACTCGTTCGACAAAGTCTACGCGTGGTATCAGAAAAACATGCCGGCCGGTTCCGAGAAATCCCACATGACGGCACCGGTACAGAGCGCGGTTTTCATGGTCGGCGACCCGGGCTCGGGGCAAACCTCGGTAACGATCACCGTGTCGAACGGCAAGACGATGATCACGACCGCCAAAGTAAAGATGTAAAGAACCGGCCGCTTCTACGGCGCGAACTCATAGACGGTTCCTTGGCCGAAAGAACCACCTGCCACCGTCGCGCCGTAGAAGTTGCCGCTTGCATCGAGCGTCAATCCATAGTAGGGATACGCGCCGTCGGTGCCGTTGCCAAACGCATGTAGCACCGTTTCACCTCCGGATTTTGCATCGACTTTGAAGAGCGTACCGCAGCCGCAGCTTCCCCCACCTGCGGATGTCGTTCCGTAAAGTTCCCCGCTTTCAAGAACCAGCGTAGCCGTCGGAGAGCTTCCGTCGCTGCCTCCCTGGAAACTGTAGAGCACGCGCTCCCGATATCGCCCGTGCGCACCGCGAGCGAGCTCGAAAACGCTGCCCATTCCGCTGGCGCCTCCGTAGTACGTGGTTCCGTAGAGATCGCCGGCTGAATCGGCGACCAAACCGCCATAAGGCGAACCGCCATCGGGCTGACCCTTGAAGGCGTAGAGCGTCGTAAGCTTCCACCGCTTCTTTGACGTCGCACGCAGTTTGAACACCGTACCGGCACCGTGAGCACCACCGATCTCCGCGACGCCATACAGATTGCCCGCAGCATCGCGCAGCAAGAGACCGAGTGACCCGACGCCCCCGTCCGTACCTCCGGTAAATGCGTGAATGACCTTCTCGTGCCATTGCCGTCCGGCGCGCCAAGCCTCGTAGATGGTGCCCTCGGAATACGAGCCTCCGTCGGGAGTCATTCCGTATACGTTGCCGATCGGATCGAAAACGACGCCGCCGCCCGGTCCGAATCCGTCGCGGCCGGCAGTAAAGTTGTGCAGGACGTTCTCGGTCTGCGGCGTCAACTGAAAGAGAATCCCGCAGCCGTCGCTGCTGCACGCTCCGCCGGAACCGCCGGCGACGGTCGTACCATCGAGGTTTCCGCGCCGATCGAAGCTCACTCCACCGTGCGGATTCTTCCCGTCGGTGTAGCAACCGAAATTATGCAGCACGGTTTCCGGCCANNTCATCGAGAACCATGCCGGTTGCGGCATTGGCGCCGTCGCTGCCACCGGTGAAACTATAGAGAACCTGTTCGGAGCCCTGTGCAGAGCGGTTGCCCGCGGCGATAGCGTGCGTCGGATCGTACGTGCCTCGATCGTCTGCGCAGCCGGAAAGAATCATCGCAACAACAATGCCCGCGAGACCGCGCAGCGCGGCCGATCGCTCTCTCATACTGCTTCCCCGGCGCTAACCGCGGTAGGCGGCTGGAACGCTAACGCTGGCGCCGCCGTTCTCGCTGATCGTTGCGCCGCTCCGCGCCGGGGCGGTCTCCGACTCGCGGATGAGCTCGAACTGTAAGACGGCTTCGCCCGAGGAAGGTATCGCGACGTCAACGCGTTGCGGCGAACAGAACTTCGGCGTACAAAACGCAGCGAGCCAGCCGTTGGCCACGCCGGAGGCTTGCAAATGGACGACGGATTCCGGCGTGCCGGTGACTTTCAAACGGTATTTCGCAGCGGCCGGATTCGTCGTCTGAAGCTCGTTGCCCGTCCACGGCTGGATCGAGAGATGTGTGGCAGGCTGCAACAACGCGAGCATCATCCCGATAGCGGAGATCGAAAGACTCATGTACGCAGCTTATAGCCGATCGCCATCAAGCGCAAGATAATGCCGAGTGAAATCGCGGTAAGAAGCACGACCATCCCAATCGAGAACGCGGGCGCGAGATAACTCTGCCCGGTGTAACTGCGTCGAAAGGCGTCGATCGTATAAAAGATCGGGTTGAAAAGCTCTAGAGTCTGAAGCGCCGGTGGGAGCATTTTTGCCGAGGTGAAGACACCACCGACGAACGTGAGCGGCGTGATGACGAACGTCGTNNGCCAGTCGTGAGGAACGCTGTGGACGAGGATGACGCCGAGCACGGTAATGAGCCCGGCGATCAGCATCGAACGCGCCAAACTGCCGATGACGTATCCACCGACGAGCTCGTAGGCGGACATCGGCGCGATCAGCAGCTCCTGAATCGAGTTCATGAACCGCCCCTGGAACAGCGAGCTCGAGCACTCGCCGTACGACGAGTCGACCACTTGAAGCATAATGAGCCCCGGGATCAAGAACTGCGCATAGCTGACGCCGTCGACGACCGGTATGCGGCTGCCCAGCGCGAGGCCGAAGACGAAGACGTAGAGCAGCGTCGTGATGATCGGCGGCCAGATCACTTGATTGATGATCTTGAGGCTGCGAACGATCTCGCGCTTGACTAGCGTCCATAAAGCGACGGTATTAATTGCGCGTCAGCTCCAAGAATACGTCCTGCAAGGACGCGCCTAACGCGACGAGTTCTTCGGTTGGCTTTTCCGCGACAATGCGGCCGGCACGCACGATCGCAATTCGCCGGCACAGCTCTTCGGCTTCTTCCAAGTAGTGCGTCGTCAGAAAAATCGTCAGGCCCTCGGCGTTGAGTTTTTGCAGCCACTCCCAAAGCGCTAAGCGAAGCTCGACGTCGACGCCGGCGGTGGGTTCGTCGAGAATCAAGAGCTTCGGTTCGTGGATCAAGGCGCGCGCTAACGAAAGCCGGCGCTTCTGGCCGCCCGAAATCTTCGTATACTCGAGATGCGCGTGCGAGCTCAGGCCGAAGCGCTCCAGCAGCATGTCGGCACGCTCGGCCACGCGCTTTCCGCGCAGACCGTAATAACCCGCGGCATAAATGAGGACGTCGCGCAGCGACAGATACCGGTCGAAGTTGAACTCCTGCGGCGAAAGGCCGATGAGACGCCGAGCCTCGCGCCATTGCCGTTCGTTGTCGTGGCCGAAGATCCGGATGCTCCCGCGGCTGGTGCGAGCCAAACCGACGATCGCGTTGATCGTCGTCGTTTTGCCGGCGCCGTTGGGCCCGAGAAAACCGAAGAACTCGCCCGACTTCACGCTCAGCGAGATCCCATCGACCGCCGTGAAACTGCCATACCGCTTCACCAGGCCATTCACTTCGATGGCCGGAGCGGAGGAGGAGCCTATGGTATCGAGTTCTTTAATCGCTTGTACCGGTGGCGGCGAAGAGTGGCAATCAGTTCCGTACTCTCCGGAATCCCGCAGTCGCTCAATTGGGTTGCGACCTTCTTCACGTCGAACGCGACGCGCCGGTGCTTGACCTGCCAGCCACCGTCACGCTCGGTAAAGATCGCATAGCAGGCCCGCGGATCGCCATCCTTCGGTAAACCGACCGACGCTACGTTAACCAGAAGCCTGCCTCGCCACATTCTCACGTAGGGCAAGTGCAGATGACCGAAGGCAATCGCCGTTGCGGGCTCGTCACCGGCGAGGCGCTCGAGCACGCCCTCGTCCGCATCCGGCCAGATGTGCTCGTCGTCATTCTTTGGATTCGCGTGCACGATCAGCAATTGATTGTCGTCTTCACCGATCCGCAAGGCAAAGGGCAGCTCTCGCAGCCACGATAGCCATTGCTCGCCGATCTCCCGCCTGGTCCACGCAATCCTCGCCCGCTCGGCCGGCGCCAACGTTTCGGCAACCGCTTCATCGAACAGATAGCGGTCCTTGTTGCCGCGGATGCATGCGGCGCCGATCTCTTCCAAACGCAGGAGCACCTTCTTTGGTTTTGGTCCGTCCAAGCAGAGATCGCCCGCAACGGCGATGCCGTCCGCACCCCCTTGCGATTCGAGATCTGCCAGACAGGCGTCGAGCGCTAAGAGGTTTCCATGTACGTCAGAAAAGACGGCAAATCGCATCAGTCCTCCAGCTCACTCGCGCTTGAGAACCAGTGCCAGCATCGACGGAGCGATTCCAAGCTTCGCAAACTCGTACAGATCGATCGACTCGACGGCGATGCCGGCGCGTCGCATCTGTCCCAAAGCCGTGCGGTAGCGGACGTCGGCGAGCACGTGCCGTTCGCCCAGGCAGAGCACGCCCGCCGCCAGCTCTTCTCCGCGTTCCAGCACGATCGTCCGAAAACCGGCGAAGGCGGCAGCGTCGGCCTTATCGGCTCCGACGACGATCGTATCCTTGGCGACGGCACTCGCTACCGAGCGCAGCGCGAGCACGCCGGGAGCGAGCTTGACCTCGACGACGCGATACCCGTGCGACTGCGCCAGTTTCGCGAAGCCGGCGCGCCCAGATTCGTTTCCTCGCGATGCGACGCCGATGAAGGCGGTCTCGCCCGCCAGAATAACGTCGTTGCCGTCGAGCAATCCGGGACTGGCAATATGACCGGCCAACGGCACGTCGAGCACGGCGAACTCGGCCTGCATCCGATCGGCTTCCGCACGTCGTGACATGGCGGTCGGACGCATCATAACGGCGCCGTCCTCAAACACTACCGCGGCATCCCCCGCACTCACTTCGTAAGCGTCGCTCGCGTGCGACCCGAATACGATCGTTTCGACGCCGAGATACTCCAGCGTCGAACGCAAGACCTCGTGCTGCTCGAGCGCGCGGGCATAAATCGCCCCCGGCTCGCCGATTCGCGCGCCGGCGCGCTCGATGCCGGCGTTCGGGCGCACCAAGACCGCGCAACGCAGGCGCCCCGTTGCCGTCGCCACCAAACGCGGGCCGAAAGCAACCGCGGTGCGCGTCATCGCGCTTGATACGTTTCGGGAACGGGAGCGTCGGTGAAAAAGCCGGCCATGTCGGAGGCGAGAAGGTCGTTGAGCGAAAGCGGCAGCAGCCCGAAGACTTCCTCTTCGGTCTTCACGACGCTGGCCACGCTGAGATGCCGGTCGCCGACGTATCCGCGCCGGGCCAGCGGTGAAACGATTAACGCATAACTGCGCATCGCGTTGACGTGATCCGCCGGCGAGCTGACGCCCTCTGGAACGATGAAGATAACCGTCGAGCTCCAGTGAGGCGTATGAGAGATGAAATCCACGATTTCGCCCAGCGCCGCGTCGGCATCCTTGACGCCGGTCGTGCTGTCCTGCGTCGGAATCCAGACGTAAGTAAAACTCGGCACTCGATCGCCCTGCACGAACGCTTGCATATCGCGAACGAACTCGTGGCCCCGGGCCACATCGCCGACTTTCGGGTTGAAGCCGGCGTAATTGAGATCCACGTTGCCCGCTAGAGCGGCGAGCGCGGGAACGTCGAGATGATACGCGGCTCCGTCGTAGCCGGACAGACGCAGGAGGCCACCGTAATCGCGATAGCTCAGTCCGGCTCGCGCAAATGCATTGAATAGATAGCCGCCGCGATCGTAATCTTCCGGATCGTCACCGTGGTCGTCCATCGGGGAACGCGCGGCGGTCGCAGCATCCACGAGCTGCTGATAGAGCGTCGCCGCCGAGGCCGTCGCGAACTCCTTGGCAACGTTCAAATCCGCATCGGCTGCGTAAAAGTTGTCAGCGAGCGCATAGCTGCGAGCGAGTGCGTGCAGATTTGGCGTCACACTCTGCGGATACAGATTCAGCGCGGCATCGCCGTTGCCGTGCGGATTGCCCGAATCGTCTTTGAGGTCGCCGAGCATGGCGTCGTAACCGCGCGTGCCTACGGCGATGTAAACCACGTGATCGATAACGTCGCTACGCTTGGCCGAGCGAAGGGGCGGAATCACCGGATTGAACCTTGCAACGCCGGGCGTCCGATTGTAGCGCAGCGTTGCCAGCGTCTCCCTGACCAGCGACGTATGCCTGAGATCCACGCGTTGCAGCNNCGAAAGTGCGATCGCTGTCGGAAACCAGCCGGTCGGAATCAGGCCAAAGCGGTAACGTGTCGCACGCCGCGCGTCCAGCACCGCCACGGCGTTCAGACCCGCCAGCGCAACGTACAGCCGCTTGCCATTGGGACTGAGCGCTTCGGCACTGGGCGCAGCGCCATATGGAGCCCCGGGATACAAACGAAGGTCGAGTCCGCGCACGACGCGAGGCGCGCCGGCGAGGCTGACGACCGCGACGCGATCCACGTTGGAAAGCGCGACGTACGCGAGCCGGCCGTCTTTACTGAGCACCGTGGCGCCCGGCGCGGCGCCGCCGATGACCTGCATCCCGTCGGGTGCCGGATCCATCGGGACCGTCGCGGGATCGACACTCGTACTTCCCGGTGAGAGCTCGAAGACCGACAGCGCCGACGATTTGCTTGGATCGAATGCCGGTGCGGCAAAGTTGGGTTCTGGCGCGGGCGTCTGGAGCGGGGCATACGCGGAGAGCCC
>PKWF01000282.1 GCA_003133185.1 Vulcanimicrobiota bacterium | reverse complement strand
CCGCCGCCACCACCACCGCCACCATAATAGCCGTGTCCTACGGAGCCTGACGCCCCACCATCGCCGCCGCTTCCGAGCGCTCCGTCAGTGCCGGGTTGTCCGGCGTGCCCTCCGCCTGCACCGCCCGAGCCACCATTGCTCTGCGTGCCACCTGCGCCGCCTATTCCGCGTTCAGAGCTGGAGTAATGGCAAGCTCCCCGCCCGCCCGTCACACCGCCGCCGGCTCCGCCGGGGCAGCTGTCGTAGTATCCCCCACCTGCACCACCGCCGCCGCCGGCAACCAAAATGCGATCGCGCAGCGCATCGCTGCCTTCGCGTACGTCGGATGCTCCGCCGCCATAGTATCCGTGGTCGTAATCGCTCGAACCACCCTCGCCACCGCCGTTGTAACCTCGATGTTGGTCTCCGCCTTCGCCGCCGACGAAGACGTACAGCTTCTCACCCGGGCGGACCGGCACGGCGGCGGACATTTCCCCGCCTAGGCCAGGTGCCTCGGAGTAATTACCTTGCGTATCTCCGCCGCCCTGGGCGCCGTCAGCGACTATGGTAAGCGCGGTGACGCCACTGCGCACGACGAACTTCGCCTCCTTGCCGGTGTAGATGAAACGGTGCTTATGCCCACTCGTTTGTGGGTGCGCATAGCTCTGAAGCGTGCCCGACTGCGTTAACCCCGGCGTGCTGATCGCCGGCTGCGATCCGCCGCATCCTGCAAGCATTGCAGCGATGCAGATGCTAAGCGCGGAGCGCATCAGCGAATCTTCACTGCCAAGAGAAGACGACAAGACCGTTGCACGTGGCGGTTTTCCAGCCTTGCCAACTTTGGAGCGAGCAACGCTGCGGCCACGCAGCAGCAAAGCGCGTAGCGACCAAGACCTGGGGTTTCCATCTGCTGTGCTTTGCCGAGCTCTCGCAATCTCCCAGGCAACGAGCGCTTGCGCATCCGTTTCAACGGTTCATCAATCATGGGACAAAGCTCCACGCCTCAACATTCGAAAAGATTGAGGCGGCGCTCCAGGCCCATGGTGCATAGTCGTCGCGGCGGAGGCGCTGTGATGAAGATCGAGCGGCGGGCCTCGGGCCGAGGCGGCTTTCGTGCCTTTGAGGCCCGAGTCGCGATGGAGCCCGGGGCACCTTTCACAAGAGATTCCCATCCCAGCAGCGTATACAGGTCCTACAGTTCTATCGGGCCGGAGTAGCTGGAAGGAATCGACATGGTTGGCAGATTGAGTTTCAGCTTTCTATTTATGTTAGCGACGGCATTCATCGTCGCTGCTTGTGGACGCCAAGTGACGCCGAACCCGCCAGGCCTCGGTTCCGGTGGTGCGCCTCCCGGTTACATGGCCGTATTCTATAGCGTGGAGTCGCCCTTCAACTTCAGCAACTACCAATACATCGTCGTTTTGAACACGTCGGGCAACGGCGTAACCCCGTCGACCCAAACGGTGCAGACCAATTGGGCCGGGTATTACTATGCGATGGTCGCACGCGGCAATGGGTTTTCTTCGTCTGCGGAAGCCGTGCAGTTCAGGAGAAGCACGGTCAATCCGCACACCCCGCCGGCTTGGCTCGTCCTCGGTACGACACCGACGACGTTTTCGTACAATCCCAATGCTAACGGAGCCGGGACCGAATTCTCGATCCTCGCTCAACGGAGGGTCTTCGCCTCACCGGGGCCGTCACCGACCGCCAGCCCTTCCAACCTCTGGACCTTCAATGCGTTCGTATCGCAAGCGAACGGTTCGGGGCAATGGTTTTTTTACGATTCCTTAGGTTCCGGTGGACCGAATAATCCGCAGTTTGTTTCGCCTACGCTTTGCATGACCGAGCCGTTCGACAACACCTACTACGCAAACGTATACGTGCCGCCGGACCCAACGGCTCAGATTACCACCCTCGAGATTGCGAATAACCCCGTCACACCAACACCATGCCCATAGAAATGGCGACTAGTCACTAGCAACAGCGCTTAAGGTACGGGAACGGCAAAAGCTTTTGCTCGCATAATCCGGGACCCACGAGAGGAGGCGGATTTCGACCCGACGCCGCCGTTGCTCGCGCTGGTCGAAGCCGGAACCGACGTCTAAGCGCCGAACGCCCTTGGTCGTCGATCCGTCACGTGGGGTCGGGGGAGCGCGTAGCATGAAGAGCTTTAATCTTGGCAAGTACGCCCTAAGCCTAGTTGTCTGCGTGGCCCCGCTTTGTCTGGCGCTACTGCCACCGCCGGCGGCAAGATCAAGCACATCGTCTACATCGTGCAGGAGGGCCGGAGCTTCGACAACCTCTTCCAAGGCTATCCCGGCGCAGACACCGTTTCGAAGGGTATGAACTCGAAGGGTCAGACGATCACGCTGCAGCCCTCGTCGCTCAAAGAAAAGTATCGAATCGACGACTCGGCGGACGCGATGTTCGCGGCGTGCGACGGAACCTGACATCTGCCGGGGACCGATTGCCGGATGAACGGCTTCAATAAAGAAGAGTCGTACGAAGGCCCACCCAACCCGCAGTACGTCTACGTCCCGCACGACGAGTCTAAACCGTACTTCGAGATGGCGCGGGAATGGGTCGTCGGCGACAAGATGTTCGCCTCGCAGCTCGACGAGAGCTACACGGCACACCAATACATCATCGCAGCGCAAGCGGCCAGAGCAGTCGACATCCCGGACGGTGCACCGTGGGGTTGCGACGCCCCAGACGGCGAAATGATCCCGACGCTCACGGATAAGCGTACGTTCGGACTTCAGGAATTCCCATGTTTCGACTACCAGACGCTCGGCGGAGAACTCGAGAACGCCGGGCTTTCGTGGCGGTACTACACGGACACCACCGGCATAGACGGTTATGCCTCGATCAAGGGTTCTTACTGGCAAGAGCACATCGTAAAGGCCCCGCAGCAGTTCCTCAAAGACGTCGCGAACGGCAAGCTCGCAAACTTTACGTGGGTCACACCAACCTGTCTCGACTCCGACGCGGGCGCTTGCGGCGGCGGGCACGGTCCATCGTGGGTCGCGGCGCTGGTCAACACCGTCGGCAGGAGCAGGTTCTGGGATTCGACGGCGATCTTCGTGCAGTGGGACGATTGGGGCGGCTTCTACGACCACGTCGCTCCGGCGTACAAGAACTTCGACAGTTTGGGCTTCCGCGTTCCGCTGCTCGTGATCTCGCCGTACGCGAAGCGCGATTATGTCTCGCACGTGGAGTACGAGACCGCAAGCGTTTTGCGTTTTGCGGAGGACACTTACGGTTTAGGTCAGCTCGCGGCCGCCGATAAGCGGGCGACGTCACCGGCCGCAGATTGTTTCGATTTTTCTCAGAAGCCGCGGCCGTTCGTCCCTATCAAAGCGCCCGAAGGGACAAAGTTCTTCTTGCATCAGCGCAACTGATATTGGAGGCCGGAGCAAAGCAGATGAAGCGAGAATATAGCGGCTACGCAGTGAGCTGGTGCGTGGCCGCGGCAACGCTTGCAGGTTGCGGCGGGTCGCAGCCGGCACTCGTACCATCGGCGAACCGCGCGGCGCACAAGCCGGCGGCGTTTCTGTATTTGGCTCAATGCTGCCAGCAGATCTTTTCAAACCACGGTAACATCACCCTTTACGATCTAGGGCTTACCGGAGTGGCTCGCACGATAACTAAGGGCGTCTCGAATCCCGTCTTTATTAGCGTCGACCGCTCCGGACGAATCTATTACACCAGCTGGCTCGATTATCTTGGGGGCGTCACTGAATACGATGCCGGCAGCGAGAGCCCGTCTCGGCGAATCAAATTGGATGGCGCGCGGAGCGTGGCAACGGACAGCTCGAATAATCTCTACGTTGCTTTGTGCCCTACGTGCTTTGAGTATCACAGCGGCAACAGTTCGATCAACGTCTATGAGGCCGGTACGACGAAGCTCGTGCGTACGATCACGAAGGGCGTCGACATGCCGCTCTCGCTGGCATTCGATACGAAAGGGAACTTATATGTGGCCGACGGCGCTTACCCTCATCTGGCGGTGACCGTCTACGCGCCGGGATCGAGCGAGCCGCTACGCAAGCTNNGCCTCTACGCAAGCTGACGAGAGGATTAACGGGTCCTTCGGAGATTGCGTTCGACCCTTCAAACAATCTCTTTGTGATGAACGGCACGGCATCCGGGTCGCAGCAGAGCGTCATCGAGTACGAGGCGGAGTCGGACAAAGTGTTGCGAAAAATCACCAACGGAGTCTCGAGTCCTCGGCGATTGCCGTCGATGGCTCGGGGACGCTCTACGTTTCGAACACGCCTTTTCCGAGCGCGGGTTGGGTCTCGGTCTACGCGCCCGGCGCGTCCACTCCGAGTTACCGGATCACGTCCGGCATGTATGATCCGGATCTGTTGACGGTTGACGGCGAGGGGACTCTCTACGTTGGTAACGATGATTATGGCGTCGCCCTCGATCGGCCCGATGTATCTTCCGGCGATGGCGGAAGCGTCTGCGCCTATGCACCGAAGGCCAAGAAACCCTTGCGCTGCGTAGCTCAGCAATACAGCTTTCCGTACGCACTGGCTGTAAAACCTCGGTGAGCCGCTACACCATAACTTCCACGCCGCCCCACACCCCCCCGATCAAAAGCCTTTCCACGTGCTCGCATTGGAGGACGGGGCGGAATCTTGCGCCTCGATCCGCGACTCGGCTCGTTCGATTGCATCGTCAAGCGGATCGCCGGCGGAAAGCGTTGGCTCGATCGGAATGGTCGGGTCGAGCTGCTTGAGGGCGCGCTCGGCCGCGCTGCCGGTAGGTGCAATGATCCTGAATTGCGAGTCGCTGAAACGACGGCATGATTGCATGATGACATCGGCCGCCGCAGAGTCCAGGGAAGTGACGTTCGTCAGGTCAACAACGATCTCGCGCGGCCCGTTGGCGCACGCCTTTTCGATGACCTGTTGAAAAATCGCAAGGCTCTGCGCGTTGAGCTCGCCTTTTGGAGCAAATGCAACTCTTGATTGTGTTCCGCCGACGCCTTGCCGCATCGATTCGTTCTGCGCAAGCTGGTCGCCCCTGGGTTTAATTGAGACCCGGAAACCTATCATCGGCTTAGCGGCCTTTACTGACGCGCCCGGTATGCTGGCCAGCGAGGCGACGGACGACTCGACCGAGCGATTCAGCCGCCCGAGCGACGACACGAGCGCGAACGCGACGAACGCCGCGCACGCGAAGAGCGGCGTACAAAGTCCGTACAGCAACCTGTCCCACGAAGTATAGGGAGCGTACCACCGCGCGACGACGCTCGCGATCGCTAAGGCGGCGAAGAAAGCGGCGCTGAAACCGAGCGAGACCCTGAGCGAACCGGGAGTTCGCAAGAATCCTTTACGTATCGAAACGGCCAGGGCTACCGCCAGCACTACGCCGGCGGCATACGCGGCTAGCATCGCTGATGATGGTATCATCGGTTGCATCCGAGTTTTTTCGCAGGCTTGCTGGGGCTACCCTGCTTTCATGGCTGCGATCCGCCGCACCCTAATAGATTGTCCGCGTCACCCGCTTCGCCCGCAGAGAGCTACGAGAGCACTGGCATACTTGAATATCCAATGCTCTTCGTCTATCACTACTCCGCGTAGACAAGAAACGCAGTTATTTCTTAGCTGCCACCACGCCGAGCGGCACATCGAAATTGCCGGTGAAGACTGCAATCGGCGAACCGCCGGCCGGGTAGTTGTAAACTTCGCCGTCGCCGTTACCCGCATCCCCGCAATACAGCAGGCCCTTAACGATCCATGTCTGCGCGCAGTCGCTAGCCCCGGTGAACTGTACGGTGTTCTCCAACGTCGCCGTCGTTCCACTAACCGTGTACTGATACGTCTCACTCGTGTCCTGATCGAACACGGTGAGGTAGGTGCCATCCCACTGCACCGAGCCAGGAAACTCCGGAGTGTTGCTCATTTTGATCGTAACAAATTTGTTGCTGCCCTTCGGAAGCTCGACGAGCGCGACATTGTAGCTCGACGAGCCGAAACCGTCGGCAAAGAGATCGCCGTTAGGATCGTAGCCGTCGAAGTACTCTTTGGTCAACGGCGTATTGTACACCGTACCCGAGCCGGTCGCATTCTTGAAGATCACGACCTCACCGCCGGGACCGTAAGAATTACCCAATAGGATTCCGACTGCAAGATCTCCGCTAGTATTCATGGCGCAGCTAGATGTGAACGTGTAGTTAAGAGAGAGCGACTTGAGCAGCTTGTTTGGAATCTTGTATTCGTTAATCAGGTCGTTCGTACGCCCGGGGTTCCAGACAATCTTCTTCCCATAGCCGTACAGAACGTTGGTGCACCCTTGGCCGCCGGCGCCATTAATCTGGCCGATCATCCCCGAGCTTTTTGGATAGTCGAAAATGCCGGCATAAGTGCCGTAGAAGTTGAAGATGTATTCGTAGTTCTTTGCCTTCGATTTGTCCGGTACGAGCTCTGCGTAACGCGGCAGTGGATTCAGCCTCGCCGCCGTTACCGGCCGCCCATTCACGAACAGCGTCCTACCTACGT
>PKWF01000253.1:28640-36801 GCA_003133185.1 Vulcanimicrobiota bacterium | reverse complement strand
GGTCGATCCGGCCGGGACATCGCGCACCTGCGCGGACTGCGGTCACGCTGACAAGCGGAACCGCGTCTCGCAAGCCAGGTTCACCTGCCGGGGCTGCGGTGTCGTTGCGCACGCAGACCGGAACGCTTCCCGCAACGTCGCCGCCCGCGGCCAGGTTGCCTGGGATGCGGGGCGTGAGTCACGCGCCCCTGCCCCTGCCCGCCACGGGCACGGGGCTGGACGCGGCAGCCAGCATCACCGCCAGTGATGCCCTAGCCGCAACCTCGATCCCTCCACAGCCGAGTAAGTTGACTGTGGCCTACTGATCACGTTCACCCTCGGGGCATGGGCAGGCCGATGCCGGGCAGGGCGCCGGGGTCGTGCAAGATCGCGGCGCCCAGGTCGTTGACTCGCACGGCGGCCAGGCCGTCGTAGCGGGACAGGCAGGGGTACTGGTCGGCGCCCCACAGACCCCGGTAGTCATCGCGCGCTCCGCGCGGGTCGGTATAGGCCACGTCGATCACGCCCAGGGTGGCCGCGTACTCGAACAGCACGCAGAGCGCGTACCTACCCTCCAGGACGTCCCAGGCGGCCGGGCCGGCGTGACCGAGGGACCCGTAGTAGGAGTCGGCCAGGTACAGCCGCCAGCGCGCCATCAGGCTCCGGGCCACCACCAGCGGCCGCGGCTGCGTGGCCAGGATCCCGAGCAGCAGGTCGACGTCGGTCCATACCCCGGGTTCGGCCGCGCCGAGCCCGGCGGCCACCGCGGCGCGGACGGCGCGGTCGAGCAACTGGGCCTCCTTGGGGTGCCCCAGCGTCTCGAGCATCAGGGAAGAGGTGAGCACCGAGGCGAGCGGGTTGGCGATGCCCTTGCCGGCGATGTCCGGCGCGGAGCCATGTACCGCCTCGAAAACCGCCGCGTCATCGCCGATGTTGCTCCCCGGCACCACCCCCAGCCCGCCGACCAGCCCCGCGCACAGGTCGCTCACCAGATCCCCGTAAAGATTTTCCATCAGCAGCACATCCAGATGCGCAGGGTCCTGCACCAGTCTCATGCAACCGGCATCGATGATGAGTTCCTGGTATTCGATGTTCGGATATTCCTCCTCCTGAATTTTTCGCGCGCATTCCAGGAACAAACCGTCCGACAATTTCATGATGTTCGCTTTATGGAAGACGGTGATGCTTTTGCAATGCCGCCGCGTCGCGTAGCGGAAGGCGTAGCGCGCGATGCGCGTGCACGCCAGTCGGCTGGCGACTTTCAGGCTGGTCACCACGCCGGGGACGATCTCATTTTCGATGCCGCTGTAAAGACCCTCGGTGTTTTCGCGCACGATGACCATGTCCACGCCTTCGTAGCGCGTCTTGATCCCCGGCAGATTCCGTACCGGTCGCACCGCGGCGTAAAGGTTCAGCTTCTGCCGCAATTGGACGTTAACCGATTTAAACCCCTTTCCGACCGGCGTCGTGACCGGCCCCTTCAGCGCCACCTTATGCGCTGTAATGGCCGCCACGGTGCGCTGCGGCAGGACATTTTCGCACCCCTGCTCCAGCGCCGAAGCCCCCGCCGGGAGTTCCACCCATTCAACCGAAAGTCCCGCCGCCTCCAGAACCCGCCGCGCCGCCCGCGTCACTTCCGGACCGATCCCGTCCCCGGGAATTAAAACAATCGTGTGCTTAGCCATAGCGCTTTATATTCGTCAATCACCCGATCCAAAGCAATCCCGCCAGCGTGAGCACCAGCACGATCGCCGTCACGATCGCGTAGCGCAAGGCGCGTCGTAGGGCTGAGGCGACGGATGAATTTTTCATGGCCTCGACGAGCGGAGCGGCCACAGCTCCGGCTTGAGCGCAAGCGCGGTCAATAAGACGAGCGCGATCAACGATACGATCCCTGCGACGATGTAGTACCGCTGGCCGATGAATCGCAGAGCGATCGTTCCGCCCAACGGAAGAGCCGGCACGACCCACCCGTTGGAAACGCCGTTTACGATTACGTGATTTAGTAGCTTCCCGTTGACCGTCGCCTGCCACTCGGGATGATACGCATCGCCGAATACCAACAGGAAAGGGTTTGCCCTTACCGGTACGGTCACGTCGACCGAGGTTGGAGATCGCCGCTGCCAGTCGAGTGCAAAGGGTCGCGTCTTCGGTAGCGTCACCGGTTCCATGCTCAAGAGCCCAATCTTCACTTCGCGGTCGGCGCTCTTTACGACGTGCCTGCCCCGGGAGAGGAAAACCGGCTTCGTAACGAGCTTGCCGTCGACCCGAATCGGCAGCGACGTCAGTGATTGCGGGCGATGCAGTTCCCGCGCCGGCGTCGCATGGAGGTCATAATAGAGGCTGGTAACCTTCAGGGGCGCGTTTCGCGAAACGAACCATATGCCGACGACGCGCTGATACCCATCGTCCCAGTCGTTCGGGAACGCATGCATGAAGTTAATATCGAAATTTCCCTGCTGTGGAAGCGGGAAAAGCCGATACGTCACGCTCCCGCGTGCGCCGAGAGCGACTGCGAGCCACGAACTACCGCTTCCGCTCGACGCAATGTTACCGGCGAGGTCCGGATCGCCGTCGAGTCCGCCAGGCGGCCCGGCGACCGCCTCTGCGCTAAACGAGGCGTCACGTCGAACCGGCGAAGCTCCGGACGCAGTGCCGACTTGAGTGAACGAGAGATCCGGCGCGACCGCCGCCGAAGTTACTCCAGCACGCAAGTCGCCGCGCTCGCCGGTAGCGGATTTAAACAAGAAAGCCACATCGTTCCAGCCCGGCCCTAGTGTGAGGTCTGCCGTTACACCTACGGGTGCGGGACCGGTAAGTTGATCGGTCGTGTCGTATTGTTGCGCGCCGGCGGTTCCGCCGGGAAGCGTGAACGTCCGTTGCACTCTGCCATCGACTGCGAGTTTCAGGACGCTCCCAACCTGGAGGCGACTGATTTTCATTGCGGCTCGGGCGACCACGTAGCCTGTTCCGGGAACGAAGACGCGTACGTGCGCCGCGCGAGCGAAGAGAAACCAGGATTCCGGGTCACCTCGCTGCCACGCGTACGCGGTTGGATCGTCGCGGTACCACGAATCCGGCATGAGGATCGCCGACGTCCCGACAACGCCTGCGTCGGAAATGTAGGGCAGCGTACGCGAGAGGTTTTTCGCAAAGGTCCCGTGAGACGAGGCGCCCTCCTCCAGGTGCGTCGGAGCCAACCCGTCAGGACCAAACGGAGCGACTGCGCTCGCTTGGACTCGGTATCTCCCCGCGGACGGCAGCGTCACGGTCGTCTTTAGGCCGTAAACCGATTCGGCAAGGGCGGTATTTTGCGGAAGGGCTTGCAGGAGAGCCGCAATTCGCGCTCGCCAATCCTTGAGATCGTCCGCCCTCACCAGCGCGACGTCCAAGTCGGGATCGATGTAACCGTCGGAGACCGCGTGGCGGCCTGCCGAAAGCGTAACCTCCCCGTAATGCGTCCAGTCACCCGTACTTTGCGGAGTAAAATTCTTGTCGTCGACCGAGAGCGTCTGCGGCGGAGCCACTGCGAAGAGCAACGACTGGTCTCGTGCAAAGACGTCATATACGCCGCCCGACTTAACTTCGAAAGGAATCGACCAGTCGGTGGTTACTGACGACGGGTGGATTCGAACGCCGTGGATCAACGCCTCGTTGACGGCCAGATCCCGGGCTTGCTCCACCGATTCGGGGAGGATCGGTGAGAGCGCAAGCATCCCGGAAGAAAACTCGTCGGCGGAGCGCGCTTGCGGATCAAAGCGAGCCTCACCGCGCGCCATCGCCTCGACGTTTCCGAGATAGCCGTCGGAAAAGGTGGGATCGGTTCCGATTACCGGGTGCCTGACGCCGTAGACCAGCGGCAGCGCTCCGCTCAAATGATAGACGTGTAGCGGGCCGTCCGAGCGTTCCGGTACGGCGCCGAGAACGCGACGGAGGATGTCGTGGGTCAAGGTCGTGGTGTTGAACCGCCACTGGTCGGGCGAGCTGAAATCGATCACCGGAATGAAATCATCGCGCTGCAAGAACGTGTCGACGCCCAGGACGCGAAACATGTCGGCCGCAAATGGCAAACCTTCGCGCGTTCCACGATAGGCGCGGCGGACCCAGAGGTCCGTCCCCTCGGAAGGTTCGCTTCCCAGCAGCCCGTAGATCATCGGACGGTCGATCAGCGAGTTTTCGATATAGAACTGCGGATTTCCCCAATCGAACTGTTCGAGAAACTGCGTCGGAAAGAGCGCCACTCGGTNNGACCGGAATGAAAATGATGACCGGCATTGCGACCAGCAGTCCCCCGAGGCCGGCAGGGAGCCACCCCAGGGGTTCTCGACGCGCCGCATTCCAATCGCGCAGCCGGCCTAAAACCGCGTACGACGCCAGCCCGTAAAGGCCGCTGATTCCGAACTCTACGCCCGCTACCCATTTATACGAAAACCGGAACATCTGAAACCCGGGGAAGTACCGGTAGAACGCATCGTAGATCGGTGTCGTTACTGCGTCGCCCAGCGCGTCGTGATAGTAGCCGACGACGATTGGAACCGAGACGATGGTCACGATCAGAAAGTAGAGGGTGACGGGTCGTTGGTTCCGCGCAAACGCGACGCCGCCCAACGCGACGATCGGCACGAACCAAAGTAGTCTGCCGAATAGGCCCGCGGCGTACGGCGCCGCCCACGGGAAGTACGGCCGGCCCGAAAATGAGACGAACGTCGCCCAATGCCCAAGACCGCGAAGGACGTTCTCGAACGACGTCGCGGCGTTGTGCAACGACGGCGCCTCGCTCAAGACGCCGTTGAGCCAAACGCTATGGAAGTAATCGACGAACGGCACTACCCAGTAGAGATTGATCAACAAGCTCCCTGCGCAGGCCGCCACGATGAATGGAATCGAGCGCCTTGCCATCACGCCCGGCTCGGAACTCAAGGCCAACGTCACGACGACGAAGATGGCCAGCAAAATGAAGTTTATCGCGACCAACGGCGGGTTGATGCCGCCGCCGACCAACACGAGCAACGCGATGCCGAGTGCCGCAGGCCACGCGTTCATCTCCCCGCGCATCGCGCGGGCGGTAATGCCCACCATGGCCGGCAGCGTGCCGTAGGTGAGCAGCCAGACGATCTGTGCCTGCGAGTTCAGCGCGACGTACATATTGAACAGGTAGGCGACTGACCCGGCGACGCGCGAGGTCTCGTCGAGCCATGGCGCGACGCTGCGCAAACAGTAGTACATCGATGCTAGGCATCCGGTATAGACCGCAAAGACCGCGAACCGCTGCGCGAGGCTTTGAGGAACGTGAAAGACCTGCGCGATTCCGTAGAGCCAGGCGTACGGAGTTTCGTAAGGGTACCAAAATCCGGTGTGCGTGCCGAGATAGAGCGACGGGTTCCACGCATGGAGCAACGAGAACAAAAACTTCAAAGGATTGATGTGTAGGTCGGCCTGCCCGTCGTTTAGTTGGACTCCGCTACCGTACCCGAGGGTCACGAGAAGCGCGAGCGCAACGAAGAGCGCCGGAACGAACGCTCTCCTCAACACCGCTCGGTCCGGCCAGCGCAGCTCCAATGCTGCGGAGGCGCGGGCCGTCTCCTCTTTCACGGGTAAGCCTTTCCATAAAGCTTGAATGGACCTTCCAAGCTTATGCGTTGCTCGACGAAGGCCGCCGCAAAGAGTTCGTCAACGACTTTAGCCACCGTATCGAACTCTATGTCGCGCAAAACGCACCGGTATTCAATCCGGAGCACGCAGTCGAAGCCGTGCGAGCCTTCGTCGTGACAGGCCGGGCAGGGCGATGGACGCATCGCGATGGCCTGTCCGATCGGCGCCCCTCGAACCTCGCTCGTCATCCCATAGAGCGCCAAGGTCTTTACACCCAGACCCGCTGCAAGGTGGCTGAAGCCGGCGTCGTTTCCTACGAAGACCTCGCATTCCGCCAACCGCCTTGCCGCTTCGTCGAGCGGCTCGCGGATAATGCTGATTCCCTCGACGCCGCTAAAATCTTGCTGCACGCGCGCGGCCTCGCTCTCTTCATACGGCCCCAGAAAGAAGCGTACGCTTCGCCCGCTCGCAAGATGCCGCCGGGCCAGCCCGGCAAAGCGTTCGTACGGCCACCGCTTGGACTCGTTTCCTTTCCAGGCCATCGAGCCCGGGTGAATGCCGAGCGTCCCCGCGATCCGGTTCCTACGCCAAGAGTCGGGAATCCAGTACTCGAGATCGTCGCTTCCCGCCGTCAACCCAATGGCGCGCGCGAGCCGCAAGTTCTCAGCGAGACGATGTCCGCCGCGCAGCGCCACCCGAACGTTGGGCCCGGTCCGCGCAATGAAGCGCGCGCTACCGCCGTATTCGTGCATGTAGAGCTTCTTCGCGCCTGCTCCTCGAGCCAGCACGGCGTACTGCCAACGCGTCGCCGGAAACGGGAGGATGCAAATGTCATATCGCCGCGGCCTCAGTTCCTGGAGCGCCCGAAGAACGTCGGCGGCGGTCGGGCGCAGCGGCAACTGCGTGACCTTCTCCACGATGCCCAACGCGCGCAGATATTCGCTAACCGGGAGATGCCATGTCAGGGCGTCGACGGACCACGAGTCGCGCCACAGGCCGCGCAGAATCGGACTGCAGGCCAGCGCATCACCGAGCCCTGGCAGCAAGACCGCCAGCGCGGTACCTCGGACCAACCGCGTTTACTCTCCGACCGGGATAGGGATAACGACTTCGTGCGAGCCGGCGCGATCGATCGCGCGTAAGCGTTCCGGCCGGTCATAGTAGCGCAAGATGCGCATTCGATAGAAGATCGCCAGCGTATCCACGAAGACGTTCCAGACGGCCGGCAGGTGCAGCCGGCTGCAAACCCTGTTGAAGTTCACCACTACCGGCGCCTCGACGATGCGATAGCCGAAGTGATGGACGTTTGCAAGCAGCTCGAGGTCGAACGCAAACCGCTTGACTAAAACTCGCGGAAGCACCCGTTCGAGCACTTCACGTTTGAAGAGCTTGATGCCGGTCTGCGTATCGCGCACCGGCAATCCGAAGAGCGACCGCACCAACATGAAATAAAAGAAACTGTAGACCCGCCTCAGGCGCGGATAATCCACTTTCGACAGCGGATGGAACTTCGAGCCGATCACCACGTCGGCGCCGCTCGACTTCATGATCGTAAAGAAGCTTTCGAGCTGCTCGGGATGCAGGTCCATATCGGCATCGAGAAATGCGACGTACTCACCTTTCGAATAGGCCGTGCCGCAAATCAGCGCGTTACCCTTGCCTTCGTTGCGCCGGCAACGCACGATGCGTACGCATTCGGGCCAGGCGCGCAATGCGTCGATCGCGGCCGTGTGCGTTCCGTCCAGGCTTCCGTCGTCGACGACTACGATCTCGAAATCGATCCCGAGCCCGCGCATCGTTTCGACCGTTTCACACACGTTCTCGGCAATTGATTGAGCCTCGTTATATGCAGGCATCAAGATCGAGAGCATGGTTCGGGGGGCTTGGCGGTCGTAAAAGGGCGCGCCTCCCGGCGGAAAGGTGATCATAGTTAATATTACGCGATCGGGGCTTCGCGGTTTTCGGGCGGGCTAACGAGGTTGCGTTCGAACTTCGCGACGATCGTGTGCCAGGCGAGATCGAGCTCTTCGACGTCGAGCATGCGGGCGAATGCGATGAAAACGGCTCCGCCTATTGCGATCTGCCCGAAAAGGAACCAAGCACGAGAGGCCAGCGTCGCCTCGGGCGTCACACCCAACGCGCCGATCCAATGCAGCGCTGCAAGCATCGCCAGCGAGCAGACCACGATTTTTCCGATCGAGATGACGAGAGCGCCCCAGTCGATTCCGGAAACGAGCCGCGCGGTCAGCATCAGCAAGAGCACGGCCTGCACCGTCTGGCTCGTCGAGTTTGCGAGCAGGAGACCGCGCGCGCCCAAACCGGGAAGCCACACCAAGGAAAGCAACACGTTGAGGACGACGGTAATGACCGAGATGGTGACGGGCCAGAGCGTTTCGCGGCAGGCAAAGCAGCAACGGGTCAATACGACGTTTGCACCCAGCGCGACTAAACCGAAGGCGGCATAGGGCAACAGTCCGGCGGTCAAATCGGTGGCGCCGGCCTGAAAGGTTCCGCGTTCGAAGAGCGCCTGCACTAACGGGTGGGAGAGAACGATCAGCGCGCAGGCCGACGGAATGGTGATGAAGTTCAC
>PKWF01000253.1:0-28556 GCA_003133185.1 Vulcanimicrobiota bacterium | reverse complement strand
CCCGCCGCCGATCCGACGATGATCGGCCCGAGCAAGACCCAGATCTTCTTCAGCCCCGGATGGTGCAAATCGATGATCGGTCGATACTTGCCGATCGAGAGAAAGGATGGAAGCTGAACGAGCATCTGCGCGGTTAAGCCCAGCGCAGTCCCAACGACGAGAGCGTAGATTCCCATGCCGTGGCTGAGCAGGACGACGCAAGCGATCGTCACGATGTTGACCGCCACGCCGACGAGGGCCGCGGATCGGAAGCGATGATAGGCGTTGAGCATCGCCGACAGAACGCCGCTCAGACTGACGGCGACGATGCTGGGCATCAGCCAGCGAGTCATCCTGATCGCGACGCCCATCTGCGGCGCCGGGAACCCGTGGGCGATGATCGGCACGTACCAGCGCGCTGTGAAGAAGCCGACGATGGCGCAGCCTGTAACGACGATCGCCAGAATGTTGAGCGTCGTACTGGCCAGGCGCCAAGCTTCGTCTTCCTCGTGATTCGCGAGATACTCGGAGAACGTCGGGACCAGCACGCTCACCAGCGCACCGTTGAAGACGCCGAAGAGGATAGTCGGAATCGTGGCCGCGGCGAGAAAGGTATCCATCTCCCAGCGCGTCCCATAATAGCGCGCGCTGACGACCTCACGCATGAAGCCAAGCAGCGTCGATGCGAAGGTGGCTCCCATGATAAAGAACGTGGAGCCGGCGATGGAGATGCGATGGCGCGGGCGCTCCCGCTGCGGAACCGCCCGGAGGTACGGCTTAATGCGCTCCGTCCCTCCGGAGGACGGCCGGAACGGTTTTGGCGATGATGAGCAGATCCCCCAGCGGCGTCCACGAATCCACGTACCGATTGTCGAGTTCCATCCAATGCTCGAACGAAACTTCGCTGCGGCCGTTGATCTGCCAAAGGCAGGTGACGCCCTGCGGAACGCTCAGACGGCGCAGCGCGATTGCATCGTAGTGCTCGACTTCACTCGGCAGAGCGGGGCGTGGACCGACAAGCGACATATCGCCAAGCACGACGTTGACGAGGTTCGGCAGCTCGTCGATACTGGTGCGCCGAAGGAAGCGGCCGAGCGGATGAAGCCGGGGATCGTTGCGGATCTTAAAGACCGGGCCGTCGACTTCGTTGAGATGCATGACGCTGTGGCGCAGCGCATGCGCGCCGTTGACCATCGTTCGAAGCTTGAACATTTTGAAGCGGCGCCCGTGCATGCCGACACGCTCCTGCGGAAAAAACGGCGTGCCGCCGGTAACGCACGCGATCGCGAGTGCCGACAGAATTACAAGCGGTGCGCTAATGACGAGCAGCAGGCCGCCCGCTACGACGTCGATCCATCGTTTGAGCGTCGGCCACGATTCCGGAACCTCGCGCTCGCCCGCAGCGCTCACGATCATTTGCATCGCGTTCAACTCAACAGCGCCCGCTCGACGGTATACCCCACGAGGTCGAGTCCTTCGATTTCACCCAGCATCGTTCCGGGAGAGGAACTCAAATGGATGAAGGGCACGTACTCGCGCGTGTGGTCCGACCCCGGGGCCGTCGGATCGCAGCCATGGTCCGCCGTAAGGATCAACTCGTCACCCGGCCTCAAGAGCGCTTCGAGCGCGGGCAGCCGCGCATCGAACTCCTCAAGAGCCGTACCGTAGCCGCGGACGTCCCGGCGATGGCCAAACTTCGAATCAAAGTCGTTGAGATTCGTGAAAATGAAGCCGTTGTCGACCTGGTTTAGCAACTTTAACGTCTTCTCCATCGCGTCGTTGTTGTCGGCGGCGCGTAGCGTTGACGAAATTGACCGACCGCAGTAGATATCCCATATCTTACCGACTGCGTAAACCTCGATTTCCCCCGCTCCGAGTCGATCGATCAGGTTGGGGGGCGGAGCGACCGCATAGTCTCGCCGATTCGGCGTCCGGCGGAAAGCCCCCGGTTTCCCCACAAAGGGCCGAGCGATAACCCGGTTGACGTTATGGGGGGGGCTGAGCATCTCACGCGCCTTCTCGCTCCACTGATAAAGGCGCTTCAACGGTACCACCTCTTCGTGTGCGGCGATTTGGAAGACCGAGTCGGCCGAAGTATAAAGGATGGGCCGCCCGGATGCCATGTGGGCGGCACCCAGCTCTTCGATGATCTCGGTCCCCGAAGCCGGGATATTTCCGAGCGGCAGCTTGCCGGCAATTTGCGCGAATGCCTCGACGACGTCGGCCGGAAAGCCGTTTGGGTAGGTGGGGAAAGGCACGCTCGTCGTGATCCCCATCATCTCCCAATGGCCGGTGATCGTGTCTTTGCCGCGGCTTCGTTCGCGAAGACGCGCCACCCGCGCGCGCGGATCGGACACGGCCCCGACGCCGGAAATGGATGTCAGGAGCCCGAGCCCCAGACGTTCGAGGCGGGGAAGGTGCAACGAACCCAAACGGCGCGCGATGTTGCCGATCGTATCGGCCCCCGGCGCATCGCCATAAATATCGGCGTCGTCCATTGCGCCGACGCCGCCCGAGTCGATCACGATGGTGACCACACGCTTCATCAGACTTTAATCCGCCATTGCGTCTGTTGGAGCCTTTCGACCTTGAAAGACACGCGTTGCGGCCGTCGAAACGCTTGCGGCTGTGCCACGAATAGCATTGTCGGCGGCGATCTCGATGCTGATGCTTATTCTCGCNNGCGAAGTCGATTAATTTCTACTACGATCGTTTCTTGCTCGAAGCCGACGGCAACGTGCGCCTGCGGACGAGCGACGGCTTCACCGTAACCGGCGATGCGTTCTCAATGGACCTCAAGCTCAACCGTTTTATGGTCGCGGGGCACGTGACGCTGCACGACCCCAGCGGTACGGTAAGCGGCGCGGCGATCTCGGATTTCCTTGATTTCAAGCGTATCTACTTCGTTCCGGTCACGAGCGAACCCGACCGGTGGACGTTTCTCAACGGCGACCTCGCGCACCCCGCCAAAGGGCGCGTGATGCCCGGCGATGTGTTCTACTTTCCGCCCGTCACGACGCATCCGGACATGTCCGGCACCGGCGCCATCATCGGCACCAAAACGTACGTGCGTTTCGTCGGCGCGGTAGCGTACGTCGGAGGCGTCGGCATCCCGCTGGGAAGCAACGTGGTCAGCTTCTCCTCGAATCAATACCTCGCGCAGAACTCGCTCTCCGGCGCGACGGCCGACATCACCTGGCAAGTAGCCGGCAGCCCGAATGCGTTGACCGCGCTTCATTTGCGGTACGATCCGACGTATAAGCTCTATGGGTCGGTGGAACAGCATTTCGTAGGCGATCACGAGTATGCGATCTTGTCGGTGAATCCCGCGACGCGTGCGGAGAAATGGTGGAATGCCATGCTGTACGAAAAGCTCGGCAGCCGCTTCCAAATTCAGAGCTTTACGCAATATTACGCGCAACAAAACTATCTCCAGCTGCCGCGCTCGGCGCAACAGACGACCTGGATCAACGCCACGTACGCGTTCCCGCACTCCTACGTAACGGCCACCTCGCAGCTGGTCAACTACAACCTGCTCGGGCCCGGCTCGCTCGAGGTCCCCAAGCCGCTCGGCGGCAGCCTCGCGCACCCGACGTTCCTGCAAGTAACCGCCAACAGCTTTCAAAACAAAATCGCCACCCTACCGCTCTACGAAAACATCTACGAAGGATATGGCTTCGCGCACGACTCGGTCGGCTCGCAGTATCTGAACGGCTTTGCGCAGTATCCCCAATTTCCGCCGCTCCAGGTTCCCGGATTACAATCGTACGGCGCGCTGTGCGCCTACCAATATCCAACCCCCCCCAACCACCACCTGAGCTATTACTGCCCCACCTACACGACCATTTACAACACGGTTCTGGGGTTCAACCTCTACACGCCGTCGCTCAAGCTCAACCACCCCGACAGCCCCTATCAGGAGTACTACTTCAACGCCTCGTTCAACAAGCAGCGCCAGTGGAACTCGCTGCCGCACTATATCGACAACACGAATACGACGCTGACGATCAGCCGACAGCCCTCGCGATCGCTCCACATGTACGCCGGCTACGAGATTCAAAACATCGGAGACCACTACATCAACGGCGGCTACCAGCAGTGCTCGCAGCCTAACGGGCTTCCGACGACATTTTGTCCCGACAGTTTCACGTCGTTTCGGGGCGTTGCGACGTTGCGCACGACCAGCTTCGGATTCAACGATACACCGACCCCGACGTTCAATTTCTCGCTGCTCGTTCGGCATCACCAGGACTTTCCAATTCCGGTGCCGGGGCTTTTCGCGTTTCCTGCGAACAACATTCTCGGCCAGCCGCTCTATTCGTGGTGGCTAGGACAGCCGCCGTATGACGCGACCGCCGACGTCCGCTTCAAGATTCTTCCGCACACGCTGGCCGATATCTCGCGAACGCTCTACTGGTACGGCAATCCATACCGGGCGCAATATTGGCAGCAGAACTTCGTGATTCAGCTGCTCCCAATATGACACGCAAACTTCTTTCGTTCACTGCGCTGGCGCTCGCCACTCTGCTCGTGGCCGCTGGACCCTCGGTCGTCGTCAGCGGACAGCTGCTCGCATATCAAGACGGCTTCGTCTTCTTCACGACCGGCGACGGCTTTCGCGTCGCGCCCAGCATCGTGATCCACGACGCGAAAACCGGCGGCACCACCCAACTCGTCCCTGCGCCGCGTATCTGGGCCCGCGCGACGTTCGACGCCACCGGCACCGTTACCGAACTCGATCTCTCCCGGGCACCGTTGCCTCCCGAAGGGAACTTCGCCGACGTGACGCGCTTCGCGGTCGCGGCNNAAAGCGCCCCGGCAAACGTGAGCTACTCGGGCAAGCCGGTGCTCGTGACCTTCATCGTGCAGGTCCCACCGACAACGCCGCTTACTTCGAGCGTTTACATCTCGACCGATCAAAGCGCATGGAGCGCGCAAGCGATCCCCATGGACCGCATCGACGCGCTGCACTACGAAATCACGCGCCGATATCCCTCCGGCACGATCTTTCACTATCTCTACGACCGCGGATCGCTTCAGTCAGAGGAGATCGCGCAAAACGGCCTCAATCGCAAACCACGCAACTTCATCGTCCCCGATGCCGACGTGCGGGTAGTTCGCGACACCGTTTACGGCTGGCAAGACCAAGTTCCGGGAAGCATCAATCAGCAGCAGCCGCAGATCATGCCGACACCCTACAACCCCGCACCGTTCCCAAATCTTCCGCCCGGGAAGCCTCCCGAACCGCCGCCCCAAAAGCCCCCACAGGCGCGCTGAACCGCCGGCGATCCAGGGATGGCTCACGTCCGGGCCAACTTCGGGATTGCATGAAGCAGCGGCCGGGGACTGACGTTTGCAATGCGCTGGTCTGGGCGCTCTTTCTCGCGTTGGCGTCGACGCTCTGCATCATCACCCACTGGCGTTACGCCGTCTTCCGCAACGATGTCGATCTCGGCATCTTCACCCAGGTGATCGCCGGCCTGGGGCACGGCTTTTCGAGCACGGCAGAGGGCGGAGTGAATCATCTCCTGGTTCATTGGTCACCGATCGTCGCGACAGGCTGGCCACTTGTCCGCGCGTTTGGTCCCGTTGGGCTTCAATATTTTCAGGCCATCCTCGTCGCGGCGGTCATTTTCCCGATTTGGGGCTTGGCGCGAGCCAGGTTGCGCCCAGTCCCGGCGCTCGCGTTAGTCGCCGTCGCGGCGCTCTATCCAATTCTGTGCGCAAACGGCGTCGGGGATTTTCACGAGATGGCCTTCGTGCCGCTTCTCTCCGCCACGCTGGTCTACGCTCTGGACCGGCGCCGCTGGTCGATGAGCATCGTTACGGCCCTGCTCCTCGCTTGCACTAAGGAAGACCAGTTCGTCGTTCTGGCGGTAAACGGTTTGCTCTTCGCGGTGACGGCACGCTCGGACGTTCGAGCTGCGCGCATTGGATGGGGCATCTCCGGCTTAGCGATCGTAATGGCCTTCGCGTACTTCGGAGTCGTACGCCAAGCTCTGAACTCGCACGTGCCGTACCAATCCTTCGAATTCTTCAACTGGGCCGGCGAGCACGGCGCGGGGCAACATTTCGCATGGGCCGTGCTGCTTCCACGCATGCGCTACGTTTTGATGATCTTGGCCCCGCTGGCCTTCCTGCCATGCATTTCTCGGTATGGACTATTCTTGATTCCGGGACTCGTCGAAATCTTCGCTTCCCACCAAGCGGTCACGGTCGTACCGGGCGCGCACTACAGCGCGCTACTGTCGGGTTACGCGCTGGCGGGATTCGTTGATGGCGCTTCTCGACTAAGTAGGAACAAACCGCGGCTCGCTACGGGACTTGTCGTTGCAGCGGCGACGGTGTCGATATGGGTCTCCATTTTCGCGAGTCCGATGGAATACTGGTACTACCTTTACCGGCCCCCAAACGCGCACGATGCGCTACTCGAAACGACTCTGAGGCGACTGCCGCCGCAGGTAGACGTTGGGTCCGAAGATGAAATCTTCGCACACTTGGGCCTCGATGCGAACGCCTCCATCGACTTTAACGGTCAGCGATGGTTCGTTTACGACCGGACGCACTATTCGGAGCACTGGCAGAGAATCGACGAGCCGGCCGTCGGACGAGCACTCGCCCGCAAGGAGTATTGCGTGACTAGCGACCACGACGGTATCGTAGTTCTCAAACGATCGGGCCCGTGAACGACTACCGGAAACTTGCCCCCGCGCTGGGTTTGCTCGTCGCCTGCTCGTCGATCGCCTTCGCTCGTGCTCAGGTTCCTTCGCCGGTTCCGACCGTCTCGGCGGCACCTTCGCAAGTGCCGTCGCCCGCGCCGACGCCGACGATAGCCATTCTGCCGCCAGACGCAGCGCCGCTGATTCTGTGGTGGCACTTGAGCTCGGCCNNGCTACGCGTTCAACTTGCCAAAGACCGACGTAGGTCACTTCGAAGGCGGTTACGTCGTGCCCCAGCTTCCGTTCTTCGTAAGCCGCGAGCTGCTCATGCGGATCATTGCGCGAAATACCGCCGGTGTGTCCGTTGAGAACAGCGTCGAGATCCAAGTTCGTTAGGAGCGCGTTTGCTGAAGAGGGCGATGAGCCGGAAACAAGCTATTGCCGCAATGCTGTCGACGAGCGCCGCTTGCGTTCTCGGCGCGAGATCGAGCGGCGCCGCGAACGAAGGCCTTGCGGCGGCGGCAGCTCGCTACGGGCGCTTCTTCGGGTCGGCGGTTAGAATTGACGACCTCGACACGAAGCAATACCTGCGCGAAGCAATAATCCGCGAATGTTCGCAGCTCGTGCCGGAGTTCGAAATGAATTGGAACGCGATCGAGCCCGCCTACGGTCAGCTGCTTTTTAGCAAGATGGACGATCTGATCGCGTTCGCGATTGCCAACGGCAAAAGGGTTCGCGGCCACACGCTGCTGTGGCATCTCGGAACCCCGGATTGGGCTGCGGAAATAATTCGCAAAAAACAAGACTGGAATCTCATCGGAAGATACTTTGGTTCGGTAATCCCCAGATACAGCGACGTCATCGGGATGTGGGAAGTCGTTAACGAGCCAATCGATCCCGGTCGCCGAGCCGACGGGCTGCGGGAGAGCGTGTTCCTCGAAGCTTTCGGTCCGGATTACGTCGCCCGCGCATTAATGCAAGCCCGCATCTTTGCGCCGCGAGCTCAACTGATCGTCAACGAGTACGGCCTCGAGTACGACCTTCCCGAGGAAGTGGATCGACGCTATTTCCTCCTCAAGCTGCTCGAGCGATTGAGGAACGCCGGCGCTCCGATCGACGGAGTCGGCGTGCAGGCCCACCTCGATCTGCGCAAAGGGCATATTTCGGAAGCCGCGGTTGCGAGATTCTTGCGAGAGGTCGCGGATCTGGGGCTGTCGATCGTCGTGACGGAGTTGGACGTGAAAGAAGCCGATTACGCCGCTCCGGCGGAGGAGCGCGATCGCCTGGTCGCCGATGAAGTACGTCGGTACCTCGATGTCGCCCTCGGCGAGCCCGCCGTTACCGGAGTAACGACCTGGGGCCTGAGCGACCTGCACTCCTGGCTCGAGGTAACGAAGGACGACTACGCGCGCTTTGCGGGCGCCTGGACCGACGGCACCGGACCGGGCTTTAATCGCGGATTGCCGCTGGATTCCTCGATGCGAGCTAAGCCGATGTACTTCGCCATTCGAGACGCGCTTTGGTACGTCAAACCGAGGCTTCAGAAACGCCGGAAAAAGGTTGCGCCACCGTAGGCACGGGGAGTAAATCCTGACTGCCAGGCTTCGCCGGCCGAGAGCTGTAGCTCCGAGCGCGGACCAAAGCTCAAGCCGGCGAACGGGCCGACCTGGTCGAGATGGTAGCTGGGATTTCCCTCGCCGGCGAATTCGGCGCCGAGTCGCCAGTTCGACGAGAGGGAGTGAGTGACGTCGATGGACGCATCGTAGTCTTCTAGTCTGGTTCCATAGTAGCCGAGCCAATCGGCGCGCCATGGTCCGCCGGCGGTTCCACCGTCCAAACTCAGCCGAAGCTCCGTTTGGTGACCTGCCAGCAAATTCTTGGCATCGTATGGCGAAAGGCCCGTATAGGTGGCATTGACGCCAACGCCGAGGTCGCTCCAAAAGTGTTCGTGCGTTAGCCCATAGACGGCGTCCAACTCTTCTCCGCTGAAGTTCGCTCGAACCAGACCGATGTCGCGCCGAATATAATCGTAGCCGCCCGTATCGAGGTACCCTCGAAAAGCGACTCCGTTGCCGATACTCTGGCCGGGCAAAGCCACACTCGCGCCGACGAAGACGTAGTTCGCAAAATTCGCTTGCGCCCCGGCAAACACCTCAACGTTGTCCGCACGGGCCGCGATGGGGTGCGTCAGCCAGAAGAGGCCGATAGCCGCGGCCAAGACTGCCCGTGACACTTTGCCGGCTCCCTTCACTAGACGAGGAGCCTCTGTTTTTCGAGCTCGGCGATGCTCGCCCGGCTGCGATCGAGCGGCACCTTCGCTTCGGAAACCCACGAGATGAGTTCTTGCATCCCGTCGTCGAACGACCGCTGCGGCCGCACGCCGAAGGTTCTCTCAATCTTTGAAATGTCCGCAAAGCAGTGGCGCACGTCGCCCGCGCGGTACTTGGCAAGATAATCCGCAGCGATACTCTTGTCGAGCATCCGAGCCAGCACGCTCGCCATCTCCGCAATGGCGATCGGGGATCCGCTGCCGACGTTGAAAACATCCCACACGGCCAAGTCGCTCGCCAACACGGTCACAAAGGCATCGGCGACGTCGCCGACGTGCACGAAATCCCGCTTCTGCCGCCCGTCTTCGAAGACCAGAGGGGGCTGATCGTTGAGCAGCCGGGAGATAAATATCGCCGCGACGCCGGTATACGGATTGCTCAGCGCCTGCCGGGAGCCGTACGCATTGAACAAGCGCAGAGCCACGGTCGGAATTTGAAGTGTCTGGCCCACCGCGAGAAACATTTCCTCGTGATCCCGTTTGTTGATGGCATAGATCGAGGCAGGCCGTAGCGACTTTTCCTCGGTCGTCGCGATGGGAGTCAGATCTTCGCCATCCATCGATAGCTCCCAATGGCGCGCCGCAAGCTGGTCGTGGCTGCGCGGCGGCGGTGCCACCACTTTTCCGGTCGAAGGCACTCGGTACGCACCTTCGCCGTAGATGGACATCGACGATGCGACGACCATGCGCTCGACGGTATGCGGGCGCTGTGAAAGCGTCTCCAAGATAACCGCGGCCGTCATCACGTTGTTACGCGTGTAGTCGACGATGTTGGTCATACTCTGGCCGACGCCGACCGACGCCGCCAAATGAACCAGATGGGTTACGCCAAGAAGGGCTGCTTCGAAGACGCCTTCATCCAAGACGTCGCCCTTAATCCGCTTCGCTCGAAGGTCCAGGTAAACGGGCCAGCCGTCCGCATCGCGTTCTCCGTCGGCGTGCACCTGAGCCAACAGGCTATCGAGCACCGTAACCTCATAGCCACGGGCCAAGAGAACGTCGACGAGGTGTGAGCCGATGAACCCGGCGCCACCGGTGACGAGGACGTGTTTAATCAAGACCCGGCTTCTCGCTTTCTCCGAGCTTCTTGCGAATGAGCAGTTTGTTTGCGTCGATTTTCTCGGTCCGCTGCCAGGCCAACCCTTCGTCGCGCAGGTACATTCGAAAGCCGATCGCCAGCGGCACGATCCAGAGAAACCACCAAATCATGAGAGCGAGCGGGTTAACGCGCAGCATGTACCAAGCGCGATCGCGCCACCGGATAAAGACCAGCCGCGTTCGTCGCCAGGTATTGACGTAAAGCAACGACAGCGACCACGTAAATAACGCCAGGTTCAGCGCGGCAATCCAGAGCGTCCAGACCGGCACGACGTGAGTCTGAGCAAAGTACATCCAGAGGGCCCAGACTCCAAGCGGCAACCCGATGGTGTTGATCCAGAGCGACAAGCACGGGAAGAATATCAACCAGCATTTAAAGCGCTGCCAGGGCGTTAAGCCGAGATGGCCCAGCGGGCGACCGAGTGACTGAAAGAAGCCGCATATCCAACGTTTCCGCTGGGTGATGCCTTGCAGCCACGTCTTGGGCACTTCTTCAATAAGAGAGCTCGCGAGAATGCCGAGTCGCAATCCATTTGCCCAATAGCGCAACCCGATTTCCGGGTCTTCGATCGTGATCCATGGATGAAAACCGCCCAATGCGATCAGGTCGGAGACCCTGTAGAAAAGCCCTTTGCCCAACACCCAATACGGCTGGCGCCCGTGCGCCGAGAGATGCGGGTACTTGTGACCGTCCCAGGCCATGTGGTCGAAAGCGTGCCATGAAGCCGGCAGCGTAGCGTTGAGGTTTCCGGCGACATTGAGGGCCTGCACCACGTCGTAGTGACGCAGGCCGATGACGGCGCCCTTAAAATGGTCGGCGGGCGGGCAGCTATCGGCATCGATATAGTTTATGACGAGATTTGGTTCGTGTTTGAGGCTTAACGCTACCCGATATAATCCGTAGATCAGCTGACGCGTTTTTTTGGGGGGCAGATCTTTTACGCCGGAGCGCTTTCCATGATGCCACCAATACGCTTTTGGATTGGCGTTCCAGGAATCCCAAACGATCTGCCATGACGGATCGCTCGTTGGTGGAACCTCCAGAATTTCCAAGAATCCGAACTCGTCGGTAAGCCGCCGAAGGCTCGCGATCGTTACTTCATCGTTACTATTTGGAATCGCAACTACCCGGCACCGTTGTGCTGGATAGTCCAACTTCGAGAGCGACAGAAGCGTCGTCCGCATCGTCGCTTCCAGTTCTCGCAAGACCGGATAAAAAAGTACGATGTAGGGCCACTCACTTTCGGGCTCCGCGATGGGTTCTTCCATGTCGACCCAGTCGACCGGAAGGCTTAGGAAGTACAGGTCCACGAGAAAAGTAACGGTGTAGAGCACTTGTGAAAGCACGAACGCTACGGTTAGGAATAGTAAAAGCGAATGCTCGACGGTCGGGGTCATCACTCTGCCGTTGCCACGATGGAACGCCTGGAGGCTAAGACTCCGGGCAGGCCGGCTGCAAGCCGAAAGTACTCCAACGTAGCCGGCAGCCCGTCGCGAAGCGTTACCTGAGGTTCCCAGCCCAAAAGCTTGCGCGCCAGGGCGATCGCCGGCCTGCGACGCCTCGGATCGTCCGGCGGCAGCGCCGCGTTGACGATCTCGAGAGGGCGCCCTGCGATCTGCGAGATCATCCGAGCGAGATCGATGACCGTAAACTCGTCGGGATTACCGATGTTGACGATTTTGCCCGTCAGCGCTTCACGCTTGGCCAGGCGAACTACGCCCTCGACGAGGTCCGCTACGTAGCAGAAGCTTCGCGTTTGCCGGCCGTCGCCGTACACGATCAGAGGCTCGCCGCGCAACGCCGCCATGCAGAAGTTCGGGATCACGCGGCCGTCACCAGGCTGCATGCGTGGTCCGTACGTGTTAAAAATTCGCGCGATTCTGGCGTCGATCCCAAGCGTGCGAACCGCCGAAGTCACATACGCCTCGGCGTAACGTTTGGATTCGTCGTAGCAAGCGCGCTCGCCAATGGGGTTGACGTTGCCCCAGTACGTCTCGGGCTGCGGGTGCTCCAGCGGATCGCCGTAAATTTCGGAGGTTGAAGCAAAGAGTAACCTGGCGCCGGTAGCGCGCGCCAACTCGACTCCATGCATTGCGCCCAGCGCATTGACGGCCATCGTAGCGAGGGGCTCCCGGCCGTAATGAACGGGGCTCGCGGGCGACGCGAAGTGCGCGATGAGATCGGGCTTATCGAGGTCGCGCGCCCACGTCCACGGTAGCGAAACGTCGGCCTCGATGAACCTGAAGTGCGGGTGACTATTGGCCGTGGCGAGATTCGCGGGCGATCCCGTCGCCAGGTTGTCGATGCCGGTGACGCGGTCACCGTCGGCGAGTAGCCTGTCGGCGAGATGGGAGCCGAGAAAGCCCGCGGCTCCGCAAAGCACGACCCTCAAAGGCTACGAAAGCCTTAGCTCGCCGACTGCTTCTTGATAGGCGAACTCCAGTGCGGGCTCTTTCGCGCGGCCGACTCCCGCGTACCTCAGCCCCTCCATGACGACTTCGTCGGCGTCGAAGATGTTGCGTCCGTCGAACACGAGGTTCCCGCGCATCAACTTGCGTACCATCCTGAAGTTGATGCTCTTATACTCATCCCATTCGGTCGCAAGCAGAAGAACGTCGCAGCCATTGATCGCTTCGTACATCTGCGAGCAATACCGGACGTCGTCGCCGGTCTTCGCCCGAGCACCCTCGATCGTGATCGGAATCGGATCGTGCGCGGTGACGGTAGCGCCAAAACGAAGGAACGCGTCGATCAGATGGAGTCCAGGCGCCTCCCGCACGTCGGACGTATTCGGCTTAAACGCGAGCCCGAGCACGCAGATATTCTTGCCTTCGATCGAACCGCCGAATGCTTTTTCGATCTTTGCAAGGATTCGCGGGACCTGTGCGCGGTTGACGGTTTCGACCGAACGCAAAAGCGCCGCGTCGTAACCCCGGCCGTGAGCCATTCTCTCGAGCGCTAGCACGTCTTTCGGGAAACACGAGCCGCCGTACCCAATTCCGGGGCTCATGAAGTGACTGCCGATGCGATGATCGTAACCGATGCCGCTGCCCACAGCCTTGACGTCGACGTCGACGAGCTCGCATATATTCGCGATCTCGTTCATGAACGAAACCTTCGTCGCCAAGAACGCATTGGCAGCATACTTGATCATTTCACTCGTACGGCCGTCGGTGACGACGAACGGTGCATCGAGCGGCGCGTATAAGTCGCGCATGATGGCCTCGGCTTGCGGGCTGCTGGTACCGATTACTATGCGGCTTGGATGCATGAAGTCCGCGACGGCCGACCCTTCACGGAGAAACTCCGGGTTACTCACGACGTCGACGCGATGCCGGCGCACGGCGTTCTCCGCGATCATGGCCGCGACCATCTCGCTCGTCTCGACCGGCACCGTCGACTTCACGACGACGATCTTCGGGCCGTTCAGCTCGCGGCCGATCGTCGCGGCGACTTCCCAGATGGCCGCTAGATCGACGCCGTCGTCATGGCGCAGGGGCGTTCCGACCGCGATGAAAACGATCCCCGCATCGCGCACCCCTCCCTCGACGTCTTCAGAGAACGACAGCCTCCCGGCGCGATGGTTGCCGACCATCATCTCGAGCAGCTGCGGCTCGAAGAAGGGAAGTTCGCCGCGCCGAAGCGTCGCAATCTTTGACGGGTCGTTATCCAGGCAAACGACCGAGTTTCCGAACTCGGCTAAACACGTCCCCGTGACGAGCCCCACGTAACCGGTCCCGACGATCGCAATTCGCCGTTGACTGTTGGCGTGATGTGGGGTCGCGGACCCGACGACACTTAGCCGGTGCAGCGTCCCGTTCGTCGCGCCGTTGGACGCACCGTTTGCCGCGCCGTTGAATGCACCGTCCGTCATACGGCTGCGCCCAAGTGAGAAAATTCTAGAAAAAAGGCGCGTTTTGTGACGCGATGCAGGCCTTTAAACAAGACGGTACTCCCAATAGCAACGAAGGGGGCGGTACTCTGCGCCGGCTTCATGCAAGTCGATGGTAGAGCATGGTGAATCGAGCGCGCATCCTGGAAATGGGAGAAATAGTTAAGACAAACGGAGCAAACGTTAATCTCTGCGGGCGCCGGGATCTTGGCCTTCGACATTTTCGCCCGTAACTCTCAGTTCGTATCCGGCGGCCGGGGGTCAGGCGGCTGATGCAAGAAGTAGCTTTTGTCGTAGGGAGCTTGTATCTGCACGAACTTGCGCGGCGACTGCGTGAAGTCGAAGCAGTCGGGGCCGGGCGAGTTGGCACGCTTGTCGCTGGCGGCTAGCCAATGCAGGCCGAACTCGTCCTCAACGAACTTCAGGATGCTGCCGTGCTCGTAGTGGACGTGCGAAACGTACCCTCGCTTGGTGTACGGCGAGATGACCAGCATTGGAACACGAAATCCTAAACCGTCATAATCGACGTAGGCGGGAGGCTCCGGATCGTACCAAAGGCCGGGGTCGTCCCAAAACACGAAGATCGCGCTAGTCGACCAGAACTTGGATTGGCCAATTGCGTTGACGAGCGAGGCAACCCACGAGGGACCCGTATCTGAATTACAGCCGGCGTGATCGGAGTTTGCGCACGTCGGCGTAATCCACGTCACGGTTGCGAGCTTGCCGTCGGGAACGTCGGTCAGGAACTGCGTCGCGTTAGTAATGATATCTTTGTTCCAGTCAGGCCCGTAGCAGATATGCTTGATCGCCTGATAGGCGCTCCAAATGCCGTTGCTCTCGACATAGTTGCTTTCAACGCCGCCGCCGCACGGCTTGCCGCCGCCGCTGCCAATCGGATACGTGTAGAATGCCCACGGTAACTTGGCGTCGTCGAGTTCGTCGCCAAGCGTCTTATTACTGAAGCAAACCGGTATCAAAGGCTTGCCGACGACGCGCTCCTGGCTGAGCGTATAGATCGTGTCGGTCGGGCCGCCTTCACAGCCCCAATTCCCACCTTGCGCGGGATAGTTAACCGAACGGCTGGCCTGACCGGCGATGATGTACTGGTGTGAAACGAAACTGCTGACGTCGAAGTTCGACGCATACATCTGATCGGCCAAGACGTACTGCTTGGCCATCGAAAAATACGGTGCGGTCTCACTGTGGGGGACGTACGAGTACGGTGGATACTTGATTGGGCAACGCGGCGTCCCCGCCTGGCCGCAGGTCCATCCAATCTTATCGAAGCCGTTCATCCGGCAGGCGGTCCCCGGAGTTTTTCCCGTACCGTGGCACGCGGCGAAGAACGCTTGCGCGCTATGCGAGACATCCCACTTTATTGCCAGACCGACCGGCTTGAGCGTGACCGTTTGACCCTTCGAGTCTTGACCGTAGGTTACGGTCTTGGCGCCTGGGTAGCCGTAAAAAAGGTTGTTGAAGCTACGATTCTCTTGAATGATGATAACGACGTGCTGGATCTTTTTCGAGCCCGCGAGTGGCTGGAACGCCGTTTGGCCCGGCTGCCGATCGACGACCGGTACCCCGGGCGATGAAGATACTCCACCCTTGCAAGCGCAAAAGAGTAATGCCATCGTCGCGATCGCGACCGGAAGCTTTCTCACGACGCGACTAATCCGTATCGGGCGGCCGCGTGTCGAGGGACTGGTTCAGGAAATAGTTTGCGTCGTACTTGGCTCTGATCGTAACGAACTTGCGCGGCGACTGATTGAAGTCAAAGGCGTCGGCGGGCGCCGTCGCACGCTTATCGCTCTTCGCTAACGCCGGCAGCCCGAAGGTCTCCTCGACAAACTTCAAGATGCTGCCGTGTTCGTAGTGTGTGTGCGAAACGTACCCTTTTCTCGCGTACGGTGAAATAATCAGGAGCGGAAGACGATATCCGAGCCCGTCGTTATCGATGTAGGCCGGCGGCTCCGGATCGTACCAGCCGCCCGGGTCGTCCCAAAAGATGAAGATCGCGCTGGAGCTCCAAAACTGCGACTCTCCGACAGCATTGACAAGCGACGACACCCAGGAGGGCCCCGTGTCGGAGCCGTTGCCGCCGTGGTCGGAGTTTGCGTAGGTCGGCGTAACCCATGTCACCGCTGCAAGATTGCCGCCCTTTACATCGCTAAGAAACCGTTGCGGCGGGGATTTAACGTCGGCGTTCCAGTCCTTCCCGTAGCAAATGTGCTTGATGGCCTGGTACGCGCTCCAGATCGCGCTTCGCTCGCCATTTGTATCCGGATCGCTGCCGCAGAGCTTTCCGGAACCTGAACCTTTGTCGTTCAGGGAAACTGCGTAAAACGACCACGGCAGACCGGCTTTGTCAAGCTCGTCGCCGAGCGTCGTAGGATTCCAGCACGGGAAAACGCCCTTGGAGCCTTTTATATTGCGGTCCGGCCCCAGGACGCCGATCCGGTCGCCGGGAGCCCCGGCACAGCCCCACCCGCCATCCGGATAGTCGAACGTCTCATCCGGGTTGACGCCGGCAATGATGTACTGGTGAGAGATGAAGCTGCTGATATCAAAATCGGAAGCGTACATCCGGTCTGCTAAGACGTACTGCTGCGCCATGGAGAAATACGGCGCCGTCTGTTTTTGCGGCACGTAACTATAGGGTGGACTCTTATTCGGGCACTTTGGCTCAGAACCGGAGCCGCAGTACCACTTCTCATTATCGAAACCGTTCATCCGGCAGTCCGTGCCCGGGATCTTGCCCTTGCCCTTGCCGTGGCACGATGCCATATAACCTTGCGCATTATGCTGGAGATCCCACGTCGTAGCGATCGTGACCGGCTGCAGCTCGATCTTCTGGCCGCTTGAATTGTAGCCGTACGAGGCCGTCTTGGCACCGGGATAGCCGTAAAAGAGATTGTTGAAGCTGCGATTCTCTTGGATGATGATAACGATATGCTGGATCTTACTCTGCGTTGAGCGCTGGATCGGCGCTTCGCCTCGCTGCAGGTTCGCGATTGGCGGGCCGGGCAACGGGCCGACTCTGCCGCACGCGTA
Source organism: Vulcanimicrobiota bacterium (assembly GCA_003133185.1). Lineage (GTDB taxonomy): Bacteria > Vulcanimicrobiota > Vulcanimicrobiia > Vulcanimicrobiales > Vulcanimicrobiaceae > Cybelea > Cybelea tyrphae. The sequence goes on along the minus strand of PKWF01000253.1, from coordinate 11,547 downwards.
CAGCATAATCGACACCGCTATTGCTAGCGAAAGATTTCGCGATGAAATGCAACGCACAAATATCTTTCTTTGAAGCGGGTGCACAAACGCAGTTTTCCTTCGCTGTTCTCCGGCGTCATGCATAAGCATGCTTGCGCCGCTCGAGAAGGCTTTCTCATCTTAAGACAATCTTAAAGTTGCATTGTTCATGCGCGCCGCACAAAGCGGCGCGCACGAACAATGCGGGTGTCGTCTGGCTAATTACTCAGACAGGCCGGTTGGGCGTGGGAACCGGTAAGAGCCTTCTGAATTTTCTTTTGGGTCGCGGCAGGAAGCGGCGAGTATTCGAGGTTCGGAAGCGCGTTATTCCAAGACGTCGAGTCGAGATCCACGATCAGATTCTTCAGATCGGTGAAGTGGTCCGAACCGCCGCGGTTCTGGTCTTTACCGTAGAACAGGAAATAGCCCAGGCCGACGATCGGATACGCCCCCGACGGCGGGTCCACGTATACCGACGGCGGGATGTAGAGCTGGCACCAGGGGGTGCTGGAACTCAGCGGGTTGCCGTCGCCGCCTTCACCGTAAACGATCGACGCCGGGCTGGCTTTCTTGAGCGCGCTGGCCACGGCGTTGGGGTTCGTGGGGCTAACGAACGAGCTTCCGTTGAGCAGAGCCGCTTGGCCCAGGCTTGGGCTGGAGGCTGCCGCCGCCCATGCGCCTTCGGCATAAGCGGTGGCGTACGGATAACCCGTGCCGATCAAGCCCTGAATCGCTTCAATGATGCCCGGGTCGCCGGTCTCGCCGGTGAACGTCGAGCCGGAGGGTTGGGCGCCGGTCGGGCCGGTCCAGGCTAGCGTGGTGAGGGGTGTGACACCGAAGGGCCACGCCGCGTTGCGGCCGGCGCCAGCGTACGGAGATTTCTTATAGACGCCTTTGAAGGTTTGATTGCAGCCCTTGGAGCTGTCGTTGAGTTTGGTCTCAAAAATGTAGCTCACAAAGCTACTGTCGCCGCGATAGTAGAAGGTGATCGGCTGGTGCCCGGCCACCGCCGTACCACCGTTATCCTTCGTAATGGCACCGTCATCCCAGTAGCCGATGGTACCGTTGGCAATCGCGCAGTAGGTCCAAGTCGAGAGTTTAAGCTGGCTGCTGCCGAGGCCGGTCAGACCCTTGCCGCCTTCGTTGATGTACGGGAAGACGATCGGTCCGCCGTAGGTCGGGAACTCGAACGGCTGTCCGTATGTCGATGCGTAGTTTGTGGCGTACGGCGTACCGCTGGCGCAGCAGTCGGTCGACGACATCGGGTCACTGCCGACGAAGTCGACCGGGTCGCCACGGCCGCCGAAGCCGGTCGCCGTACTGCCGAGCGCGGCACAGGCACCGGCTCCAACGTCTTGGGCGCCGGTGAACTCCTTGCGGCCATAGCCGCTACTGCTGGTGCAGTAGTAGTAGTTGTTACCATCGGCATTCTGTTGCGCCGCATAGGCTAAAAGCGAGCCGGGTCCAGGCGTGGCTTGGCCGGCGGTATAGAGGCCTGTGGGCTGGTCTCCAAGGTTATAGCCGTAGGCTGGAAGATCGGAGCCGCCGGCATGGAGGTCGCCCGGGCCGTTATCGTTGTGGTGAACGCGACCGCGCTGTGACGCGGCGGGCGCGTTCGGCAAAGACGCTACGCCGGAGCCTCCTCCGTTAGCGTTTCCATTGCACGCGCTCATCAGGAGCGCCGGAACTGCGGCCCAGGCCAAAATAGCGAGGGTTTTTCTCATGTGGGTTGTTCTTTCATGAAGGAGAGTGTGCTTGAAGGATCGATCCGGCGCGCGCGCCGGTGGCCGGGCCGGCCCTTAGCCTGCCCGGAAAATTTGTTCGAAAAGCCCGAAGGGGTCCGCCGGGAGCGTCCGCGATCATGCGAGTCGCACTCGGCGGGGGCGTCCGGGCAAATCCGAAACAGGGGTGTCGAAGCATCGGCATCTTTCTATGAAAAAAATAACTCTGGTCATTATCTCAGGTCACTTTTTCCGAGCGGGCTGCCGGGGCCCCTTCACGATAAGTGACTAGGGTTAATTTTTTCTCAGCCGGAAAACGCAGCTGCGGAGAGGGTCACGGGCCAAGAGACGCGGCCCTCTCCCCCGTCCGGTCGATTCTCGGGCCTGCTGCAAAAAGAGGCGACCGGCCCCAAAACCCCCAGTTCGCATAGCAGGACTCTTCCCAACTAAAATGACTTTGGTCACCTTTTGGTGAATCGGACGGCAGGGGTTCCCCGGCGCCTTGTGTCGCCCGGGAGCCTTCACACAGTGGAAGAGGTGGAAATGGGCGGAGACTTTGGGCAACAGACGGGCTGGATTCAAGTTGGCGACCTCGCCATCGCGTTCGTGTTTCCGGTTCACATCGTGCGCACCGACGAGCCTGAATCAGAGCAGGCGGCTGCGTAATGCGTCAGTCGTGTTGTGAAGTCGCGTGCCTCTTCATCGATGTTCGTTGAAGGGTATTTCGTTTTCTTCGGCGTGGAGTATCCAAAGTTTGTGTCCGGATTCCGGAACGAGGGTCGTACCTTCGGTTCGGTACATGTAGAAAGAATTTCAAAATGAAACCTTTAGGTTTGGCGGCCACGTGCTTATGGATGGGAGATGCATGCGAGGACCGATCGCAACTCTCGAGTTGGTTGGGACTCTGGCGGGATGTGGCGACGTCGCAAATGCAGCCGGCGGGCACTGCAGTTTCTGACGCAAGTGCCCATCCGATAAGGGCGTTTCCGTGAAGCCGTGCGCGGTGAAGCTAACGGCCGGCAAGCCAGCACGTACCGTAACGACGAAGGGACCTAAGGGGGGCACCTTTACCCTCAACGACACGGGATGTACGACGAGGCTGATCGCTACGATCAAGGGATCGGCCAACACCTATAAGGTTACGGCGGGCGCTCACGGGAAGGGGCAGTGTGTAGCGATGTTCATCGATTACAACTCCGGAAGCAAGCGACTTGGTGCGGCCAAGTTGATTATCGTGAACGGCGTCGACAAGGTGCATAAATAACACCACCGGAGCCTCTCGCTCTACGCGAACGTGCCGAAGGTCTTGGCACGTGACGATAACGTTCGTCCGTCAGTTCTAGCGAATTTTTCGAAGCGAAGCTCGCGGTTGCTTCGGGGGGAACGCCGGCCTCCGACCGGCTCGCCGCAAAAAGAAGAGAGCCCGATGTTTCGGGCTCTCTTCGCAATTATCGCAGGTCTTCCTAATGTTTATGCTTGCGCTTGACCGTCTTATTCAGGATGATCGCCTTCGCCGCGCCGATCCGTTTGCTCCCTTGGCCGTAATCGACGAAGGTCACGACGCACTGCCCTAGCTTCGTTCCGGCCGAGATCAGGTACGTGTTCCCCGACCCTGAAACCGTCGCGACTCCGCGCGACGTGCATCCCGGATCCTTGACGGTAAAGGTGCTCCCCTTGGGACCTTTTACCGTCACGCTGGTCGAGGTTTTTTTTGGTGTCAGATCGACCGCGCACGGCTTTACGGAAACGCCCTTGTCGGATGGGCACTTATCGGCAATCGGAGCGCCCGCCCATTGCACCTGCGATGTCGCCGTCGCCGGCGGGAGAGAAGCACCGCATCCGGCGAGAGTTCCAGCAACGGCGAGAGTTGTGATCGGCCGGATTAAGCGTTTGATGCCGGTCATTATTTTTGCTCCTTACTTTGCTCGTTACTAATGGGGCTGCCCGTTTGTGCCGCCGAAGAACGGCTCCTGCAAAAGCTCCGCCGTCGATTTCGGGGGCGGCCGCTATCGCACGGTCAGCGGAATCGTGCGTTCGACCGTGTCGCCGCGCGTATTTTTTGCAATGACGCGCATCGCAAACGTTCCGCGAATGAACCACGGCAGCGGTGCGACGGTATAGATCAAAGCGAAGCGTCCGACGCCGGTCTTCGCAAGGCTCATTGCGTATCCGCCGATGCGTGCCTCCACGCTGGCGACGTTGGAAGTCGTGACGACGCTGCCCGAGACGGTGTCGCCCGGATGGACCGTCGTCTCGCTCACAGCGACCGCGAGAATCTGCGGCGCCGCATTGGGTGGCAGGCGAGGCACCTTGGCGGTCACCCTGGGCGGCGTGACGGACGGCGAGGGGGATGCCGTCGAGGTCGGCGAGGCCGACAGACCGCCGGCGGCTGCCGCAGGCGCGGCGGTCGCCCGCCCGGCTTTCGCGACACCAGCCTGCTGCGAAGCGGCCGGCCGGGTCGCGAGCGCCGGCGACGGCGGCTGTCCTGCGCCCGAATGAGCCGCATGGCTGCAGCCGGCGAGCCAGAGCGAAGCCGCGCCGATGGCTAGGGCCGAGCGGGCGTTGAGCATGCGCCCTAGTTCTTGGAGCCCGCGCACTTTCCGCTCGGGGTGACAACGGTGGTTAGGTGTTGAAAACTGCAGCGGCATGGCCGATTCTGCACGCCCCACCTTCAGCATCGTGGTCCCCCTGTATAACGAAGCCGAAAACGTCGCGCCGCTGCTGGCGCGAATCTCGGTGGCAATCGAGCCGGTACGGGCACAATTCGACCACGAGATCGTGCTGGTCAACGACGGCAGCACCGACGGCACGCTCGCCGCGATCCGCGCGGAGATGCACCGGCGGACTCGGATCGTCCTGGTCAACCTGTCGCGCAACTTCGGCCATCAGCTCGCGGCGACCGCCGGCATAGAAATTGCGACCGGCGACGCGGTGATCTTAATGGACGGAGACTTGCAAGATCCGCCCGAGCTCATCGAGGATTTTTTGCGAAAGTGGCGCGAGGGCTACGACGTCGTGTACGCAGTGCGCCGAACTCGCAAAGGCGAGAGCCGTTTCAAACTCTTGACCGCGCGGGCGTTCTACCGAATTATCAAACGCCTGACCAAGATTGCGATCCCATTGGATACCGGAGACTTTCGTTTGATGAGCCGGCGGGCGGTCGAAGCCGTCCGGCGGCTGCCCGAACGCCATCGTTTTCTTCGTGGAATGGTTAGCTGGATTGGATTCAACCAGGCGGCGATCGAGTACGATCGCGACGTGCGCTATGCCGGCGAGACCAAGTATCCCCTATCCAAGATGCTGCGCTTTGCGATGGACGGCATCACCTCGTTCTCCGACGTTCCGCTGCGCTTTGCTTCCTATTTCGGGTTCACGGTAAGCGTCATCGCCTTCGTCTACGCGGTGATCGTCATCCTCATGAAAACGTTCAACTTAAAGCCGGCGTTCTACACGCCGGGCTGGGCCTCGACGATCGTCGCCGTTCTCTTTCTGGGCGGCGTGCAGCTGATGAGCCTCGGCATTCTCGGCGAGTACCTCGGACGCGTCTATGACGAAGTTAAAGGCCGTCCGCTCTATATCATCAGCGACATCGAACGATCTTGACGTATCGTCCGGTCGTCGACCACGTCGCCGTTCCGACTCCGCTCGATCCGTTCTCCNNCTCTGCGCGCTGCTCCTCGCGACGCCGATTGCCTTCGCACACGATCTTGCGGCGACGACGATCACACTGCCGAAGTGCGTCCTGCTCGGCGTGCTGCTGGGTTTGACGACCTACGCCGGCGTTACGGGCGCGTTGCGGCGGCGCCCGGCGCCTCTGCTTCTTGGAGCGCTGGCGTTCTATATACTCGCGACCGCGCTCACGATACTCGACGCAGCACATCCGGCCGCCGTCATTCGCGAGACGCTCAAATGGGTCGAGTACGCGGCGGTCTTTGTCGCGGCGTATTGTTGCTATGCCCTCGACGCCGACGATGCGGCACTCGTCGCCGCCGCGGCCGCCGCCGGCATTATCGTTGCGCTCTCGGCGCTCGTTCAAGAGATTGCCGGCGCGCCCTCAGGACTTTACGTCGGCGCCGCGATCGTTCCGCGTATTGCGGGGTTACTCGAAGGTCCGAATCAACTCTCGGCCTACTGTACGATCGCCGTCGCGACGCTCGGAGCGTGGTCGCTCGTTCGGCGAACCGCGTTATTGGACGTCGCGCTCGGGCTCGTAGTTTTTGCCGACATCTTAACGTTCTCGCGCGCGGGCATCGTCTCACTCCCGATCGTCGCCGCGATCGTCGTGCTCTGGGCCGGCCGTCGAGCATGGCCCGCGTTGCGCCCCGCGATGGTGGGCGCCGTCGCCGGGGTTGCCGGCGCGGTTTGGTGGGCGATTTACGCACATACGCCGGGCATACTGCGCGTTACGCTCGCCTCTAGCGCTTACGCAGGTGGCGTCGGCAATCGCGACGAGCTCTGGGGTGCGGCCTTGCGCATGTGGCGCGATTACTCCCTTTTCGGCGTCGGAGCGGGTAACTTCGAGCTCGACTTGCCGGAGTACGGCGTGTACGGCGTTCGCACCCATGCCAACAGCTGGTATCTCCAATCCCTGGCAGAGGGTGGGATCGTACTGGTGTCGGCGACCCTTGCGATGGTGGGTGCATCGATCGGCGCGTTCCTCGAGAGGCCTTTCGTCGCGCGCTTGCGCGCGCAATCGCCGTGGGTCGTCGCCGCGCTGGCAGCGAGTGTGGCATTGGCGCTGCATCAGATCGTCGACGACTTCGTCTTCTACCCGAAAGTCGGCGGCGCGTGGTTTTTGCTGCTCGGGATCGCCGCCGCGGCATTCGCTCGCGAGTGACCGTCCCACCGCCCGCGCCGCTAGTCGTCGTAACCAACTGGGGCATCGCGGCCGTTCCGCTGCTCGGCGGAGTCTTGCTGGCCTGCGCCGTGGGAGCGGTCGCGTATTGGCGGGCGCTACGGCGAACGTGCCCGGTTTCGCTAAAAGCGGTATGCGCTGCAGCCGCAGTTGCGCTCGCGGCCGCATGGTTCGTGCCCGTTCTTTTTTCAAGCGACGTCTATGCATACGCGGCCTACGGAGAGATGGCGCGAATCGGGCTAAACCCATACGCGCTCGCGCCGGCCGACGCTGCCGACGCACTCCTGCGCGCCGCACAAGCGCAGTGGGTGACGGCATTCCCGATCTGTCTGTACGGACCGGCCTTCGTCGCGTTGGCTCGATTCTTGGTAACGGCGCTCGCACCGTTTGGTCCGCTGGCGCAGCTCGACGGGTTCCGCGTGGCGGCGAGCGCGGCGTTTCTCCTCTGTGTGCCGCTGGCTTACGATGCCTTTGCGGGCGATCGCGCGCAGCGATTGCGCGCGGCGGCGACGATCGGAATGAATCCGGCAGCGATTTGGTGCGCGGCGGAGGGCCACAACGACGCGCTCGCGCTCGCCGTGGTACTCGCGGGATTCGTTCTCGTCCGCCGGCGACTCCTCAATGCCGGCGCGGCGGTCGTCGCGCTCTCTTCGATGATTAAACCGCCCGGCGTGGCGGCCGCGATCGGACTGGCAATCGAGCAGCGAGGTGCGCGCATTGGCGCGCTTGCGGGCATCGCGATCGCAGTCGCACTCTCGTCTCCGATGATCGCGGGCGTTGCAACGCAACTTGCGCCTCATGGAACGTACGCACCGCAAGCCTCGCTTCAAGCGATCTTTCGGCCGCTGGGAGTCTTCGTCTCGTGCGCGGCCGCGTTTGTCGCGGGTGCGCTGTTGGCCCGGCGCGGCGTCGCGTTGCTTCGCCGGCGATTTTTGGAAGGATGGATCTGGCTTGGCTTGGCCGCCTGGGTGCTGGTTCCAAATCCGTACCCGTGGTACGGACTCTGGCTGGTTGCGCTCGCCGGCCTCGCTCCACGATCGCGCGCCGGAGCCGTCGCGATCCTCTTATCGTTGACTGCGCTGCTGCGCTACGTCCCCGACGCGATCGCGATCCCCAGCCCGGCGCTCGCCGTTGCGCTCGGCATCACGGCAACGCTCCCGTTGCTGGGGCTCTGTTATAATGAGCGACCCGTATGACCGCGCACCTAACCGCCGCGTCCCCCGTCGACTCCGCTGGAAGCGACGCTGCGAAAGACCTCCTGGCTAAGCTGAGCGAGTCGAGCCGCGCTTTTGCGAGCACGCTCGAACGATTGAAATCGCTGCGCCGCATCGCCGGAAAGAAGCCGGGCGGATATGCGTTGCACGAAACGATCGCGGCGGCGCGGCCGGCGCTCCTGGCGGCGTTGCACGGCGAGCTGGGCGGCTGCCTGCTGGTCGTGCTTCCGACTCCGGATGCGGCGGAACGGAGCTTCGCCGACCTGCTGTACTACCTCGCGGACTGTAGCGAACGCATCGCGCTGGTTCGGTCGCGCGATGAAGCGCTTGGCGCGATCGAGAGCCCGTCAGAGCGCAGCGCTCGAATGACCTTGCTCGCCGATCTCGCCGACGGCGCGCCGCGAATCGTCTTGGCGCCGATCGCCGCGATCCGTCAGCGGTTGATGTCGCGCTCGCGCTTCGACGAGCTCCGCTTTACGCTGCATCCCGGCGACGAAGCAGGTTGGGAACGTTTGCAGCACCGGCTATTCGATCTCGGCTACGTGCGGTGCGACGTGGTCAGCGCGGTTGGCGAGTACGCCGTACGCGGCGGAATNNTTTTCGATCGAAACGCAACGCAGCACTACGTCGATCGATCGGCTCGCGATAACGCCCTGGGAAGATCCGGCTACCCAAAGCCCGCACCTTGGGAGCGAGACCATTTTCGATTACCTACCCTCCGACGCCACGGTCGTACTGGAAGAACCATCCACGATCGCCGCAGTCGCCAATGCGCTCGACGAAGAACGCAACCGGGAACGTCACACGCTGCTCGCGGACGAGGATGCCGGCGAAGCGCTGCGTGCCGAGCTTTCCGCGACGCCGATGTCGCTGCGCGACGTGGGCGCGCTCGTCGCAGCGCATGCGACGCTCGTCTTCCCCGGCACGATCGAGATGGGCGAGCACGGAACGGATTGGGCGCCGCCGGTCATCGAGTCGTTTGTTTTCGAATGCCGGCCGGTCGAACATTTCAATCGTCAGCTCGGGCTTTTCACCGAAGCGATGCGCGAATGGGTCGCAAACGGCGAGCACGTCTTCATCGTGAGCGCTGCGGTTTCGCGCACGATCGACCTCTTGCAGGCGGCGCAAATTGACGTTGGCAGACGGGCGCGGGGAGGCGTGCTGGTCGATCATGGATCGATCGAATCGGGCTATTGGATGCCAAGCCTGCGGCTGCGCGTGCTGGGAGATCGCGAGATCTTCGGCGCGCCGCCTAAGCGCGTCAAGATGCGTGCCATCAAGGAAGGCGTGCCCGTCACGCTGGCAGACCTGCGCGTCGGCGATTACGTCGTGCATGCGGTGCATGGCATCGGCCAATATCTCGGCCTGCGCGCCGAGACGATTCTGGGCGCGACCCAAGATTATCTGGATCTGCGCTATGCCGGCAGCGATCGGATGCTGGTGCCCGTCACGCAGATGCATCAGATCGCGAAGTACTCGGCCGCCGAAGGGCAAAGCCCTCGACTTTCCAAGATGGGCGGCGCCGACTGGGCGCGCACGAAGACGCGCGTCAGCGAATCGCTGGCGAAGGTTGCCGACGAGCTCGTCAAGCTCTACGCGGAACGCGAGATGTCGCGCGGCTTCGCCTTTAGCCCCGACACCACGTGGCAAGCCGAGATGGAGGAGGCTTTCCCATACGAACCAACGCCCGACCAGCAGAAAGCCTTCGACGCCACTAAATCCGATATGGAGTCCGCGCGGCCGATGGACCGGCTGATCTGTGGCGACGTCGGCTACGGGAAGACCGAAGTAGCGATGCGCGCCGCCTTCAAAGCGATCGCCGACAAGAAGCAGGTCGCCGTACTGGTGCCGACGACGCTACTGGCGGACCAGCACTTCCGCACATTCAGCGCGCGTTTCGGCGCCTTTCCGGTGCGCGTCGAAGAGCTCTCGCGTTTCACTTCAAAGCCCGATCAGAAACGGATTTTGCAAGATCTCGCGCAAGGGAAGGTCGACGTCGTCATCGGTACGCACCGGCTGTTGCAGAAAGACGTCGCGTTTGCCGATCTCGGCTTGATCGTCATCGACGAAGAGCAGCGTTTCGGAGTCATGCACAAGGAACGACTCAAGGGATACCGCGCGAGCGTGGACGTCTTGACGCTTTCGGCGACGCCGATTCCGCGAACCCTGCATATGTCGCTGATGGGCGTCCGCGATCTGTCGCTGATCCAGACGGCGCCGAAGAACCGGATGTCGATCAAGACGCTCGTCGTGCCGGCCAGCGACGCCGTAGTGCAGCGCGCGATCGCGGCCGAGCTCGACCGCGGCGGCCAGGTTTACTACTTGCACAACCGAGTGGAATCGATCTACGCCGTGCGTAACGCGCTCGAGCAGCTCTCGCCCCGTGCGCGCATCGGCGTAGGGCACGGCCAGATGCGAGAATCGGAGCTCGAACCCGTGATGCAGCGATTCATCGACCGCGAGCTCGACGTGCTCGTCGCGACGACGATCATTGAAAACGGAATCGACATTCCCAACGTCAATACGATGATCGTTAGCGATTCCGACCGCTTCGGGCTGGCGCAGCTCTACCAGCTTCGCGGTCGAGTCGGACGCTCGAATCATCAGGCCTATTGCTACCTGCTCTACCAGGGGCACAAAGCGCTTACCGAAGAGGCTAAGGCACGGCTCGAGGCGATCCGGGAGTTCGCTCACTTGGGATCGGGCTTGCAGATCGCGATGCGCGATCTCGAAATTCGTGGCGCCGGCAACCTGCTGGGTTCGGCGCAGTCCGGTTTCATTGCGTCGGTCGGCTTCGACACCTACTGCGAACTCTTAGCGCAAGCGATTGCGCAGCGGCGCGGGGGGNNGGCCAGGTCTCGCAGAAGATCGCCATCTACCAGCAGCTGGCGAAGGCTCGGACGCAAGAGGAGGTCGAAGAGGTCGCCGCCGGCGTCCGAGACCGCTTCGGCACCTTCCCGCCACCCCTCGCGAACCTAGTGGAGCTCACCAAACTGCGCGCCGTCGCGCTGCGGAAACGCGTTACCCGGGTCGTCGTGGACGAGCGCCGGCTCACCCTCGGGGTTGGGTCGGGCTTCGAGCTCGATCCAGCGGCCGTGCCGAAGCTTCAGGCCCTCACCAAGAACCGCTTCCGCTTCACGGACGGGCGCATTCTCGTCGACCTGCCGGGCAGCTCGAACTGGATGCCGCTGCTCAGAAAACTGCTGGAAGCCCTATAGCCCTCGTCGTTCTATAGCGCGTCGAAGGCCCCGAAGGTGCCCCTTAATCGAAGGAACGGGGGCACGGCGCGCGAACGAGCCCGCCGTGATGCGGGGCTCCGGGTCCCGCGTACTACGCACTATTATCCAATCGGAGCAATTAATGTCGAAAGTCCAACGCCTCACCGTAGGCCTGGCCGCCCTTCTCTTCGGCACGTCGCTAGCGGCGTGCGCGGGTGGCGGTACCGTCGCGACGGTGAATGGCCAACCGATCAGCGAATCCGCATTTAACACCAAGCTGGAAGGGACGCCGATGGCGCGCACGGTCTTGCAGCAAATGGTGCAAGACGCGTTGATCGATCAATACGCCAAGAACAATAACATCAACGTCACCGATGCCGAGATCAGCGCGCGCGAAGACCAGATCAAGCAGAACTTTCCGGCCGGCTCGTGGGACGAGATGCTGAAGTCGCGCGGCCTTTCCGAAGACGACGTCCACGCCGCGCTACGCGAGCAGCTGATCCTCGACAAGGCGCTGGGTT
>PKWF01000066.1 GCA_003133185.1 Vulcanimicrobiota bacterium | reverse complement strand
TTCGCGATCCGCGAGGGCGGCCGCACCGTCGGGGCGGGCGTTGTAACGTCCGTCAGCGAATAGAGCGGTTTACCTATAATGGCGAAGCAAATGATCCGCATACGCCTCAAGGCGTACGACCACAAAGTGCTCGATCAGTCGGCCGAGCGGATCGTTGAGACCGCCAAACGCACCGGCGCTTTCGTCAGCGGTCCGGTGCCCCTACCGACCGAGATCAACCGTTTTTGCGTGCAGCGCTCGACGAACAACGACAAGAAGTCGCGCGAGCACTTCGAAATGCGTACCCATAAGCGGTTGATCGACATCCTGCAGGCCTCACCGAAGACGATGGACGCGCTGATGCACCTCGATCTGCCGGCCGGCGTGGACATCGAACTCAAAGCCTAGGCCGCTTTCAAGCAAACCCCTTTTCGGCCGGAGCATGAGGCTGCGGGCGTTTTGCTGCGAAGGCATCCGGCCCGCCCCATTTAACGAGGCTCGCATGGAAGTTAAATCGACCTACCTCGGCACGATGATCGGCCTGGCGACGGTCGCCTTCGGCCTCATCGCCGCCGGTGCATGGAATAAGTTCATTAGCGACACGATCGCGCTCTTCCTCAAGCCGGGCAACGGCGTGCTGGCGGAGCTGATCTATGCCGTCATCATAACGGTCGTCGCCATCGTCGTGGTCCAGAGTCTGGCAAAGTTGGCGGAGAAGGAAGCGCTTTTGACGGCGAAGCTGCCGTTCGTCAAAAAGCCCGAGGAGTAGCTCTGGCGTTACTGCGCGAACGAACGGCCATGCCCATCGACCTTCACGAACTCCGGTCGCGTTCGTTCCACGGCACCAAGCGCCGCATCTACCATTTGCTCGAAGAGATGGGTACCTCGGGCGATCAGATCTGGCCCTTTGCCTCGCAGCCGTTCATGCGTTCTCCGGGCCCCCTCACGCCCGGCCGGACCGAAGAATGGCACCTAGGAATCCACAGCATTTTGGATGAGACCGTTCCCGAGGAGCGGATCGTCTGGCGTTTCCAAAACGAAGGCCTCGACGGGACGCACGGGTTCCACTTGTCCACCTTGGGCAAAGAGACCGTCGTGGAGTATCGCGTCGACGCAATCTTGTCGGACACCGACGGGCGATTGCTCTGGCGGCGCTTCGAGGACCAGTTCGAGCGCTCGACCGAGGCGCTCTTCGACAAGCTCGCGCGCGTTTTAAAGCGCTAGTCCCGTGCCCGACCCGGTCGACTTCATCGACGTCGCGGGGCTGTTCTCCGACGAAGAGCGGCTCGTCCGCGACACCGTGCGCGCTTACGTGCGCGACCGCATCCTGCCTAACATCGCGCAATGGTTCGAGGAAGGAACGCTTCCGCGCGAGCTCGGCCCAGAGCTCGGCCGGCTCGGATTGCTCGGCATGCACCTCGAGGGCTACGGCTGTGCGGGAGCGAGCGCGGTCGCCTACGGCATCGCCTGTTTGGAGCTGGAGGCCGGCGATTCGGGGGTCCGCAGCTTCGCGTCGGTTCAGGGATCGCTCGCGATGTATGCAATCCATCGCTGGGGCGACGAGGAGCAGAAGCGGACCTGGCTTGCGCCAATGGCACGAGGCGAGCTGATCGGCTGTTTCGGCCTGACCGAGCCGGACTTTGGCAGCAATCCGGCCGGCATGCGAACCTACGCCCGCAAGGACGGATCCGATTGGGTCATCGACGGGACAAAGATGTGGATCACCAACGGATCGATCGCCGATCTTGCCATCGTTTGGGCACAAACCGATACGGGCATTCGAGGCTTCATCGTTCCGCGCGACGCGCGCGGCTTTTCGGCGACGAACATCGAGCGAAAGCTGTCGCTGCGCGCGTCGGTTACGAGCGAGCTCGTTCTCGCCGGCTGCCGCCTTCCGGGCGACGCGCTGCTGCCGCTCGGAGACGGCTTGGTCGCGCCACTCTCCTGTTTGAACGAAGCGCGCTTCGGCATCGTGTGGGGAGCGATCGGCGCGGCGCGAAGCTGCTACGAATCGGCGCTCGAATACAGCAAGACGCGCGTCGCATTCGATCGCCCCATCGGCGGCTTTCAACTGACCCAGGCGAAGCTCGTCGACATGCTCCTGGAGTTGAACAAGGGCGCGCTCTTGGCGCTGCATCTCGGACGGGCAAAAGACGGTGGACGGCTCCACCCGTCGCAGGTTAGTCTCGCGAAACTCAACAACGTCCGCGAGGCGCTCGCGATTGCCCGTCAGGCACGCACCATTCTCGGGGCAAACGGCGTTACGCTGGAGTACCCCGTCATTCGCCACATGAACAACTTGGAATCGGTGCTGACATACGAGGGTACCAGCGAAATGCACGCACTCGTCGTCGGCAAAGAGATAACCGGCCTGGGCGCCTTTACATAGGAAAGCGCCCGGCGGTCTCCGCGGCCAAGGAGCAATTCGAGCAAGCAGCTAAGCTTTGATAGGGCGGCCGTTGTGACGGGCCGCCTTGACCTCACGCGACGGCCCTGATACACTGCCGAAGTTGCGGTTCATGCCGGTTCGCTTTCCAATGCGTGCCGGCGAAAAAAATACTACAGTACGCCTGGCTCCGTGGCCTGGCGATTCTCACAGAAACAGGCGAATGAAGAACATCCTTGGCCGTAAAGTCGGGATGACCAGCATCTTCACCGACGACGGCCGATACGTGCCGGTCACGGTGATCGCGGCCGGTCCCTGCACGGTCGTCGGTCTGCGAACGAAGGAAAAGGACGGCTACGAGGCCGTTGCTTTGGGCTTCGAGCCGATCAAACGCCGCCGCCTGACCCGCGCTCAGGCTGGACACTTCAAGAAGCAAGGTGTCGAGCCGGTTCGCGTCGTCCGCGAGTTTCGCGGCGAGGCTGCGGAGTCCGAGCTCGGTCAAGCCGTGACCGTCTCCGGCTTTGAGCCGGGAGATCGCGTTGACGTTGTCGGGGTTTCCAAAGGTCACGGGTTCTCCGGGGCCATCAAGCGCCATAACTTTAGCGGGGGCGGCGCAAGCCACGGCTCGATGATTCATCGTCAGCCCGCGTCCAACGGCGACACGAACGCCGGGCGCACCGTGCTAGGCAGCCGCCGGCCAGGGCATTACGGCGTCGATCGCACGACATGTCAGAACCTCGAAGTCGTGCGGGCCGACGGAGATCGAAACCTTTTGCTCGTGCGCGGGGCCGTGCCCGGTGGCAAGAACGCGCTGGTGCTGGTACGTCAGAGCGTCAAGTCGCGTCGTCCCTCAACCGTGCTCAGGATGACAAAGCCTGGAGCAAAAGCGTAATGCCCAACGTCATCGACGCTTCCGGAAAGGTCGTCCGGGAGATCGAATCGCCCGCGGTTCTCAATGAAGACTATGGCGATAAGCTCACGGTCGTCTACCGCGCGGTACACCGCGAGTTTGCGAACTGCCGCGCCGGAACCGCATCGACGCTCAAGCGCGATGAAGTGCGGGGCGGTGGACGCAAACCGTGGCGGCAGAAGGGCACCGGCCGCGCGCGTCAGGGTTCGATTCGTTCGCCGCAATGGCGTCATGGCGGCGTGGTCTTCGGCCCCCAGCCGCGCAGTTTCGTAGAGTCACTCAATAAGAAGGAACGCCGGGTCGCCTTTATTGCGGCACTGGCCGACCGCTTTCGTAACGACGCCGTCACGTTGTTGGAGACCGCTGATTTTTCGATCGGAAAAACGGCAGCCTTCGCCAAGCTGCTCTTCGGAAGCGCCAAAGCAGCGCGGGTGGGTCCCACGACGCTGATCGTGTGTCGCCGCGGCGAAGCGCACGCAGCCGAGATCGAGCGGGTCGGCCGCAACCTGACGCGAGTCGGGTTCACCGACGACGGCGCGCTCGACGTCAAGGACGTACTGCGCTTCGAACGGCTGCTGTTCACGACTGCTGCGTACGACGCCCTTACACAGCGCCTTGCCGAAAAACAGGAGCAAGCCGTTGGACGCGCGTGACGTCATCGTAGCGCCGCGGATTACCGAAAAAGCGATGGCCGACGCGCTCGGGCAGCAATACACGTTCGTCGTGCACCCGCACGCCACAAAGACGCAGATCCGCCATGCGATCGAAGAGATTTTTCACGTCAGCGTGTTACGAGTCAACACCGTCAACGTGCGTGGCAAGTCGCGCAACTCCGCGCGCCGAGGCGTTCGGGTTAGCGGCAAGATGAGCGACTATAAGAAAGCGATCGTAACCATCAAGGCCGGTCAGAAGATCGAGCTCGGCGGAGTGAACTATTTTGAGCAATAAAAATGCCCGTTAAGAAATATAGACCGACTTCGCCCGGCAAGCGCTTTTTAACCACGCTCGATTTTTCGGATCTCTCCAAGGTTGAGCCCGAACGCTCGCTGATCGAAGTTCGCAAGAAGCATTCGGGCCGCAACAACAATGGGCACATCACGGTGCGTCATCGTGGCGGCGGCACGCGCAAGATCTATCGCATCATCGACTTCAAACGTGCGAAGGACGGCGTGCCGGCGAAGGTCGCGACGGTCGAGTACGATCCGAACCGTTCTTGCCGCATCGCCCTGCTGCACTACCGCGATGGCGAAAAGCGTTATATCTTGGCGCCGCTGGGTTTGCGTCCCGGCGAGCTCGTCGAATCCGGGCCGGCCGCCGACATTAAAATCGGTAACGCGCTGCCGATCAAGAATATTCCGGTGGGCACGGTCATCCACAACATCGAGCTGCGCCCCGGCGAGGGCGGTAAGCTCGTACGTTCCGCAGGCGTGTCGGCACAACTGATGGCCAAGGAGGACCAATATTCCCAGGTCCGGATGCCGTCGGGCGAGGTGCGGCGGATCCACATCAACTGTCGCGCGACCATCGGACAGCTCGGAAACGTCGAGCACGAAAACCAAGTCATCGGTAAAGCCGGCCGTTCGCGCCATCTCGGAAAGCGTCCGTCGGTGCGCGGCATTGCGATGAATCCGGTCGATCATCCGCACGGCGGCGGCGAAGCGCGCTCGACCTCGGGCCGTCCGCCAACGACGCCGTGGGGCGTGATGACGATGGGCAAAAAGACCCGGCGCAACAAGCGCACGACGAAGATGATCGTTCGCAGGAGAGGCTCGAAGTAATGTCGCGTTCGCTGAAAAAAGGCCCGTACGTCGCGCCCGATCTGGTGCGGAAAATCGAGAAGCTCAACGAGACGCGCGAGCGGCGAGTGATCAAGACGTGGAGCCGCGATTCGACGGTCCTTCCGACGATGGTCGGTCATACGATCGGCGTGCACAACGGCAAGACCCACATCCCCGTTTACGTCACCGAGAACATGGTCGGTCACAAGCTGGGCGAGTTTTCACCGACGCGGCACTTCCGCGGTCACGGCGGGGACAAAGCGACGGTGAAAACGTGACGGAGCGGGCTCCGCAGGCCGTCGCGCATTTGCGCTTCGTACGCACCGCGCCGCGAAAACTTCGGCGCGTCGCCGATGCCATTCGCGGCAAGAGCGTGCGCGAAGCGCTCGTGCTCTTGAAGTTCGCCGAAGTCTTTGCTGCCGAGCCGATCGAGAAGCTCGTTCGGAGCGCGGTGGCTAATGCCGGCAACAATCACGACATGAATGCCGACGAACTCTACATCGCTCGCATTACGGTCGACGGCGGCCCCGGGGGCCGCTTCACCAAGCGAGTCGATCCGCGCGCGCAAGGTCGCGCGTATTTTAAGCGTAAGCGCCTCTCGCACGTAACGGTGATCGTAAGCGAGACGCCGCCGGCGAGGCCCCGCAAGAAGACCGCGGGCGCATCGGTCCAGGCGGCGCGGATCACGCGCCGTGCAGCTCCGGCGGCCGCCTCGGCGGAGAAATCACCTCGGAAAAAAGCCGGTGCGCGCAAACGCGCGGCAAGCGCCAAGGGAGCCTAAGTGGGACAAAAGATCCATCCGGTCGGCATGCGCCTGGGAATCACGCGGACCTGGGACAGCCGATGGTTCGAGAAAAAGCATTACGTGGAATGGCTCCACGAAGATATTGCCATTCGCAAGTCTTTTAATCGCTGGATGCGCTCCGCATCTATCAGCAAGATCGAAATCGAGCGCCGTGCCAATCAGGCTCGGGTGATCGTCAACACGGCCAAGCCCGGTATCATCATCGGTAAGCGAGGCGTCGGTATCGACGAGATTCGCAAGACGCTCGAGCAGCTGACCGGCAAGAGCGTTGCCGTGAACGTGATGGAGATCTCACACCCGGAGCTCGACGCCAGGCTGGTTGCGCAGAATATCGTGGATCAGCTCGAAAAGCGAATCGCGTTTCGCCGCGCGATGAAGCAGTCGATCATGCGCACGATGCGTGCCGGTGCGCGCGGAATCAAAGTGCAGGTCTCGGGGCGCCTCGGCGGCGCCGAAATCGCACGCACCGAGCATAATGCCGACGGCAAAGTGCCGCTGCATACGCTGCGCGCGGACATCGACTACGCGCAAGTCGAAGCCTTTACGACGTTCGGACGCATCGGCGTCAAAGTTTGGATCTATCGCGGCGAAGTGCTGCCGGATCAGCCTCGCGGCGACGGAGCCCTGCGAGATCGTCCGGGCCGCGAACGCCGCGAACGCGGCGGCCGCGGACGCCGCGACGGTCGCGCTCCGAGCCCCGCGGCTCGGCCGGCTGGGCCCGCGGATGCGACGTACGAGCCCGCGATGGCCGTGGCCGAACCTTCGATTCCGTCGCCCCAGGCCGCGATACCCGAACCGGAACCGGCGACGCTCGCGCCCGAGCTCGCGCCCGAGCCCGCGACGCCCGCGCCCGAATCGCCGCTTGATCCATCGTCCGAGGTGACCGAGTAAAATGCTGACTCCAAAACGTGTGAAGTGGCGTAAAGTTCAACGCGGTCGAATGACCGGCGCCGCCAGTCGCGGCAACTCCCTGACGTTTGGCGATTTCGGCTTGCAAGCGATGGAGCCGTGTTGGATGACGAGTCGTCAGATCGAGGCCGCTCGTATCGCCATGACGCGCCACATCAAACGCGGCGGCAAAGTGTGGATCAAGGTCTTTCCGGATAAGCCGGCGACGAAGAAGCCGGCCGAAGTACGCATGGGCTCGGGCAAGGGAAACCCGGAGTTTTGGGTCGCGGTCGTCAGGCCGGGCCGCGTGCTCTTCGAGCTCTCCGGCGTCGCTCCGGCCGTCGCGCGCGAAGCGCTGGAGCGGGCGGCCGCAAAACTCCCGATCGGCACCAAGATCGTCTCGCGCGAGGAAACATCGTGAAAAAAAGTGAGCTCGACGGATTGCGCGATCTCACCGTCAAGGAGCTGCAGCAAAAAGCTCGTGACGCAAAGTCTGAGCTTTTCACTCTGCGCTTCGCGCTGCGTACCGGTCATTTGACCGATTTCAGCAAGATTCGCGCGATGCGCCGCTCGTACGCGCAAATTCAAACCGTCATTTTCGAGAAGCGTCTCGCCGAGGGAGAGCATGGAGCAGCCTAATAACTCCTCGACTGAGATCTTGAGCCAAGACGGCGAAGTATTGGATCGAGAGATGGACCGAGCAAAGAGACGCGTCAAGCAAGGGCGCGTAGCTTCCAATAAGATGGACAAGACGATCGTCGTGGTCGCGGAGACGCGGGTACCGCATTCCGTCTACGGCAAGATCGTCCGCAAGTCTACTCGCTTCAAGGCACACGACGAGCGCAACGAAGCGAATATNNTGTCGCGCGAGAAGCGCTGGCGTCTGGTCGAGATCGTCGAGCGGGCCAAATGATTCAACAAGAGAGCCGTCTGAAGGTTGCCGACAACAGCGGCGCTCGCGAGCTGCTCGTTATTCACATTACCGGCGGCGGACGGCACGTTTACGCGCACGTGGGAGACGTGATCGTCGGCACCGTCAAGAGCGCGATTCCCGGCGCGGCCGTAAAAAAGGGTCAGGTCGTCAAGGCCGTGGTCGTGCGGACCAGCGCCCCGATTCGGCGAGTCGATGGCTCCGTAGTCCGCTGCGACGACAATGCTTGCGTGATCATCAAAGGGGAGAAAGATAATTTGGACCCGCGCGGCACGCGGGTCTTCGGGCCGGTGATGCGCGAGCTGCGGGAGCGCGGCTTCTTGAAGATCGCTTCCCTCGCACCCGAGGTACTTTAGAATGGCAGCCAAGGCATACGTCGTTAAGGGCGATACGGTGATGATTCGGCGCGGCAAGGAACGCGGGAAACGCGGAACCGTGAAGGCCGTGCAGATCGAGGCCGGTACCGCAACCGTGGAAGGCGCCAACGTCGTCAAGCGGCATACCAAACAAGGCTCGAAGGCCTCGAATATGGGCGGCGCCTCGCAGACCGGGGGCATCATCGAGAAGGAATCCCCGCTGCCGCTTTCGGTCTTGCAGTACGTCTGTGAGAAATGCAAAGCCCCGTCGCGCCTGCGTCGCGGCCGCAGCACCGATGGCGCCGTTCATCGCATCTGTGCGCGCTGCGGCGAGCCCGCGCGCGAATCGGCAAAGGGAGCGTAAAGCGATGGCAGAGCGTCTCAAAGAGCGCTACGAGCAGCAGATTCGCGGTCAGTTGCAGGAACGCTTTGGCTACAAGAACGTCAATGAAATTCCGAAGTTGGAGAAAGTCGTCGTGAACATGAGCGTCGGCGAGGCGATCGTCAATCCGAAAGCGCTCGATGCGGCGGTCAGCGAGCTGACCGCGATCACCGGCCAAAAGCCCGTGGTTGCCAAGGCGAAGAAATCCATCGCGGCGTTCAAACTGCGTGCCGGGATGAATATCGCCGCCAAAGTGACGCTGCGCGGCGACCGGATGTACGTCTTCGTCGACAAGCTCTTCAACGTGGTTCTGCCGCGTATCCGCGATTTTCGCGGCCTTCCGGCCAAGTCGTTCGACGGTCGCGGCAACTACAACCTAGGCTTGCGCGAACAGCTCGTCTTTCCGGAGATCAATTACGATAAGGTCGACAAGACGCGTGGCATGGACGTCACGATCGTCACGACGGCCAAAACCGACGAAGAGGCCTCGGAGTTTCTGGTTGCGATGGGTCTGCCGTTGCAAAAGGCCGCTTCGAGCACCACGGGACCGCAGAGGTAGCTGGAGTAATGGCAAAGACGAGTTTGATCGTTAAGTCGCGGCGCACGCCGAAGTTCGCGGTGCGCGGGCACAATCGCTGCAAAGTCTGCGGGCGTCCGCGCGGCTATCTGCGCAAGTTTGCCTTGTGCCGAATCTGCTTCCGGGAGAACGCCCATTCCGGCGTGGTCCCCGGCGTTACGAAGGCCTCATGGTAAGGAGGGCGAGCACATGTCGATAACCGATCCGATTGCCGATATGCTGACGCGCATCCGCAACGCCAACACGGCCAACCATAAGACGGTCGACGTGCCGGCCTCGCGAGCGAAACATGCCATCGCGCAAATTCTGCAAGACGAAGGTTTCATCGAGAGCTTCGAACGGGTTGCAGAAGGTCCGCAGGGCAAGATTCGAATTCAGCTTCGGTACGGCCCGGAGAAGGAGAAGATCATTACGGGTCTTCGCCGCATCTCTCGTCCCGGGTTGCGCGTCTACACGGGCAAGACGGAGATACCGCGAGTCCTCGGCGGACTCGGTTTGGTGATCATCTCGACGCCGCAAGGCATCATGTCGGGGAAACGCGCGAAGAAGCAAGGCGTCGGAGGAGAGGTTCTTGCATACGTCTGGTAAGGTGGTACGGCCGTGTCTCGTATAGGTAAGCTGCCCGTCGTCGTTCCGTCCGGCGTCAATGTGAACGTGGAGGACGACGTCGTGCGCGTCAGTGGCCCGAAGGGAGAGCTGCGCCAGCAGATCCTCTCCCGCGTCATCGACGTCCAACTGCAGGACGGAAGAATCCTCGTCGGTCGCAAGGGCGACGCAAAGGAGCACCGCAGCGCACATGGTTTGACGCGCACGCTCATTGCGAACATGGTCGAGGGCGTGAGCAAGGGCTTTCGCAAGAGTCTGGAGATTAGCGGCGTGGGCTACCGCGTCGCGAAGTCGGGCGAGAAGCTGACATTGAGCTTGGGCTACTCGCATCCGGTTGCCTTCGAAGCGCCAAAAGGCGTCGTGCTTTCCGTCGAGGGCCAAACGAAGATTCACGTTGACGGCATCGATAAGCAGGCCGTCGGGCAAGTTGCCGCCGACATCCGGCGCTTGCGCGAGCCCGAGCCTTATAAGGGCAAGGGCATCCGCTACGAAGGCGAGCGAATTCGCAAGAAACTCGGTAAGGCCGGAAAGGCTGGCAAGAAGTGATCAGTAAGGGCGAGGCTCGGCGCGAGCGCCACATCCGTCTTCGAAAGAAGCTCTCCGGCACACCGGAGCGGCCGCGGCTTTTCGTGAGGCGTTCTCTGCATCATATCTATGCCGTCCTGATTGACGACGCGAAGGGACATACGCTGGCGATGGCGTCGACGCTCGACGAATCGCTCGCAACCGGGTTGACGTCTAAGACGAATCTGGCGGCCGCCCAGGCCGTCGGCTCGGCGATCGCAAGCAAAGCCAAGGAAGCCGGCATTTCCCAAGTCGTCTTCGATCGCGGCGGATACAAATACCATGGCCGCGTACGCGCGCTTGCAGACGCTGCCCGCGAAGCGGGGTTGACTTTCTGATGCAATACCGGGGTCGCGAACGCGACAACAGCGGCTTTGAAGAGACCGTCGTGCGCGTCAATCGCGTCGCGAAGGTCGTCAAAGGCGGCAAGCGTTTCAGTTTTAGCGCGCTCGTCGTCGTCGGCGACCGCAAAGGGAAGGTTGGGTTTGCCATCGGCAAGGCGGCCGAGGTGCCCGAGGCGATTCGCAAGGCCGTCGAGCAGGCTCGCAAGAGCCTGATCACCGTCGCGATGGTCGAGCGAACGATTCCCCACGAGGTTCGCCACGAAGTCGGCGCTGCGACGATTCTGCTCAAGCCGGCCGCGCCCGGNNTGGGGACGACCAATCCGATCAACGTGGTGAGGGCGACCGTCTCGGCGCTCGCGTCGCTGCGGACCGTCGAGCAAGTTGCCGCGATGCGCGGCAAAACCGTGAAGGAAATCTACGCGGCGTAAGAACATGGCAGAAAAGCAAATTCTTAAACTCGGCGCTCTCAAACCCGCACCCGGCAGCCGGCCGAAGCGCCAGCGCATCGGTCGCGGTCACGGTTCCGGCATGGTCAAGACCGGCGGAGAGGGCGGCAAGGGTCAAACGGTGCGTTCCGGCGGTGGCAAGGGTCCGGCATTCGAAGGCGGCCAAACCCCCTGGGCCCGCCGTCTACCGCACGGACGCGGGTATTCGCAGAAGGCGCGCGACACCGGTCACTTCGGCACGCGGCTCGCAGTCGTCAAGCTGAGCCGGCTGTCGCAGTGGGATGCGAACGTTGAAATAACGCCGGAGTCTTTGCGCGAACGCGGAGTCCTCAAGGCGCTGCGCGACGGCGTGAAAATTCTCGGTGACGGCGGCCCTAGCGTTGCCCTTCCGTCGGGTCTGCGTTTCCGCGATGTGCTCTTCTCAAAGGGCGCGCGCGAAGCGTTGGTCGCGGCCGGAGCCCAGCTCGAAGAAGCTCCAAATTAGTGTTCGATAACCTGCGGGCGGCGGTGCTCGTGCCGGAGATCCGCCAGCGGATTCTCTTCGTTTTCTTCGCGTTCGCGTGGTTCGTCTTCATGATCCACGTGCAGCTGCCCAACGTAAACCAAGAAGCGTGGCAGCGCGTGTTGCAGAGCGGCGCGTTCTATAACCTGCTCGGCTTCCTGTCGGGTGGCGCGCTGCAGAAACTTTCCATCATCGCGATGGGCATCACGCCCTACATCAACGCGTCGATCATCATGCAGCTCATGACGGTCGTGATGCCGCAGCTCGAAGAGATGGCGAAGAAAGGCGGCGAGGAAGGCCGTAAGAAGATTAGCCAGTACACGCGTTGGCTGACGATCGTGCTCGGCACGATTCAGGCGACCTTTATGGCGATCTCGATGGAGCGCTCCGGAGTCTTTTACGACACGAGCATTTGGTATCTGCTCTACGCAATC
>PKWF01000205.1 GCA_003133185.1 Vulcanimicrobiota bacterium | reverse complement strand
ATTCCAACCTTGCTGACGGGGAACATCGGTCAGATTTACGTCAAGGCCGGAGACGTCGTGGCGGGTGGAGAGCTGCTGGCGACGATCTACGATCCTACCCTCGAATATACAGCCGCCGGCTCCCGCGCCGATGCCGTCTCCGCCTCGGCGAATATCGCGACGGCACGCGTGCAGGAGCGTAACGCGCGGGTTGGTTATCAGGCGCAAGCCAACACCGCAAAGTCGAGTCTGGAGCTCGCGCAGGAGACCTACGATGCAGACGTAGCCCTCTTTGCGAACAAGGCGATCCCGCGCCAACAGCTCGATCAGGACAAGGCCAAGCTCGAACAGGCCCGGATCGCCTATCAGCAAGCGGAGCAGCAGCTCAAGCTCGGGGCGGTGACGAGCTACACCGGCGACAGCGTCCAATATGCAATCGCGGCGGCCAAGAAAGCCCAGATCCTCAACGACCAAAACCAGCAACAGATCGCCTTCACCCGGGTTACTGCTCCCTTCGACGGCGAGATCCAGACGGTTGCTGCACAACCGAATGATGCGCTGCGGCCGTTGCAGCCCGGCGATGCCGTTACGGCCGGTCAATCGCTGTTTACGATCGCCGGCGGCGAAGGCTACATCGTTCGAGCGGAGGTCGACGAGCAAGACGTCATCAACGTGCGCCCCGGCCAGCGCGCCAACGTAAGCGGGCAGGACTTTCCAGGCCAGACCATCTTCGGTCGCGTGGCGCATATTGCTCCGGTTGCGACCAAATCGACCGACGCATCGAGCACCGCGAAGCAAGTGCTCACGACGATCGCGCTTGACGCTTCGCCAAGCTTCCTCAAAGACGGTATGACTGCCGACGTCGATATTTTGACGACCTACGTCCGAAACGCGATCGTCGTGCCAAACGATGCCGTCTCGAAAATCGGATCGAGATCGTACGTCTATGTCGTCGAAAACGGAATCGCTCGCAAGCGCGCGATCGGCGTCGGCAAAGTGAGCGACACGACGACCTGGGTGCGGTCCGGCCTGAGCCCCGGCGAGGTCATCGTCGCTCAAACGGTTATCGGATTGACCGACGGCAGGCGCGTCAAACCGCTCGCGTCCCCTTCCCCTCTGCCCACGGGCGCGTGACCTACCTTCTGGCGTACGTCGAAGAAGCCGTCGCGGCGCTTTGGCGTCATCGCCTTCGCTCGATGCTGACGATGCTCGGCATGATCATCGGGAGTGCCTCGATCATCGCAGTCTTTGGGATCAGCAAAGCCGCAACGAGCGGCATCAGTGCCACGTTTGCGTCGTTCGGGCAATGGCCGATCGTCATCTTTCCAGACCCGTCACAAGACGATCCAAACCTCACAGCGATACAGTTTCGTGATGTGGCGGCGGTCGCCGGAGCTCTCGCAGATTCGGCCGCTTCGGTCCAGCCCGCCTGGGATCGCACATTACCCGTTTCCTTTGGGCCGACTCGAGACTACATCTCCGTCAGCCCGGATGGTAGCTACCATACCGATGCGCTCCTCATGAGTGAGGGCCGCAAGATCAGCGCTTCGGATCTGGCCGGTGCAGCACGCGTTAGCGTGATCACCGCGGACGTTGCCAGAAAGTTCTTCGGCAACAACACCGCGCTTGGTAACTATCTGCGTATCAGCGGTGGCCGTTACGAGGTTGTCGGCGTCTATGCCGACATCAAAGGCTCGTTCATAAATAGCCTGGCCGGCAGCTCGAGTGTGATCCTGCCGTACACAACGTATCACAACGACCTGGTTACCGGGCCGCTCGACTACCTTCTCGTCTACCCGTCCGATCCGCTGACGGCCGATGCCGTTGGAAAGGCGGCGATTACCGAGCTCCAGCACTTTCACGGCGCTCGCGCGAAATACATCGCTCAGAACACTGCCGACCAGCTGCAGGCCTTCGAGACCGTCCTCCACGTCATCGGAATCGGGTTGTCGGCCATCGGTAGCGTCGCACTGCTGGTTGCCGGCATCGGCATCATGAACATCATGCTAGTCTCGGTCACCGAACGCACCCGCGAGATTGGGATTCGCAAAGCGATCGGAGCCAATCGCGCCAACATCGCCACGCAGTTCATCATGGAATCGATCGTGCTTTCGCTCTTGGGCGGCGTGATCGGAATGGGGGTCGGCCTGGCGGCTACGCTGGGAGCCGCGAGCCTCTTGAGCCGGCAACTCGGCGAAATTCTCATCCCGTACCTCCTGATCGTGTGCATCGCATTAGGGTTTTCGATTGCCGTCGGCATGCTGTTCGGAATCTATCCTGCGCTGCGGGCGGCGCAGCTGAATCCGATCGAAGCGCTTCGCTCCTGAGGCTCCTAACGATGACGTACTTCGAAGAAGCGGCGCGCGTTCTGCTCGCCAACAAGGTTCGGTCGCTGCTCACCATCGTCGGTCTCGTGATTGGAGTCGGCGCCGTCATCGCGATCCAGGTACTCGGCAACAGCATGGCCGGCGCGGTCAACGGCGCGCTCGGCTCGCTTACCGACAACTCGTTTGTGATCTTCCCAAACTCGCGGCAGCGCGATGTTTCGAAAGCGGCGATTACACTGCGCGACCTGGCCGCAATCCAAGGCGAGATTCCGGGGATTATCGCTGCCGTACCGCTGGGCTCAGAGAGCGAACTCGTGCGAGCGGCCCATAGCCAAGTCCGATTCTCCCTTTCCCCGGATGCTGCGGTCTCCTTCGACAACTTACCGCTTCTCTACGGACGTCGCTTAACGGCCGAGGACATCGCCGGCGCCGCCAATGACAGCGTGCTTACCAATAACGCATATCAGCGACTCTTTCCACAAGGCGGCGACGCGATCGGGCAAAGCATCTACGCGGGTTCGCACCGGTATGTCGTCGTCGGCGTCCTAGCGCCGCCCAAGCGCGGATTCCTCAACGCTCAGTTTAGTGGAGATATCTTGATCCCATGGACGACGTACGTGCGCGATTACCTGCGCGGTAGCCGCCTCTTTGGAGCCGGATTCATCGTTACGGACCCGGCGCAGATTCCGCACTTGGAGCTCGCGGTGCAGCGCAAGCTGGGGGAGCTTCACCACGGCGCCGCCGGGCTGCAATACCTAAGCCTCGACAAAGCCAAGTTTTCAAAAGGCATTGACGGCATTTTCAACGCATTGACACTGATCGTCGGCCTAATTGGGGCGGTCTCGCTGTTGGTCGCCGGCATCGGGATCATGAACATCATGCTCGTCTCGGTCGCCGAGCGCACGCGGGAGATCGGCGTGCGAAAGGCGATCGGCGCACGACGCGGACAAATACTCGTGCAGTTTTTCATCGAGGCGTTGACGTTGTGCGCGTCCGGCTGCGCGATCGGCTTGGTCATCGGGCTGAGCCTCGGCGCATTTGTCAACCATGTGTTCATCATCAAACTAACCGGAACCGTTGTCCCCATTCCTTGGGGCAAAGCCTTGGGAGTCGCAGGGGCCTTTGCGGTCGTTGCGACGCTGGTGTTCGGCACCTATCCGGCATATCGCGCTGCTGCCCTGGACCCGATCGAAGCTCTGCGCTATGAGTAGTCCCACCGCGAGCACGGCCGAACGGCCGCTGGCGATCGACCTTCACCAGATCGAGAAAGTCTACGAGAACGGCCTACTCAAGGTCACCGTACTTCGCGGCGTCACGCTTACCGCAGCGCAGGGCGAGTACATCGCGATCATGGGGCCGTCGGGCTCGGGCAAATCGACATTGATGAATCTCATCGGCTGCCTCGACCGAGCGACGAGCGGCACGTATGCGCTCGATGGCATCGATGTTTCGCAGCTCGACGATAACGCGCTGGCAGACATCCGGCTTCGCAAACTCGGCTTCGTTTTCCAGGGATTCAACTTGCTGGCGCGCACCGATGCCTTGCATAATGTGGCGCTTCCACTCTTCTACGCGGGTGTACCAACGAAGCGACGACTAGCGCTCGCTCAGCATGCTCTCGACCAAGTCGGTCTCGGCGATCGCGGCCGCCACGAGCCGAGCCAGCTCTCAGGCGGCGAACAGCAGCGGGTCGCCATCGCCCGAGCGCTCATCAACAACCCAGCCGTCCTTCTCGCCGACGAGCCTACCGGCAACCNNAGTGGACGCACCATCATCATGGTTACTCATGACGAGCAGATCGCCCGCCACGCTCGCCGTGTGATTCGATTACGAGACGGTTTGATCGTCGACGATACCGTGCGCCGCTCTTTCGCGTCGTGAGGCGGTTGCAACGAAGCCGTTCGTGTTTCCGGACGTATCGACGTACCATCCGGAGATCGCGTTATGAAGGTTGATAGACGNNTCGCCTTCCAGATGGCCGAGGTTGGCGGGCGGAATCCGGTCGCCAGAGCGCCAGGCGTGCCCCTTGGCCTGGGAGGTGGCGATCTGGACGGTCGATCCAGGCTTCGGCTCGCGTTAAATTCGCCGGCGCGGCCCGTCGAGAGGCGAGAAAGGTGCAGGAATCATGGGCGGTGGCTCGATAAGGCACGGCGAATGTGGCGTATGACGAATCCCGGTCTAGGAAGTAAGCAACTATGAGGGGCCGGTCTGCTTTTCTTTTCGCGTTGATTGCCTGCTCGGGCTGTCAGGCGGTGGGCCCGCGGCAGTCTGTTCCTCAAACGGTGACGCCAAACTCCTCCTCCGAGGGCAACTATATCAAGCACGTCGTCGTCATCGTGCAAGAAAACCGCAGCTTCGAAAATTTCTTTGCCGGATATCCGGGCGCCAATGCGCCGATGTCCGGCTGCGGGTACCCGCCGAAGAAAGAGGCGGTACGACGGGCGAGCCAAGCCCGGTCCAACTCTACGCCTACCTGCCCAAAAGGCGACGAAGTGATTCCGCTGCGCCAGATCACCTTCCAGAAAGGGCCTAACCTCTCGCACGAGTTCCATTCTGGGATCATCGATTGGCGCAATGGGAATATGGACGGCTTCACGTATTTCGGTCACGTCGTTCACGATAATACGGCCGCATATGCCTATGTCGAACGGTCTCAAGTTGCGCCGTATTGGAATATGGCGCAACAATACGTCTTGGCAGATAACATGTTTCCGACGGAATTCGGCCCTAGCTGGACGGCTCATCTGACGATCGTCGCCGGAACGGATAACGTGGGCCCCAAGCATGCCTTGGCCGACTTTGCCGACGGCCGAAACAACTGCAACTCCCCAGCGGGCGAGAAGACGACGACGGTCAACAAGAGCCGGGTGGTACGGCAGGTATCGGGACCGTACCCGTGCCTCGACCAGTTCAATACGATTGCACAGGTGCTTGACACGGCGGCGGTTCCCTGGAAGTACTATGTCGGAACAAATTTGAAGGCCTTCATCTGGTCGCCATTTGCCGCAATCAAGTACGTCTACAAAGGCCCGGACTGGAACACTGACATCATCGAACCGTCGACGCAGGTGCTTAAGGACATCGCTGCGGGGAATCTTGCATCGGTGAGTTGGGTTACGCCGAGCAAANNTCCGTCGTAAACGCCGTCGGCGAGAGCTCATACTGGGACTCGACCGCAATCATCGTGCTCTGGGACGACTGGGGAGGCTTCTACGACAACGCGCCGCCGCCGCAGCTCGATTTCCGCGGGCTGGGCATTCGAGTGCCGTGCTTGATCATCTCGCCCTACGCCAAGCAAGG
>PKWF01000091.1:17091-17252 GCA_003133185.1 Vulcanimicrobiota bacterium | reverse complement strand
ATCAGTGCGAGTAATGCCGCAAGCAGCATACCGCTATTGTACATCCTCGCGGACAGGGGTTCGCCGAGATTGAGCGCAACGAAGGGACCGGTGAATGCTGCCGTGCTGCTCCTCCGCATTCTTTTGGGCGGTCTGCTTTTGGCTGCCGGAGCGCTAAAAGC
>PKWF01000091.1:227-17057 GCA_003133185.1 Vulcanimicrobiota bacterium | reverse complement strand
CTGATCGTCGGGCTCTTCACTCGGGTCGCCGCCACGCTCGCAGCGTTCGAATTCTTGATTTATGCCGCGGCGATTGCCTCGGCCGTGGTTCGCCGCATCCCGGCCGGCTGCGGATGCTTCGGCCCCAAGGATACGGCGATCGCCGATTGGCCGCACGTCGCTTTTGATCTCGCGCTTGCTGCGGCGAGCGGTGTTGTGGCATACGCCGCGCCGGGCGCGCTCGCGGTCGACCGAGTGCTGCGCCGAGTATGAACCGGCGCGTGCTCGCTACGCTTACGACGGTTGCGATCGCCGCCATCGTCGCTGCGGCCGTGGTTATTTACTTCAGAGGCCCCACCCACGGGTCCGTACAGAATGCCTCGCAGTCGCCGGTCGTCGGCAAGGCGCAGAAAGGCAAGACGGCCCCGCAGTTCGAGGTTGCGACGACGGCGGGTTACTTCGACTTGAGCAAAACGCGCAAACCGGTCTTCCTGGAAGTCTTCGCGACGTGGTGTCCGCACTGTCAGCGAGAGACGGCGGTCATCGACAGACTCTACGCGAAATACCGAAACCGCGTGGACTTCGTCGCCGTTTCGGGAAGCGATACCGGCATGGACGGCACCTCTGCCTCCTCGGAACTCGACGTGCTCAATTGGGTTCGCCAGTTTAACGTGAAGTATCCGGTCGCATACGACCCGATTCTCAATGTGGCGAGTCTCTATCTGCAGGGCGGCTTTCCGACAATCGCCATCATCGGCACCAACAAGAAGATTAGCGACCTCGACGATGGCGAGATTACCTACGGTGAACTCGACGCCGCGCTTAGATCGGTTCTGCGCTAAGTACCCGGCGGAAAAGCGTAGTTCGGCGGTGGGACGAGCGGAGTTCCAATCTCGAGTACGATCTGCTGATGCGCTCGCAATGGAATCGCCGTCAGGTCGCCGTCGTACTTCTGGCCGTTGACGTAGGCGGTTACGCTGCCTTTCAATCCCGCAACGTCGTCGGGTTGCAGCGGCTGCCCCCAGATGTCGAAGAGCATGCCAAGCGTGAACGGGCCGCCTTGCGGAGGCGACAGGTCGGGCGCCTCGATATGAATCACGCCGCTTGCATCGTGGGTGTGAATCCAGTAGAGGCACGAACCGGCTAGACTAGGTGCGAATCCAATGTATTGCGGCACCTGGATTTGCTTGCCGTTATAAAAGATCGCGAGNNCGTATCGGGATACTTCGGCTTGAAGTATTTCGCACCGAGCGCTTCGCCGTTCGACAGCGCAATCGGCTTTTGGCTGGCGTTGGGGCCCGGCGTCGGCGTCGCATTGGCTTGTTGGATGGTGCGATTTTGCCACCAGTTAAAGGCAGCAAAGGCGAGGACGATCGCGACGAACGCAACACCGACGCCGATATAAATCGGGCGCATCGGATCGCGGCGCGGCGGAGGAGCGGCTCCCCCGCGACCTTGACGCCTGCGTTCGGCACGACTGGGTTGTGGCATATGTTCCCTTCTACGACGGTGCCTTGAGCGGTGCGGCGATCGGAGCATCGGTGAGCTCGAGCGTCCGCTGTGGAGCTAAATAGTTCGTAACGTAATCGGTGACGGCGTCGGCGAGCGGCGTAACCGGTCGATCGTAGCCCGTCGCACGCAAGCGGTCGACCCGGGCGCACGTGTAGTACTGATACTTGCCGCGCAGCTCGTTCGGCATCTCGACGAACTCGATGCGTTCGGGCAGTTCCAGAGCGTGGAAAATCGGCCGAACGAGCTCAAGCCACGTGTGCGTGGAACCCGAGCCGACATTGTAGAGCCCGACGGCATCGGATTCGGCCAAATGTAGCGTCATCGCGACCGCGTCTTTGATGTAAATGAAATCGCGCCGCTGTTCGCCATCGCGATACTCCGGCCGGTAACTCTTGAAGAGACGCACGCTGCCGGCCTCCCGGATCTGTCCGTACGCTTTGTGGACGATGCTGCGCATTTCGCCCTTGTGATCCTCGTTTGGTCCGAAGACGTTGAAGTACTTCAGGCCGCAGATATGCTCGGACAGCCGCGTGCCGCTCGCGTACAGATCGAAAAGGTGTTTCGAGTAACCGTAGGCGTTGAGCGGGCGGAGCGCGCGCAAATCCAATTCATCGGAAAGCTCGGCTTCGAGTGCGCCGTAGGTGGCCGCCGATGAGGCGTAGACGAATCGCGCCCGATGCTCGACCGCCCAATGCGCCAAGTTCTTGGTGTACTCGAAGTTGTTTTCCAAGAGATATCCAGTATCGCGCTCCGTCGTCGAGGAGCATGCGCCGAGGTGAACGATCGTCGAAATGTCGCCGAGCGAGCGGCCCTGCGCCATCCGGGCGGCGAAATCGTCGGCGTCGAGGCAATCGGCGAAGCGCAAAGGGACCAGGTGTCGCCACTTCTCCGAGGAGTCCAGGCGATCGACCACCAGGATATCCTCCAGGCCGCGCCGGTTGAGAGCCCAAATGACGGCGCTGCCGATAAGGCCCGCGCCGCCGGTAACGACGATTCTTCCGTGATTGAGGTCGTGCATCGCTGTGAGGGCCCATAATCCCCCAGCCTTTGCGCCGAGTCCTCCGTCAAGGCCGCAACCTGACGCCTATGCTGAGTTCGCGACCCGGCCCAAAATGATTGCCTTGGGCATTGAGGAGCGTTACGTAGTAGCGATCGTTGAGCAGATTTTGGATATCCAACGTCAGTGCGGTTTTCGGCGATAGCGCGACTCCGTCTTCCACGTTGAAAATCGTGTGGGGCGTCTCTTTGCAGTATCCCGGCGTATCGAGTGGACAGAAAGCCGACGAAAGGCCACTGCCGTAATAGGCGTCGGCAGAAAACCAGCCGCCGCGCCGATCGTTGAGCAAGATGCCGCTGGTGATGGTATAGCGCTGCTCGTGGTCGGCGGGCGTAAAGCCGGTGGGCTGTCCAAAGCATGGCGCCAGCAGCTGTGTTTCGCAACCGGCGTTGAGCGACACCACGTGAGCAATCGTAAAGTAGGCGCGGCCGTTGAGCGATAGCGGTTGGACGTAGTTGAGCGCCTCCTGCGACAGCCGGCCCAGCACGTAGTTGATGTCCTGATGGAGAAGCGTAACGCCGACCTGGGTGTCGTCGATGAGGTCGTTGGCGTTTTTCTGCCAGACGCGAAAGCCAAGATCGCCGGCGCCGACGGGGATATGGCCGCCGAGCTCGAGCTGCGTGTCGCGTTCGGGCTTGAGGTCGAACTGGGCTTCGGTCCGCTGCAAGGGCAGATTGAGCACGTAGGCGGCTTCCGGGCTCACGTTTTCAAACGAGAACGGTTCGAAGAATCGGCCCACATATCCGTACACGCTCGCACGTTTTCCGAAGAGGCGTGTGATCTTTAGCCTGGGGCTGAATGCGCCGAAGCCCTCTCCGAAACCGGTCGACTTGATCGTAAAGAAATCGTAGCGGAGCCCATAGTCGGCCTGCCATAGACTGCTCATTCGCCAACTGTCCTGAATGTACGATTGATACGTATTCCCGAGATTTGGCGAATTGTCGATTACCGTATAAGGCGCGTTGGGGGTGCTTGGAGTTTCGATCGGTGAGAGATAGTTATTAGGCTGCAGGGTGAACGAATAGTATTTTAGGACGCGGCTCAGATCGTAGTTGACGCCCGCGCCAAGCGTATGGCTACCGAAACTCTGCGTATAGTCACCCTGCATGATGTAGTCGAGCTCCGTCCGTGCGTCGGCGAGCGATAAGCCGCACATCGTCGGGAAGCCCGTCGGGTTGGTTGGGGCCACGACGAAAGCCTTGGCGCAGTCCGTGGACGTGCCGCCATTGCCAAACGGTGGCGGCGTTGAGTTTAGCGACTCGCCATAGATCCAGTCGTTCGTCGGATCCCCGAAGTCTTGGATCCTCGATTCGTTGTATGCCGGACCCCACGTGATCGCGCCCGTATTCCCGATCGCATTATGAAACTGGACCGCCAGGAAGGTGCCGGCTTGCGTCTCGTTGTCGTCGGTGTTGCCAGGCTCGCCGTAGGCGATGTCGTTGGGAATCTGAAAAGTGTCGTGGCTGTTGAAGAACGTAATATTCGTGAAGTTGTTGCCGCCGGCGGGGAGCGTGAAGCGCGCGAACTGACTCACCGAGCTCGCATCGTTGTGGGGCGAGTTGAAATCGGGCGGATCGAGGCCCCGTGTGGTCGTCAGCCCGCTGAGCGCGACGTCGTAACCCCCGCCACCTTCGAGCGGCGCGTGATACCCGATTGTTGACTGGGCGTCGGTGTACGAACCGTATGACGCATATCCGTCGAAGCCGGGCGGCCCCGTCCCGGCTCGCGTCGACATATTGAAAACCGCGCCAAACTTCAGGCCGTATTGCGCCGGATACGCGCCCTCGATGAGGTCCACGAAGGAGAGATCGTTGAGATTGATCTCGCTGCCGATGTCCCGATTCAACTCCTGCGGCAACGGCACTCCGTCGAGCATATAGTTGATGACACCGTGGTCGCCGTTGATGTGGACGACCCCGTCGGCGCCTTGAGCCGCCCCGGGCATCTGCGTCTCCATCTGAGTAAAGCTGTTATCGAACGGAAGTCGCGTCAGGGCCGTGCCGTTCAGGACCACGTCGCTGCCGCTGCCGTGAACGGTGAGCGATTGCGATTGACTGACGACGGCATGCGCGATCTCTGTAAGCTTCTCGAGGGCGATGGATAGGCTCACACCGCCGCTTCCGAGATCGACGCGCACTAGGCCCCGCAGGTCACCGTTCCGCGCCTCGACGTCGTAGGAGCCCAACGCGAGCGGTGGGAACGAAAAATGTCCTTTTGCATCGGTCGTGGTTTTGACGGTCAGATTATTCCCTGACGCCGTTACCGCAACGTGTGCTGCCGGGAGGCCGTTGTTGGTCACCGTTCCGGTGATAAAGGCACTCGCGTTGACGGCGTACGACGGCGCGGCACAAAGAAGAAGCAGCGCGACGGCAATCGCTAGAGCGCCGCCATAATGCGGCCAAAGTTGCAGCGGTCTCATATCTGGACTTCTATTGATAATAGGATATCATTATCGAATAGTCAAGGCTTGCGTTCTGCAGGCTCCGGCCCCGGGCGCGGGTGAAGGTAGGTAACGAGGACGAGAAATGGCGACGGGATCGAATCGGAAGACTAAACAGCGGGATGCGCTCGTGAGCGTGCTCGAGCGCGCCGAGCGGCCGCTGAGCGTCGCCGAGTTGCTCGAGGCCGCTTCGAAGCGGATCGAAGGGCTAGGGGTCGCGACCGTCTATCGGGCGGTCGGTGCGCTTCTCGATGACGGCCGGATCGACGCGGTGGAGATTCCCGGCGAGCCAACTCGGTACGAGCGCTCGGACAAGGGGCACCACCACCACTTCCAATGTGAGAAGTGCGACCGCGTCTTCGACATCGCCGGGTGCCTCGATAATCTCCGCAAGTTGGTGCCGCCGAAGTTTCGAGTCAAGCAACACTCGGTGATGCTCTACGGCGTATGCGCGACCTGCTCGCGTTAAGGAAGCCGCGATTTAGCTCGGCAAGGTTCCGATGCGAGGCGAGATGGGAGACGTGATGCCGAGAAGGCTCTGACCGAGGAGCGCAGNNTCTCCCATCTCGCCTCGCGTCGGAACCTCTACCCTGGACGAAATCACCGCTGCCTTCCTTAGAACGGCGCGGACACGCGGAGCAAGAGCGACGTTCCGTTTGCAATCTGAGTCGTGTTGAAGCCGTTGGAGACCTTGATGGGGTACTGGTGGTTGAGCACGTTGAGGACTTGAAGCGATAGACCCAAGCCTTGATCCTGCCCTTGCCGGCCGGGCGTAACCTCGCGGCCGAGCGAGAAATCGAAGGTCGTGTGCGCCGGAAGCGTTCCGTTCAAGTTCACGTTGGCATCTTGGAACTGGACCGGAAAGCCGCTGCCGTAGTTGGCTTGCAGTGTGGAGAACCAGAGCTTGGCCCCACCCCCGAAGCGGTGTGTATAGGCCGCGGTGGCGTCTACCGTCTGACTATGGTCTTCGAGTGAGAGCTGCGCGACGCAAGGAACGCCCGGAAGATTCGTATTGGGCGGAAAGAGGAACTCCGAACCGGAGACGCAGGCGGCGTACGATCCCGAAACCGTGCCGCTCAGGAACCATTGGTCTCCGCCGGGCTCCTGGTTTTGCAGTCGAATCTCGGCACCGTGATCGATGCCGATGGCGTTGTTGTAGACGGCGAAGATCGGCGTGTTGAACAGCTGCGTCGTGTCGAGCACGTTGACGACGCTCTTCTCAAAGACGTTCAGCGAGCCGGTGAAATGCGCGTTAAACGAATGCACGACGCCCATTTCGTAGTAGGAATCGCTCTCAGGCTTTAGATCGTAAACCGGATTGGTCGTCGAACAGGCTTGCTGAGCCGACAGCAAGACGCAGGCTTGGCGCACGTCCTCGAGCAGCGGCGCCGCGTAGAACTTTCCGTAGTAAACGTGCGCGACGTTCTTACCGCCGTCCCAGATATTTACGCCGATGCGTGGGCTAATCTGATCTCCGCCGACGTAACCGGTAGAATGGTCGTAGCGAAGGCCGTAGCTCCAGACGACCGACGGCGTCATCTGCCACTTGTCCTCACCGTAAATGCCGATATTCGAACCGGCCTGTCCCTGCGGGATGGTGAACGCCGGATAGTATGGTTTGGCGACGACGCCGCTCGAGGCGCAGTCCACGTAAAAACAGGCGAACTCTTGCGATGCCGTGGCGCTCTCACGATCGAGATCGACGCCGATCTTCCAAGCGTGATTTTTCGTGGCCCGAAAGTCGGACGCCCGCACGCCGACGTAGCTTGCGAACGACCCTTGGTCTAGTCCGACGAGATTGACGGTCTTTGCGCACGTTGGCGGACAGATGCTAAAGTCCGGCTCCACCCCAAGTACGTCGAGCGGGAGGTCGCCGAGGTAATCGATGCGGGTCGACCGCCACCACGGAATGACTTGGAATACGCCGTTACCATCCTTGGAAACTTGCGTCCAGTTGAGATTGGAGAAGCGATCGTACTCGAGCTGCGTGTCGAGCGTGCCGGGCGCGTTCACCACCGGGTCGAGCGGGTTGTTGGGATCGGTGTTGATCGGAATTTGGAACTGCGAAAACTGGTTCGAATAGTCGAATGCCAGCGTGTCGCGCGGCGCGAGCTGCGTGATGAAGCGAAAGAATTGGTCGTTGCTCGAGCTGGCATCGTTGATCGGAGTATACGTTGGTGCATCCAAGCCGCGGCCGGTCGACTCGAGATTGCCGCTCAGGAAGAACTCGCTCGCACCGGAACGCGACTCGACATCCAGCGTTCCGAGGCCCTGCGCCTGGTTTCCAAAGCCACCCGTGATCGTGCCAAAAATGCCTTCGGGAATGTCGCTTGGCCGATTGCTGATGATGTTCACGACGCCGCCCATGCGCTCGCCGCCGTACTCGGCCGGAATCGCGCCGGTCAATACCTCGATAGAGTTGATAACCTTCGGGTCGATGATTTCGGCGAAGTTCGAGGTCGTGGCCAGTGGCAAAGGCGCGCCGTCGATGTTGTAGCTCACGCCGTGAAAGCCGTTGATGACCGGCTCGTTGTAAGAGAACTGCACGACCCCTGGCAGCGTTTCGAGCAGCCGGTCGAGACTGTTGCTGACCGGCGAGGTCTGAATCGTACTGCGAGTAAGCTGATTGACCGAGGGTGGATTCCCTTCGGCGCCGGCGTGGGCGGTTACGGTAGTCTGTGCGATCTGCTTGAGCTGAGTCGAAAGCTCAAGGTTGATCGTCGCGACTTGACCGCTGGCAACGTCGGTGAAAACCGCGATCTCGTGCGCGCCGCGCGCTCGCGCGCTCACTCGATACGAGCCAAAGGGCACTTGAGGGAAAACGTAGTCGCCTTTGGCGTCGGCAGTCGTCTGAAAGCGCGAGCCCTCGCCTTGGAGAATGACGGTCGCGCCCGGCGCCGGTTTGCCGTCAACGGTCACCGTGCCGCGGACGAGCCCGGTCGTCGCACCGAGCGCCGGCGCGATGAAGCTCAAAGCCAAGAAGACGGCGACAAGCGCCGTGCGAAACCGAAACATGGTTCTTCTCCGATCTTAGATGTGGAAGAAAAAAGGATCGACGCGCGCGGTTACGCGCAGTAGTCGAGCCCGATCGGAGGGGGACGAGCGAAGCGGCGACGCGTCCACAGAATGCGACGCGTGGGGCGGAGCGAGTGCGATCGCGCAAACCATACCGGCGTTCTCGGCGAGAAGGCGGCACGCCACGCCGCAATGAGGGCGCCCGCCAGAACTGCCACGACGCCACGGGTGAGCACCGCAACCAGCCACGATGCCGCCGCCAACAAAAGCGGCACGGCGAGAAGCGACGCGGCCGCGTGCTGCGGTTCGAGGCACTCGGCCACGCCATACCAGGCACCGGCCGCGATACAGAGCGATCCATAGCCGGGAAGGCGTTCGAGTAGCCGGGCGGCCAGCACGCTACCGTCGACGACGGCATTCTTGCCGCTTGCCGCCAACAAGCCAAAGAAGAGAAAGAGACCTACAGCGCCGGCCAGCGCCATCTGGACGAGCGCCGCGTGGTAGCCGCCACCCATGGCGTGCTCTCCGCCGTAGAGCCCGCCGTGGGCGAGCATGGAGGCAAGCAAGCCAAGCGCGAGCGCGGCCGGAACCTTCCGGAGGGTCACGAGGGTCTTTTCTAGGCGCGCCTGCGGGGAGACCTTGGGACCACGTCGTACTGACCCTGCCCCTTGGGGATTCGTGAACCTGGTGGGATGGAGCCGCGAAAGAAGAGCCAAGAGTGATGAGCACCCGAGTACGCGTCGAGAATGCCGATACCGTCAGCTTGGTCTGCGCGCTTTTAGTGCGCTTTCCCGAGTTGGCTTCGATTCGGTCCGGTCCAACGGACCGTACGCTGCGATTGACCTTCGCGGTGCGTCAACGATTCGACCGAGCCTCTCAGGTCGCGCTCGCCGAGGCGATCGAAGAACACGTTCGCGGCTTTCTCGCTCTAAGTAAGGACGAGCCGACCGCGCTTCGCGTCGAGTGCGAGGGCGATCGAACGCTCACGTTCCTTCACGTCACGCGCGATCTGGAGAGCTTCTCAAAGGAAGAGCTCGAGCTTCAAGTAGGGTTCCTGTGCGATCGCTGCGGCGACACGCTCGTCCGAAACCCACCGCCCGACGATCATCTCGAGGGCGACCCAGCCGCCGAGGACGAGGCCGCGCTCTATGCCGTCGAGGCGTTGCGCGATCCGTCACAATCCAAGAGTTTGGTGGGCTTTAGAGAAGAAAAACGCGTGCTCGTGTATTTTTTGAAATCTCAAAAGAAAGCGAAGGCATCGGCTCGCCGCTAGATAGCCCGAGCCTGAACCTCATGATTATCGGGGACGTGGTCGGCTCCCCGGGACGCGAGGCGCTCAAGCGTTGCGTATCGTTGCTTCGAGAGCAACATCAAATCCATGCCTGCATCGCCAATGGCGAGAACGCCGCAGGCGGGTTTGGGCTGACCGCTCAGACTGCCGAAGAAATGTTCGCCGGCGGCATCGACTTTATCACCGGAGGGAATCACATTTTTGATAAGCGCGACTTCGGCGAGTACTTGGAAAGTAGCAACCGGGTAATTCGACCGGCGAACTATCCGCCGGCCGTTCCCGGACGCGGCGCCGGAACGTTTACGGCCGACGGCGTGACTGTGGGTGTCCTTAATCTTATGGGGCGGACGTTCATGCCGCCCACGGATGATCCGTTTCGCTGTGCGGACGTCATGGTCGGCGATCTGCGCCGGCGGACCCCGGTGATCGTGGTGGACCTTCATGCCGAGGCGACTTCGGAAAAGGTCGCCATGGGGCGCTACCTCGACGGACGCGTCTCGTGCGTCGTTGGGACGCACACCCACGTGCAGACGGCCGACGAGCAGATCTTGCCTGGGGGAACCGCTTACATCAGCGATCTGGGCATGACGGGTCCGATGGACGGAGTCATTGGGATGGAACAGGGAGCCGTGCTCGACCGGTTTCTTACCGGTCTTTCGGAGCGGTTCAACGTGCAAAAAAGCGGGATGAAACAGTTCAACGCCGCCGTAGTCTCGATCGATCGCGGCACCGGAAAGGCCACCGAGATCAAGCGCATCTTTTTGCGAGGGATCGCATGACGACCGCCGGAGTTACCTTAAAGGTCTCGGCGAAGAGCAATCCCAACGCGGTGGCCGGCGCGCTAGCAGCGGTCCTTCGCGAGCGCGAGACCGCCGAGGTTCAGGCCGTAGGTGCGGGCGCAATCAATCAAGCGATCAAAGCGGTCGCGATTGCGCGCAACTACCTCAAGGGCGCAAAGCTCGATGTCGTTTGCGCGCCGTCATTCGTGCTCGTGGCCATCGACGAGAGCGAGCGTACCGCGATTTCGCTGCAGGTCGAGCGGCGCACGCTGGAAGAGAAAACAGTCGAAGTTGAAAGTTGATTTACATTCGCATACGAGCATGAGCGACGGCACGCTCAGCCCGCAAGAGCTCTCAGACTTCATGGGCGAGCGAGGGGTCGAAGTCTTTGCGATTTCCGATCACGACACGCTGGCGGCATACGGTGCGTTCACGCCGCCGCCCGGAGCGCGCGTGATTACTGCAATCGAGATCAACACGACCTGGCGTGAGAACGAAGTCCACGTTTTGGGATACGGCGTGCCTCTGGGCCCATCGCCGATCAACGAGCTGCTCGAATACAACCAGGTCCAGCGGCGGATTCGAGCCGAGACGATGGTCGAACGCTTGCGCCAAGCCGGTTACACCTTGACCCTCGAGGACGTCTTGCGGGAATCGGGCGGCGCGCTGGCTATCGGCCGGCCGCACGTGGCCAAGGCCTTGGTGCGCCTCGGAGTTGTGGATAGCGTGGACGCCGCCTTTAAGCAGGCGCTAAGCCGCGGCAAACCGGGTTACGTTCCGCAGCTCTACACAACGCCCGAGCACGCGATTCAAAAGATTACGGCAGCCGGCGGCATTCCGGTGCTGGCCCATCCGGGGCGGCTCAGAGATCGCATCCTCATCGACGAACTTGCCGAGCGCGGCCTACGAGGTCTCGAGGTTTTCTATCCGCTGCACGACGCCGCAGATACGGCAGAGTTCCGGGAGACCGCGCGGCGCTACGGGTTGGTCATGACGGCCGGCATGGATTTCCACGACATTCGCTACCACACGCGGGGCGTCGGCATCGACGTGGACGAGCAGGATCTGGCGCCGTTCTTCGATTTGATCGGAGCGATCGCCTAAACGCTATCCCCGATCGCGTGTCCCAGCCGGGCTCGTACGCGCGTAAGGATGCCCTGTGCCGCGACCTCGCGCTCGCATAAGGCCTCCTCTTGCCATACGACGACCTCCGGGTCGTGCATGAAGCGATGGTTGATTCGCACGTTGTAAGCACAGCTCGCCAGCGCCGCGCTCGCAAACTCGGCCGCTGAGCCGACGTCGCTGCGCAGTGCCTGGATGGGAAACTCGAGCAACTTCTCGAGCAGCTCGAGAACGTTGAGGCTGAGTGCCGTCGCGCGCAAGGGTTCTGCGGCGGCTCGTGCGAGGGCATCGTCCACGGCTTGCCGGCGCATCATTTTTTCGGCCTCCGTCTGCTTGGGCAAAGCCTGCGCGGCGACGACGGCGGCAAAGGCCACTTCGTCGCGAAGCCGCGCGTCGGCAAGCTCGACGCGCAGCGCGTCGCTGCGCTCGACGATCGTATCCAGCGCCTCGGTCGAGCTCGAATTCTTAGGGTTGCGCCGTGCGATTCGCGCGACCATGGCGGTCAGCGCCGCACCGAACGAAGCGACCAACGCCGCCGCGCTTCCGCCCCCCGGTACCGCAGCATCGGCCGCAAGGCGTTCCAGATATGCATCCAGCGTCTCCACGTACGCTGGGTTGGCCGCTATCCTACTTTTGTCATCCTGAGGGCAGTCGAAGGATGTCGGTCGCTCCTGCGGCGGAGGTAGCGTACGATGCGACGAAACGTTTTCCGACCTTCCCCACATAGTAGGAGTTCTCAACGTGCCTCTTTTAGATTCAGCCCCCGGCGACGTCAAGGATCCGGCCCGCGCCGAGGCGGGACGCTCCCGCATCGGCTGGGCTGCGGCGTACATGCCGGTGCTCGCACAAATTCACGACCGCTTCGAGGTCGACAAGCCGCTCGCCGGCATTCGGATCGGCGCCTGCCTTCACGTGACGACGGAGACAGCGAATCTGATGCTCGCGCTGCAAGCCGGCGGTGCGAAAATCGCACTATGCGCCAGCAATCCGCTCTCCACGCAAGACGACGTCGCCGCCGCTCTGTGCGAATACGGGATCGCGACGTACGCAATCAAAGGTGAGGACCACGCAACCTATTATTCGCACATCGAATCCGTCATCGCGACCAAACCGGACATCTCGATGGACGATGGTTGCGACCTCCTTACGACGATCTATACGAAGCACCCCGAGCAACTCGCGGAGATGATCGGCGGCTGCGAGGAGACGACGACCGGCATCATCCGGTTGCGGGCGATGCAGCGTGACGGCGTGCTGCCCTATCCCGTGATCGCGGTGAACAACGCTCTCACCAAGCACATGTTCGACAATCGCTACGGCACCGGGCAATCCACGCTTGACGGCATCATTCGGGCTACGAACGTTTTGCTGGCAGGCCGGACGCTCGTCGTCGCCGGCTATGGCTGGTGCGGGCGAGGAATCGCTTCGCGCGCGGCGGGCATGGGCGCGCACGTCGTCGTGACGGAGGTCGATCCGCGCAAGGCGATTGAGGCCGTCATGGACGGGTACCGCGTAATGCTGATGACCGAGGCCGCCAAAATTGGCGACATTTTCGTGACGGTTACCGGCAACTACCACGTCATCGGCGACGAGCACTTCAAATTGATGAAGGATGGCGCGATCGTCTGCAACTCAGGCCACTTCAACGATGAGCTCGATCTCGACGCCATCCGGCGGCTGGCAAAGGGCAAGGCCGAGCCGCGCGAATTCGTGGAGCAGTACGAGATGCACGACGGCCGAAAGATCTGCATTCTTGCCGACGGCCGGCTCGTGAATCTGGCAGCGGCCGAAGGTCACCCCGCCGCCGTGATGGATATGTCGTTTTCGAATCAAGCGCTGGCGACGGCCTACCTCGTCAAGCATCACCGGGAGCTCTCAAAGCGGGTTTACGACGTGCCGCTTGCAATCGACGAAGAGGTTGCGCGGCTCAAGCTTGCCTCCATGGACGTCGATATCGACACGCTCACGCCCGAGCAAGTCAAGTACGCCGAGTCGTGGAGCGAGGGCACCTGATGCCGTACAGACGGCTCTTCACGAGCGAGTCGGTGACCGAAGGACATCCCGACAAGCTTGCCGATCAAATTTCCGATGCCGTGCTCGACGCGCTGATCAAAGACGATCCGTTCTCACGAGTGGCCGTGGAAACGTTTGCTATCACGGGTCAGATTCACATCGCCGGCGAGGTAACCACGAGAACGTACGTCGAAATCCCGCGATTAGCTCGAGAGGTCGTCCGCGAGGTTGGATACACGAGATCCGCGATCGGTTTCGATGCCGAAACCTGCGGCGTGAGCGTCTCGATCGACGAGCAATCACCCGACATCGCGCTTGGCGTCGACCGCTCGCAGGAGTCGCGGGCCGGCGACGACGACGAGTTCGAGCAAATCGGCGCCGGCGACCAAGGGATGATGTTCGGGTACGCGTGCCGCGACACCGAGGAGCTGATGCCGCTGCCGATCGTACTGGCGCACAATCTGACGCGACATCTTGCCGCGGTACGTAAGAGCGGCGACATTCCGTATCTGCGGCCCGACGGCAAATCGCAGGTGAC
Source organism: Vulcanimicrobiota bacterium (assembly GCA_003133185.1). GTDB lineage: Bacteria > Vulcanimicrobiota > Vulcanimicrobiia > Vulcanimicrobiales > Vulcanimicrobiaceae > Cybelea > Cybelea tyrphae. The sequence continues at coordinate 3,311 of PKWF01000091.1, read as the reverse complement.
CGTGGAGTACGAAGGCGATCGTCCGGTTCGCGTGGAGGCCGTCGTGCTTTCGACGCAACACGACCCCGAGATTCCGCTCGAAGAGATTCGTCGCGAGATCACCGAGAGAGTGATCAACCACGTCATTCCGGGCGCGATGCACGACGCGCGCACGCGCGTCTTCGTCAATCCGACCGGCCGTTTCGTCATCGGCGGTCCGAAAGGCGACGCCGGGCTGACCGGCCGCAAGATCATCGCCGACACGTACGGCGGAATGGCGCGCCATGGCGGCGGCGCGTTTTCGGGCAAGGATCCGACGAAGGTCGACCGCTCCGCCGCCTATGCGGCCCGCTGGGTGGCCAAGAATGTGGTCGCGGCCGGACTCGCCGATCGTTGCGAACTGCAGGTTGCTTACGCAATCGGTGTCGCGCATCCGGTAAGCGTCTTCGTCGAGACCTTCGGCACGGGACGAATTCCCGAAGAGCAGATCGCCAAAGCCGTGACCGAGATCTTCGACCTGCGCCCGGCGGCGATCATTCATCACCTGAACCTGCGGCGACCCATCTACAAACAGACCGCGGCGTACGGACACTTCGGCCGTCCCGATCTCGATCTGCCGTGGGAACGCGTCGATCGCGCCGACGCGCTTCGCTCTGCCGCTGCCTTCAATGGAGAACAACTACGTGTACCGCACTTCGCTAACTAAGGCCGCCGCGGTCCTTCTCGCGGCATCAATGCTTCCGGNNGGCGACAAGTTTAGACTGCAGGTTGTCGACCCGAACTTTCCCGCGCTGCACGGAGCGAGGATCATCGGCTACATTACGGACGTGCGCCAGCCGCACGGCGTAGATCGGGCGAGGGTCGGCTTCATGCTGACGTCGATCCATCTGTCCAACGGGGAGAAGAAAAGCATTAGCGCCACCGTTGTCAGTAAACGCGTGGTTCCGATGAATCCCACCGGGCAGTACGCGTCGCGTCAGCAGCTCTCGCCGATGGCCGGAGTGCCGTACGGAACGGTAACGCCGGGGCCTATCGCATGGCAGATGCGTATCGGGAACGGTCCCTCGAGCGTGCAGAGTCCCGCTTCCCAGAATCTTGGCGGATACGTCTACGCTACGAGCAACGGCGTGCCGATTGTCGTCAACGCCGGGACGGCGGTCACGGTGGAGCTTTCGGCAAACCTGACGATTCCGTAGGATTGAGAAGTTGGTCCATCGTGCATTGACCGGGCGCCTTATCGAGCCGCCAGCGTAGAAGTCGCGCCGCATGCCGGAAGCGCCGGGCGGTCACGTGATCGAATGAAACTTCGACGACGATTTTCGATTTGACCGGAAACCATTCTGCATTCTCGGCGCGCCGCCAGCGGCTTGGGCCGCCGGGTGCGGCGCCGGTAAATCCGGGCGCTTCAACGAGCGGTTTGAGGAGCGAGGCCGCGCGCGTGCGTTCCTGCGCGCTCATCGAACCGACGAAGCCGACGTGGTGGAGCAGACCGTCGCCGTCATAGAGACCGAGCAACAGCGACGCGATCGAGCCGTCGCTCGACGTGCGAAAGCCGCCGATCACGCAGTCGGCGGTATACCGTCGCTTCACTTTCACGGCCGCATCGCGGCTGCCGAATGCATACGACACATCTTTCTTCGCAATGACGCCGTCGAGGCGAGCTAAGGTTCCGGAGAGCCAGCGTGCAGCGAGGCTCGGATCCGCGGTTGCAGGCGAGAGCGCGATCGTCGAATTCGTCGCGAAGTTGCGGTGCACGAACGTTTCTAGACATGCGCGACGTTCGCGTAGTTTGCGCTCGAAAAGTTCGCTTCGATCCTGCACGAGCAGGTCGAAAAGCACATAGATCGCCGGCGTCTCCGCCGCGAGCCTGCGAACGCGGCTTTCGGCGGGGTGGATGCGTTGGAGGAGCGCGTCGAAATCCGAGGCTTCGCCTTCGACGATCATCAGCTCCCCATCGACAACGAAACGCTGCGCCGTCGCTTCGAGCAGCGCTGAGACGATCTCGGGAAAATAGCGCGTTAAGGTTTCGCCGGATTTGGATTGCAACTCGACGTTCTTTCCGTCGCGAAAAGCGATGCAGCGAAAACCGTCCCACTTCGGCTCGTACGTCCATTCGTCGCCCTCGGGAATGCGCTGCGCGTGTCGCGTCTCCATCGGCTGGATGGGCGGACGGAGAGCGAGTCCTTCAAAGCTTGGCATTGAGGTCGAAGCGGCCGCGATTGCGCAGCAGCGGCTTCCAGAGATCGCCGATTTTTGCGACGCGCTGCGGTACGTTGAAAATCGTGAAGTCCGTCAGCTCGCAGCCGGACTCGAGCTCTTCCCAGGTGACCGGCGTCGAGACGGTCGCCATCTCATTTGCGCGCACCGAATAGATCGAGGCTAAAGTTTTGCCGAACGCATTTTGATTGTAGTCGACGAGAACGCGGCCCGGCGGCCTCTTTGCGACGCGGTATTCGGCGGTGAGAACGTCGGGATGGGCGTTGGCGATTTGCTGCCCGATGGCTTTCGATATCTCCCAAACCTCGTGCTGCGTCGGACCGACGCGGATCGCGACATAAATATGAACTCCGCGACTGCCGGTGGTCTTGACGTACGGCGTCATCCCGATGCCGCGGAGAACGTCGCGGACAATGAACGCACCCTCACGCACGACGGAGAACGGTGTCCCCTCCACCGGATCGAGATCAAAATGCAAGTAGAGGGGACGATTCGCGTCGTCGCATAACGAGTACCATGGATTGAGATCGATGCAGCCTAGGTTGATCAGCCACAGAAGCGACGGACGGTCGTCGATTAGGGGAAAGTCGATCGTATTGCCCGAGCGATGCTCGATCGGACAGGTTCGTATCCAAGGCGGTCGCGGCGTTGGCGTGCGTTTCATGTAAAAGAACTCGCCGGTTACCCCGTTCGGATAGCGCTTCATGACCATCGCGCGGCCGGTGACGTGGGGCAGAAGAGCTCCGGCGATGCTGAGGTANNTAGGTATCTCGGCGGTCACGAGAACCAGATTTCTTTGCCGATTGCGTAGCGAACGCTGGCGAGGCCGTTCGGCGGAAGGATCTCGATCTCGAAAATCATCCCGCACTTTTCCATGACGCGCCTCGA
>PKWF01000091.1:0-169 GCA_003133185.1 Vulcanimicrobiota bacterium | reverse complement strand
GCGAGTTGAACAGGCCGCCGTGGCCAACTATGCATCGATCGGAATCTTGAAAGATCCAGAATCCTTTGCCGGTCTCCTCCCACATCCGTACCCATCGGCCCAAGCGTGCTCGCGACTGCTCTGGGCTCTGAATCTCGCCGGACAGCCAATGCGCGATGCGGATGTCGCG
>PKWF01000078.1 GCA_003133185.1 Vulcanimicrobiota bacterium | reverse complement strand
TCCGTGGGATCGAGCTCGGGATAGCCCATCAAGTGCGCGACGCGCGCCTTGGGATCGGGGTGGTCCTCGAGGTACTTGCTGACGGCGTCGTCGTGCTCGTCTTGCAGCACGCCAAGGTGCGCCATGATCGTTACCATCGCTTCGGGATCGTAGCCGGCGCGCGACATCAGCTGCAGCCCGTAGCGATCGGCCTGGAGCTCGTCTTCGCGCGACATCTTCATCAGCAGTCCCTCTTCGGCGAGTCCGCCGAACTCGTACAGGATCGGAGAAAAAATCGAGGCAATTCCGAACAGAATGTTGAGAATCTCCGCCTTCGAGTTGGAAGTAAGAACGTGTCGTCGCTCGATGTGGCCGGTTTCGTGTCCCATTACCCCGGCCAGCTCGTCGTCCGATTGAACGAAGTCGATGAGGCCCTCGTTGATGTAGACGAAGCCGCCCATCGTCGCGAACGAGTTAACCTGACTGTCCTTGATGATCTTGACGGAATAGGGAACGTCTTTGCGCGCTACCTGATTCCAAAGGTTCCCGGCGATGCCTTGGACGTACGCGTTGAGCAGCGGGTCGGTTTCGATGACGCTGCTGGCGACGATCTGCTGATCCTCGGATTGACCCATGGCGATCTCGGCTTGGGTCGAGGTCGCACCGATGCGTGCCGGGCATATGGCGCAGAGCAGTGATACGATCGTAAAAATGGGAACGGTGCGACGCAGCATGCGATGTACTTTCCTCTACCGAAGGGCTTGCTTGGAGGTTACGCTTGATCTCTGTGTATTAGATGTGGACAACGCCAAGAACTTGCGAGTCGTTTGTGGACGAACAAGGGGATGCCCCCCCTTCTTCTCGGAGAGCATAGCGTGACACTCTTGCGAGGGAGGCGGGATGGCCTCGAAGTGACGTTATCGCCCTATGACCTCGCCGGAGGGTTTGCCGAGCTGCAGGCTCGACTTACCGAGCAGCCTAGCTTTTATCGCGGCGCCTCTGCAATCGTAAACTTCGGCGCGGCGTCGCCCTCGTCCGACGATCTCAGCCGGCTTCGCGATCTTCTCGAGGGCGCAGGGATCGCGTTGCGGGGTGTGGCGGGATTCGACGAGGGACTCGAAAGCTTAGCGGAACGCGAGGGGCTTGCGTTCGAATCGCCGCGCGCCGAGCTCGAACGGCGTCGCGCGATGCGGCCGCGCGAGGCCGCGCGGCTCTCGGATGCGGCGCGCTCGCTCGTTGCCGACTTCGCGGGCGCGCGTGACGATATCGCGCAGCGACGGCGGCGAGGCGAGGCGAGCGTACCGCGTCAGCAGCCCGATCCACCGCCTGCTCCTCCCGCGCCGGTTCTCCACGCGGTCGAAGCTCCGCCGACCACACTCTACCATTCCGCGACCTTGCGAGGCGGACAGGTGCTTCATCATACCGGCAATATCGTCGTCGTCGGCGACGTTAATCCCGGCGCCGAACTCCTCGCAACCGGCGACATCCTCGTCTTCGGCCGGCTCGCCGGCATCGCCCACGCGGGCGCTCAGGGGGACGATAGCGCGCGGATCTATGCACTGGACCTGGCTCCGACGCAGCTTCGCATCGCGACCTCAATCGCGGCCGACGCGGAGCCGAAACGGCGTTCGACGCCGGTGCCCGAAGCCGCGATTGCTCGCGACGGACGGATCGTCGTCCTTGCGCTGAACCGTCTCGGCGAGCTCGAAGATTCGGGAACATCGTCGACGTGACGGCGCGCAAAATCGTCCTGACCTCCGGCAAAGGCGGCGTCGGCAAGACGACGACCACGGCGAATCTCGGCGCCACGCTCGCGAAGCGCGGGAAACGCGTCATCTTGATCGACGCGGACATTGGCCTGCGTAACTTAGATTTGGTGCTCGGGCTCGAAAAACGTATCGTTTTCGATTTGGTCGAAGTCGCCGAAGGACGCTGCCAGCTGCGTCAAGCCCTCATCAAAGACAAACGCTTTGAGTCGTTGTCGATCCTGCCTGCCGCGCAGACGAGGGAGAAGGACGCGATCTCGCTGCAGCAGTTTAGTGCAATCGTTGAGCTCGCCGCAGAACAGGCTGATTACGTGTTGATCGATTGCCCGGCCGGTATTGAAACCGGCTTTCGGAACGCCGTTGGCGGAGCCAGTGAGGCCATCGTGGTCACGACTCCGGAAGTGAGCGCAATTCGAGACGCCGATCGCGTCGTCGGAAAGATCGCCGACGAAGGCAAGCCCATTCGCTTGATCGTCAACCGGCTGCGACCTGAGATGGTACGCACCGGTGACATGCTTTCGGTGGAGGACGTTTGCGAAGTGCTCGCAGTCGAGCTCTTGGGCGTCGTACCTGACGACGAAGAGGTCATCGACACCACCAATCGCGGCGAGCCGATCGTATTGAACGACTCCAGCCGCCTTGGAGCAATCTACGACAAAATCGCTCGCCGCTTAGAAGGCGAAATCGTGCCATTCACCAACTTCGACGGCCAAGGTTTCTTCGGACGTCTCATCGACGCGTTGAAAGCGGGGTAGCGCGTGCAGCAAACACAGACCGTGCAAGACGAAGTCCAATCCAGCGCTCCGGCTCCCCGATTGGGACGCGCGATCGTTCTGACTTCGGGGAAAGGCGGCGTTGGAAAGACGACGACGACCGCCAACCTCGGCACGGCGCTGGCCCATCGCGGAGCACGCGTCGTCTTGGTCGATGCCGACGTCGGTCTTCGCAATCTCGACATCGTCTTAGGGCTGGAAAGCCGGGTCAAGCATCACCTGCTCGACGTTCTCGAAGAGCGCGTTTCTCTTGACGAGGCGTTGGTGCCCGGGAAGCACAGCGAATCGCTCTTCTTACTCGCCGCAGCTCAGTCGCGCGAGAAGGACGACGTGGATACGGCGAAGATGAAAGCGCTGATTTCGAGCCTGCGCGAACGCTTCGATTACGTGCTCATCGACTGTCCTGCCGGAATCGAGTTGGGTTTTCGCAACGCGGTCGCCGGCGCGGACGAAGCCATCGTGATCTGTACGCCTGAAGTCGCAGCCGTGCGCGACGTCGATCGCGTCGTCGGTTTGCTAGGCAATCGCTTTCGGCCGCAACTCGTCATCAACCGCTTGCGCCCCAACCTCGTGAAGAAAGGCAAGATGCTTTCCGTTGAAGACGTCAACGCCATCCTGCGCCTCCCGCTGCTTGGCGTGATCGCCGACGAGCCCGAAATCATCGTAACGACGAACCGTGGGGAACCGCTTGCCTTGCGTAAAGAGACGGCGACCGGAGCCGCCTACCATGCGATTGCCGCACGCGTGGCGGGCGAAGACGTGCCCGCGCCGATGCCGGCGGCGCCCAAGGCGACGATCTTGGAACGCGTCGGCTCGCTCTTTGGAGGGAGGCACGCATGATCGACTTTCTGAAGAGACTCTTCGGCCCGTCCGGCTCGAGTACGACCGCTAAGGAGCGTTTGAGGCTCGTGTTGATGACCGATCATCTCGAGCTATCGCCGGAGTTGATCGAAGCGATGAAGAGAGATCTCGTCGACGTGATCTCGCGCCACGTCGAAGTCGATCGTGACAAGATCGAAGTCAACTTCGAACGGCAAGACAGCGCACTGGCGATGCTGGCAAACATTCCGATTCTTTCCGTAGGCCGCCCCAACGGCAACCCCACGCTCGTGCCCATCGAGACCGTGCAGTCGCCCATCGTTGCCAACGGCTCGGCACCCCGGGTCCGTAAGCGCCGCAAGCGCGCGGCGAAAAAAACAGCCCCTACGAGCGCTGCCCCGGCTTCCGCCGCGGCGCAATAGGAGATTTGCGAGCCTGCCTAGGAGCCTAGCAGCCTCCCTATGGCGGTGATTGCATTTGGCGGCGCAAGGCGCTACGTTCGAAACTTCAACTGGACGCTGGCCGTCGCCGGCATCCTGATCGCATTGATCGGGTTGGTCTGCATTCGTTCCGCCGGATTGCATGCCGGCGATGCGGCCGGCGAGTTCAAAAAACAGATCCTCTACCTGGTGCTGGGGGTGGCGCTCATGCTCGGCCTTTCGTTGGTCGACTATCGGACGTGGCAACGCTGGGCTCCGGCACTCTACATCGCAAATCTCTTCCTGCTGCTCTTCATCTTGCGCGGCGGCCACAGCGCAATGGGTGCGCAGCGCTGGATCTCGCTGGG
>PKWF01000124.1:10288-16846 GCA_003133185.1 Vulcanimicrobiota bacterium | reverse complement strand
AGATCGCGACTCCGTGACTCGGCGAGTGGGCTACGGTAGCCTGCCGTCGCCCTGCGCCGCTAAGCTGCCGGCCTCGGTCGGGGCGCCTTTGAGGATCCATTCAAAGCCGACGGCGATCATCGCGCCGAGCATTGGGCCCAAGATATAAATCCAGTCGGTGTGAAGGTTGCCGCGGAGCAAGTCGGGCGCGAACGATCGCACGGGATTCATCGAGGCGCCGCTGATCGGCGCCGCCCACAGGCCGGCGAGCGCAATATACCCGCCGACCGCGATCGCTCCGTTGCTGCCGATGTTTCTCGCGCCCGAAGCCGTGCCGAGAATTACGTTGACCAAACCCGCGGTTAATAACACTTCCAAAATCAGCGTCTTGAGATCGCCGATGCCGGGACCGGGAACCGTGGCCCCGAGCGACCCAACGTTGCCGAACATTAGGCGAAGGAAACACGCCGCGGCGATGCCGCCGCCGAACTGCGCCGCGATATATCCGGGGACTCGTTTCCATGGAAAGTTGCGCCGGACGGCAAACGCGAGCGTGACCGCCGGGTTTAAGTGCGCGCCACCAACCGCGCCCATGAAGTAGATGACGGCCATGACCATCAAGCCCGGCGCGACGACCTTCGCGCTTTGCGTTATCTCACCGCCGCTCGCAGCAGCGACGACTCCGGCGCCGGCGGCGACGACGACGAGGAGAAACGTTCCCCAACCTTCTGAAAAAATTCGGCGCCATTCGTGGGCGGGCTCCAAGAACTCGACGGCCGCTTTCGCATCCCTCAGCTGCTGCGGCGAACCGGCGATCAAACTATCTTGCACGGGATCACCGCGTCCTCATCGAAACCGTACACCGCGCAGAGACGATGATACCCGTCGGCGATGATCACCCTTCCGGTGGTGTTCTCTCGGTATAGCAATAGTGGCGAAATCTCTTGGCCGGTGAGGATGTCCGCCCGGACTTTCTTCACGTGGTAGTTGTCGGCGTCGAGTAACGGCAGCAGGGAGGCCCTAAAAATATCCTTCGACTTAAACGTCGTCATCTCGGCTTTTTTCAATGCGGCGACGATCTTCTTCACCAAGTCGGGTTGCATCGTTAGACTCAAGTACGATTGCGCGGCCGGATAATCGTGTTTCTGCGGCAGGTCGAACCACTTGATTATCGTGGTCGTATTCGCGGTCTCACTCGTGGTCGTGCTCATCATACCGTCCCCTCAACCCTCGCACGCGATGATAGCCTCGATCACGCGCTTGGTTTCGTCCGGGTCCCGGACCTGGATGCAGAAAGCGCCTGTCTCACGCGCCGGAGCATCGTTTCCGCCTGGGAACAAGGCATCTCCCACATACAGCATATCTTTGGTAGGGATGCCGAGAATGTCGCGAAGCTTTCGAATACCGTACGCCTTGTCGATTCCGGGAAGCGTGACGTCGATCGAGGTCGTGCCGCCCAATCGAACGGAGAAATCGGGAAGGTCCCGGTCGAGAGCCGCCTTGATCTTCTGGCGTTTCGCAAAGTCGGGGTCCCACGTTTTCTTGGCGTCGAGCGGAGCTTCTTGGCCCAAGGCNNGCGGCAAATCCCGAAGCCGCGACCTCCTTATTGAGCGCGTCGACGATCTTCGCTTTTTGCGCATCGCTCAAATTTTCCGCGTAGAGTTGGCTCCAACTCCCGGCGTACCTGTAGAAGCGCGTCCCGTTGGTCGGTAACAGCGACAGCTTCGACAGATCCGCGCCTGGCGGGAGATGGCCGAGAACCTGCGTTTCGAACTGCGGCCAATCGCCGCCGGAGATGATTGAGACGCGCACCTGTGGGAGGCCGAGCAGCGTGGCGAACAGAGTCCCCATCTCTTCATCGATCGCGGCCTTGCTCTGCGCCAGGGTGCCGTCGAGGTCAAAGACGATAAGCGTTTTCATACGTCGCTAGGCGTTAGACGTTGAGTTTCTTTTACCATCCGCTCGGGTGGACGCCTGGGCGATAGCCCGCGGCGAGAACGGCGACGATCGAGCGGGGCGTCAGGACGTCGACTTCCATTCGCGCCGGGCGTGACTTCCGGTTCGCGTAGCCGGCGCCGGACCAGGCTAGCAGCTCACCGCCCCATACCAGCCACGCTTCTCCGTCCAGCGCAACGTACGTTCCGTCCGGAAGGGTGTCGACGTCGCTGCGATAGGTGCGCTTGTTACCGTCGATCAGCCGCTCGTGATGGAGCTGCATGTCCATAGCATCGGCGCCCGCAGGGCCGCCGTGGCAGCCTTCCCACAGCGCGCGAAAGCGTTGATAATCCGCGTAACGGCATTCGCGGCACGGACGATGGCCCGCGCTAAACGCGGTCGCTTCGTCGAGGAAGAACAACTCGGTATAGCGCTTGGGCTGCATGATCGAACGCCTGCGTCCGCGGAACTCGATGCGGCACGCGATCCAACGCTTAACGTTCGAATAGCGAACGATTCGGCGCCGATCGTCGTGCAGAACGCCGCGGTTGCCCATTACGAGGCCGCGGCCCTCCAGCGCGACGATCTCCCCGAACGGGGTGACGCGGTTCTGCAGCGGCATCGCTAACGGGTTTCGCGCAACTCTTTCGGTGTGACCCCCAGCGAGCAGCGCATACGGAGCGCCAGATGGCTTTGATTGGCAAAACCCGCCTTGAGCGCGATGTCGCAGACGGGCATTTGCGTGCCGGTAAGCAGTTCGACCGCGCGTTCGATTCGCTTTCGCATGATGTATTGATGAACCGGCACACCCACCGATTGCCTGAAGAGCAGGTTGAAGTGTGACGGGCTGACGCCGGCGACGCCAGCGACCTTCAGCAGCGTCAAGTCATCGTCAATTCGATCGTGAATGTAAGAAAGAACGCGTTTGAGTTGTGCGCCCGTTAAACCGCCGGACCGGCGCTCGGGCACGACGTGCGACCAGCGACGCAACAACTGCGAGGCAAGCGCGACGCCCAAACTGTCGGCATAAAGCCGGCCGTGAGGGTCGTCGGCCTCGAGTTCTGCTTTGAGCGCCCAGAGTAGGTGCTCGATCTGCGGATCTCTGCAGGTTAGCCGCGGCGCAAATCCCACCCGATCCGGATCGATGCTCATCTCTAGGGCGGTCCTTCGGAGAAGCTCCTGCTCGAGACCGACGGCAAGAAAGAGCGAGCTGCCGCGATCGACCCACGCAACCGTCGAACTGGCTGGGAGGACGTCAAACACGCCTGCGGATTGCAAGCGCGCGTCGACGACGCCGTCGCATTTAGCGACCGTCGATAGCGGCGGTCCGACCAGCATGGTAACGTTGTGACGGGCCAAGACGGCGGGCTGGCTGCTGCCGCCCGCAACGCGAATCAGCGAGGCTTGAAAGCCGGCCCAGCCTCGATCCCGGCTGCTGACGCGCGACAGCACCTCGAGGGGGCGATCGAGCCAATAGCTGCTGCTGAGTTGCGCGTCCATAGTAGAGATGAACAGCTTTCGACAAAGCGGCGTGACGCTCATGGGCTGCAGTGACACTAAAGACAACTCTAGCAACAGACGGCGCCCGGAGTCACCCACGTTCGGACGATTGAGAACAGAATCGAAGGACGATTTTCAATCCGATTGTGTTCGGGACCGTTCGAACGTGAGCGACGGCACTCGTTGCGGCCTGGTACGCTCCTCCAACACCCATCTGGAGGTTAATGTGAGAGACCGAATGATAGCGACAATGGCCGCTCTTCTCGTCGCGGGCGGCTGCTCGTCGGGCGTCAGCAATGCCGTCGTCCCGGCCAAGGTGGTGCTGCGTCCGAATTCGAGCAGCGGTTACACGGTGACCGTCTTATCATCGCTGGGCGGAACCAATAGCGCCGCCAACACGATCAACGAGCGCGGCTGGGCGATGGGGACGTCGTTTTTATCGGGAAACGTGGTGATGCACGCCGCGCTCTGGCAAGGCGGCAACGCGACCGATCTCAAAACGCTTGGCGGCCCAAATAGTGCGGTGGAATGGCCGGTTGAGAACGATCGGGGCTACGTCTCGGGCATTTCCGAGACCGACAAAAAGGATAAGTTAGGAGAGAGCACCGGTTGGAGCTGTCACGTGTTTCTTCCCGATGGCGGCACCTCCGGCGACACGTGCCTCGGGTTCGTCTGGCATGACGGCAAGATGCTTCCGTTGCCGACGCTTGGGGGAGACAACGGATACGGAGCGGGCATGAACCAACGCGGTGAAATCGCGGGTTGGGCGGAAACGAAGAAGCACGATTCGACCTGCCTCGCACCGCAAGTGCTTCAGTTTCTGCCGGCCGTCTGGAACGCGTACACGCGAAAAGTAAGCGCGCTTCCCACGCTGACCGTCAACGGAAAGACCGATCCGGACGGTGCCGCAACCGCGGTCAATATCGGAGGCGAAGTCGTCGGCATTTCGGGAATTTGCGATCAGGCCGTCGGGCGCTTTACCGCCCGGCACGCGCTGCTTTGGAAGAACCGCAAGCCGGTCGAACTCAAGACGATCGGGGGGACTTCCTGGAACACGCCCACCGCCATCAACGACAGCGGGCAGATCGTCGGTTTTCTCAATCGCCCAGGCAAATCCGATCGCAAAGGCGATCAGAACTTCATCTCGGTCATTTGGACCGATCCAAGCTCGAAACCAACGAGAATCGGAACGCTCCCAGGCGATACGTTGAGCGAGCCTACGTCGATCAACGATAAAGGCGCCGTCCTCGGCGTTTCGTTTCCGAGTTCGGATGTCTACGTTTGGCAAAGCGGGCAGATAACCGACTTGACCAAGCTCGTGCTGCAGACGTATCCGCAACTGCGTCTGATAAGCGTTGGGGGAATCGACGATCGCGGCGACATCGCGGGGCAAGCGTGTGAGCTAGTCAGCAGTACCTGCCCATCGTCCAACCCTACCTTGGTTACATTCTTGGCAGTTCCAAACTAGCAGATTGCACCAACGCCGACAAGATTGATTTACGGAAGCTCCGATTAATCCGATGTACCGTAATGCTGCGGAGCCGCTCGTCGCTCCGCCTCCGGCTCCGCTCCTGCTGCGCNNCTGCGCTCCTCGGTCAGAGCCTCCCCAGCATCACGGTACATCGGATTAATCAGAGGTTCCCTTTGAATCCGCGATCAAGGTTGCGTAAGTCCGGCTCGAGTCGGTAGGCGTTCGCGTTAGCGAGAGGTCGGTATCGAGATCGACGTGATAGAGACCGAAATCGCTGCCGTCGTCGAACGTTAGACCCCATTCGCGGTTCGAGGTAATGCTCCAGCACAGGTAGGCTTCAACCGGCGCCCCGAGCTCGACCGCTTTGCGCACTTGCGCAACGTGCGCCTTCAAGTAGTCGGCGCGTGTGAATCCGGGCACGCGAACGACGCAGCCGTTCTCGACGACGATGATGGGCTTCCCGGGAAAGTCGCGCGCGGCCTCGCTCAGGATCATGTTGATCGCATTCGGCCAGACCGGGGCGCTCGCATACTGAAAATCCGCGGCGGCGCTGAGCCGATGCAGTTCGCCCGGCCAGAACGACGGCACGCCCCAGTAATAGTCGAGACCCACGAAATCCAACGTACCGACGCATTCGCGCGGGCAAAGAAACTCGGGCAGCTTGCCGGCCATGCCGAGATTCCACCAGTTCGTGCCGAGCAGCGTTGAGAAGATCGCGAAGCTCTTACGCAACGCGAAGAAGGCATGCATCCACGATCGCGTCGCATCCAAACGCTGCTCGCCCTGCGTCGCCACGAACTCAACGTGACCGGAGTCGCCGAAAATGAGTTGCGCGATGCGGCGGCCGAGTTCGGGCTCGAGCCCCTCGTACCGGGGCGCTTGCGTCTCACCCAGTCCCTTCGCCGTGCTCGGGCGAAGCGTACACAAACCACGCACGCCCGGATGGATTCCGACGCGCAACTTGCCGCGGCGGCGGATGCGTTCGACCGAGCGGTCCATCTTCGGCACGGGTTTTTGTTCGCTTCGACCGCGCCCGGAGCCGGCTGCCTGAGCTTCTTCCTTGCGTCCGATATGCGCGACCGTCTTTCGATTGAAGGCGTCCGGAATGTCGGGATGTTCGCGGCGCAGGTCGCGGATCGCGCGATCCACGATGTTGAGCAGCGTGCGACTGCCCAGCGCCATCGCTACCGCAAAGTACTGCGGNNCAGCGCTTCGACGGCCTCGGGCATCGCATGCAGATAGCGAATCGTCGCGGCAGGGAACCAGCCAGCAACGATACGCGCCGCAAGCGTATCGGCGACCACGGCGACGTTCCCCCGCCATTCTTGCGCCGGTTGTGGTAGCTGGAACGCGCTGGCATGCAAGACCGCAAGATGCGTGCGGTAATAAGGCTCGGAAAAGAAGGCATGCTCCTCGCGTTCCAGCGTCATCGTGAGCTGCGCGATCGAGCAATCGACGCGGCCGCCTTCGACGATTGCGGATTGTGCGATGCGTGCTGCCCGGCGTTTCGCATCTTCCGGCGACTTGAGGTGCGTCGCGGCGCGGTCGATCCAGCGCTGCAGCCATCGCGGCAGCCCTAAGACCAGCGGATTCGTGCCGACGCGCGAGCTCGGCCGGATCCGGCGAATCACCGCGCGGGCCTTGGCGTGTGCGCGAAAGAGATTCGGGATAAG
>PKWF01000124.1:0-10268 GCA_003133185.1 Vulcanimicrobiota bacterium | reverse complement strand
TCGCCGAGGCGCTCCGCAACTTCTTGCGCGAAGCGGGCGAGACGATCCGGAAAGCCTTTATCGAGCAGTCCTGCGCCGGCGCCCGCGGCCTGAACGTGGAGTGGCCAAGTGTTATGGACGAGTGTGACGATCGCCGACATTCCGGCGTCGCCTAAGCCTTGCAAGACCTCGCGATAGTGGGCAAACGCCTCATCGTTCCACACCCCCGGCTCGGGCTCGAGCCGGGCCCACGACAGCGAGAGACGAAAGACCGTGCACCCCAAGCCGCGAGCGAGTTCGATGTCCTCGCGATAGCGGTTCCAAAAGTCGGTGGCTTTGCCGCGCGGAACGAGACCGCGCACACGCTCCCAGACGTCGCGAATGTCGTCGTGCCCGTCGTAGGCCTCGCATTGATGGTCGGCCGTTGCGACACCGAATCGAAGGCTGCCCGTCACGCCCGCCAGATGCGTGCCGAGGCGGCCGCATCCCTTGGTCTCGCGCGGGCGCACCCCTCGGCGGGCGCGAATGCGACGGCCATGCGATTTGCAAATAAGATCTGCATCGTCACCGGCGGCGGCTCCGGTATCGGAAAAGCAGCGTCCAGGCAGATGGCAAGCGAAGGCGGCTGCCTCGTGGTCGCCGATCTCGATCTCGCGTCGGCCCAGGCGACCGTTAACGCCATCACGGCTGCGGGCGGAACGGCGATCGCCGCGCAGGCCGACGTCGGCAGCTCGGCCGCGGTGCAAGCCGTCGTCGCACGGGCGGTCGCGAGCTACGGCAAGATCGACGTAATCGTCAACGATGCGGCGATGATGAAGTTTGGGCCGATCGCCGACATTGCCGAAGCGGATTTCTTTGCCACGCTTACGACCAACCTCGGATCGGTCTTCTTCTTTTCAAAATACGGCGTGGCGCACATGGGCCCGGGCTCGGCGTTCGTCAACGTCAGCTCCGTGCACGCGTACGCGACGTCGCCCAACGTCGTGGCCTATGCGTCTTCCAAAGGCGCGATCGAAGCCTTCACGCGCGGCTTCGCACTGGAAATGCAGTCTCGCAACATTCGCGTGAATGCGGTCGCTCCCGGGTCGGTCGATACGCCGATGCTTTGGAACAACCCCAACGTGAAGAGCGGGGTCGAGAAACTGGAAGGTCCGATCGGCAAGCCCGAAGACCTGGCCGCTGCGATCTGCTTTCTCGCCTCAGACGAAGCGCGGTTCATCACCGGCGCCACGCTGCTCGTCGACGGCGGCCGCCTCGCCAAACTGCCGTAAGGAGAGACACATGAGTTCGTTGAGCGGGAAGGCGCGCCTCGCCGGTCTTCTGTACCTCGCGGTGACGGTCGTCGGCGTCTTCAGCTTGCTGTACATCCCGGGCCTCATCTACGTACCGGGAGACGCGGCGGCGACGGCGCACAACATCGCTTCGCACGAAGCGCTCTTTCGCACGAACATCTCCTGGAGATCTGGGGTGCGACGCTGGAAATCTTCCTCGTACTCGCGCTCTACCGTTTGCTCGCCGTCGTCAACAGAAGTCTCGCCATGCTCATGCTCGTTCTCGGCCTGATCGACGTGCCAATTTTCTTCGTCAACTCGCTCAACGACGTCGGCGCCCTGCTCTTCGCACGCGGTGCCGATTTCTTGTCGGCATTCGGCGAACCTCAACGAGACGCGATGGTCATGCTCTTCCTGCGTTTGCATCACTACGGAGAGGTCGTCAACGAAGTTTTTTGGGGGCTTTGGCTGCTGCCCTTCGGCCTGCTCGTATACAAGTCGCGCTTTCTTCCGCGCCTACTCGGCGTGTGGCTGATCTTGAATTGCTTCGCGTACCTGGCGCAGAACGTTACCGGCATTTTACTTCCACAATATACGACGGTGGTAAGTAATGTCTCGTTGCCGCTGCAGTTCGGCGAGCTTGCGATTATGCTGTGGCTGCTCCTTTTAGGCGCGAACGATAGGCTTACGGCGCCGTGACGGATCCTTTCGTTTAAGCGTTGTAGACTCGACGGAGCTCGTCGATGTCGAGTTTAGTCATTCGCAACATCGCTCGCATGGCGCGTTGCGAGCACTCTTCATCGTTACCGCCCAGGACCTCGAACAAGCCTTCGGGCACGAGATTCCACGCGAAGCCGTAACGGTCGGCAACCCATCCGCACGGCAACTGCTTGCCGCCTTCGGAGAGCTTGTCCCAGAGCTCGTCGAGCTCGGCTTGCGTTTTACAGCTCACGAAGAGCGCGATCTTGCCTTGCGAGAAGGCGTCGCTCGGGACTTGCGGATCGCTCGACGGCGAATTAATCGCCATGAACTCCTGACCGTCGAGCTCGAACTCGAGCGTCATCACCGAACCCTCCGGTCCGGGACCGGCCTCCCCGTAGCGTTTCACGTCGGTGATTTTCGAATTCTTGAAGATTGAGACGTAGAAATCGGCCGCTTCTTCGGCCTGTCCGGTGAACCAGAGGAACGGGGTAATGTTGGGCATCGGGGGGGACCTCCTTGCGTCGTTTGTTTGGAATCTAATCCTAGCACCTCAGCTCTCTTCGTTAAGCCTCGCGGCGACGTAGGCTACGAGTTGCGCTCGGGAGCGCATACCGAGTTTCGCGTAGATCGAGGTCAGGTGCTTTTCGACCGCCTTCTCGCTGACGGAGAGCGCGCTCGCCGCAGCGCGATTGCTCTTGCCGTCCGCGATGACGCGCGCGAGCTCGCGTTCGCGCGACGTTAGCAGGCTCGGCGACTGCCACGCCGCTCCCTTTCGCGTGCGGTCGCGTTCGATACGGCGGAGCTCGCCGTGCGCGCCGAGTTTGCGATACGCCTCGCGAGCGTTCTTTTCATCGCCGGCGATCTCGTAGGCATATGCGGCGATCACGGGCCATTCGAGCGCCGAGAGTTGCGCGGCGGCCCGTCTGCCCGCCTCGAGCGCCGCACCGCTATCGCCCCTCTGGCGTGCCTGTGACGCGTCCAGGAGTGACAACAGGGCTTGACTGACCCGATCGCCGGGGCGTCGCGCCGCTCGATCGATCATCGGTCTTAAGTTCACCATCAGGCCCGGCCGGAGCCGCGCGATCGTTACGATCGGGGTCCCCATATCGTATGTCGTCGAGATCATCTCGGAGGCTCGCCGCAGCAGCCGGTTCGCTTCAGAACGCCTGCCCAGCACTTCATACAGCGAGGCATACGCGGTTGAAAGCTTGATGGTCGCTGCCTGCTGACCGCCTTTGATCGATTCGTCAAGCAACTCGGCATCGACGAGCGATTCGAGAGCGCCGTCGCCTCGGAGAAGCGCAAGCGTAACCATCACGAGCGTGCGTTGGACGCGCGCGATGAACTTCGCCGGACCGTACGGCGCCTCGCTCAATGCGTGCGCGGCGCTCAAGTTTCCTCGCCGAAGTTCGATCTCGGCCATCACGAGACTCTCGTAATCTACGCCCGAATTAAGGCTGCGGGCGAGTTGCAGCGCACGAGTCTGATATTCATGAGCGAGCGACGACTCGCCAAGCGAGAGCGCCTGGAGGCCGGCGTTCCCGAGGGCGGCGCGGATATTATCCGGGAGCGCGCCGATGCGGTCGAAGATTTCGAGCCCCCGCTCTAGATGGACGCGCCAGTGCACGACTTCCGCGCGTTGGGCGTGGAGGGCGCTGCGCAGAAAGTTCGCCTCCGCTGCGAGTGCCGTCGCGGCCTCGAGCGTTTCGCCGGCAATCGTTTGAGCGACCGCCCAAGCTTCATCGGTCCGGCGTGCGAATGCGTAGAGAAAGCCGAGCCGCACCAGTAGCCGATCGCGAACGCTGCGCCGTGCATGCTCTCCGAAACGCTCGTTCGTTTCGCAAAGCAGCGCGATGGCATCGTCGAAACGGCCGTTGTCGTGCATGGCCCCGGCCGCCATGACGCGCGCGGCAATGGCGTCGTCGTAGCACGCGGCTCTTTCGTACGCGTCGCTGGCGCTTGCATACAGCGCGAGCGCGCGTTCGACCCGATTGCTAAACACGTGCATCAGCCCGGCCCGAACTAGCGCGGCCGCGGCTTCCAAGGGGTTGCCGAACGATTGCGCCGCGCGCTCGTACCAGGCGCCGGCATCTTCGTAGGCGTGTAAGGCACGCGCGGCGTCTCCGGAGGCCAGCGCGTAAGGCGCGGCCCGCTCGTGCTCGGCGGCAAGCGCGAAGTGATGCGCGAGCCACTCGACGTGCTGCTCGACCGCTCCGTGGGATGCGATCGTCTCGGCAATGCGCCGATGCATTTGCNNCACACTCGTCGAGCCGAACGCCCAGCGTATCGGCGAGAATCTCGATATCGAAGCTTCGACCAAGAAGCGAGGCGGTGGCAAGAAGCGCACGATCCTCGGGGCGGCAGCGTTTGAGGCGCTCGCACACGATTGCGTCGAGCGAGACCGGCAATACGTTCGCAGCCCGTTTTGCTCGGTGCGCGCGGTGATCGATCGCGTGGCGGAGCAGTTCTTCGCCGAATAGCGCATTGCCGTCGGCGCGTCGACCGACGTCGCGAACGGCATCCGGGGTAAGCAACGGCCGACCGCGCATGGACTCGCTGAACAACTGCGCCATCTCTCGATCGTCAAACGGCGCCAGCTTGACCAGGCTCGTACAACGTTCGCGTGCGAGGCGGCTCAGAATTGGAAAACCGGGGTGCCCGGCCGTTAGCTCGTCGTCCCGATACGTCGCAATGAAAAGCAGGCGTTGCGAGGTGGCGAGCTGCGTCAGGAGGAGCAGTACCCGCATCACGTCTGCGTCAGCCCAATGCACGTCCTCGACGACAACGATCGTCGTGATTCGTTGCGCGAGCTTCGAAAAGACGTCGACGAACGCGGCCATCTGCTCATCGCGCGAGCGAAACGTGCCGGCCGCCATCGCCGTAGCAGCCCGCGGATCGAGCATTTCGAGCGCCTCGAACCACGGCCCGAGCGGGCGCCGGGCAAACTCTCGGCAAGCGCTCCACCCGATGCGAATCGTGCGGCGCGGAAGCGATCGGCGAAACTCGGCCAGGAATCTCGATTTGCCGATGCCGGCTTCCCCACCGACCAGGACTGTCCCGCCTCGTCGCGCGGCCGCCGCACGACGCCGCTGCGCGAGATGATCGAGCTCCGGAACGCGCCCGACGAACGCCTGGCAAAGGATTGGCTCGGATATCACCGTTCTTGCTTCGTTTATCTCAAATCGTAGGGAAACCCCTACTACGAATGCCGTCGAACCATGGCGTAAGATACCGCTATATGACGACACGAATCGTGCCCTTTGGAACGCTGTTGCTCTCATTGCTCACCGCAGTAGCGCTCGACGCCTGCGACGCCCGGATGTCGGCCGGCCCGGAAATCCCTCAGACCGCCGAAGCGGACGCGGTCGCCGCGGGAGGGGCCGTCTATAAATCCCTTCATCTCTTCGCGGGCGGGGCCGACGGTGCCAATCCGTACGATGCGCTTACGCCGCTCGGCGGTTCACTTTACGGCGTGACGTACGGGAACAAGATTGGCACAGGCGGATTTGGGACGGTCTACCGCGTAAGCGCGAGCGGTACCGAGACGGTGCTCTACCGTTTCGCGGGCTCTCCGAAAGACGGCGCCGAGCCGGTCGGCAAGCTCGTCGTGCTCAACGGCATGCTATACGGTACGACCTACAACGGCGGCACAAAGGACTTGGGCACGGTTTTCGCAGTCGACACGTCGGGCAAAGAGCACTTGGTCTACAGTTTTCAAGGCGGCTCGGACGGCACGAATCCCGCGGCGGGATTGATTGTCATGTCCGGAAAGCTCTACGGAACCACGGTCGACAGCGGCGGCGGTTCGCAAGGTGACGGCACGGTCTTCGATGTCACCCCATCGGGCGACGAGCACGTGCTCCACACATTTCAAGGCTATCCAAACGACGGAGAGAGTCCGTACGGCCAACTGCTGGCGGCCGGCGGGCAACTTTACGGAACGACGCAGAGCGGCGGAGCAAACCGCTACGGCACCGTCTTTGCGATCAGCACGGCCGGCAAGGAGCACGTCGTCTATAGTTTCGCGGGACCTCCCGACGACGGCGCGTTAGCCATCGGCGGTCTCATCAAAGTCGGCGCATTCTTCTACGGCACGACCGAGGACGGCGGCAGTTCGAACGACGGCACGGTATTCAGAGTGAGCGGCGCGGGTAACGAGAGCGTCGTCTACGACTTTAAAGGGCAGCCGTCGGACGGCTCGTCACCGCGCGCAACCCTCTTGGAGATGAACGGGCTGCTTTATGGCACGACCTACGAGGACGGCGCGGAAAGCATGGGCTCCATCTTCGAAACGACGACCTCGGGCGGCGAGAAGATACTCTACAGTTTTAAGGGCGAGCCGAAGGACGGCGCCAACCCGTTCGCCGGTTTGGTGACGTTCAATGGCGCACTCTACGGCACCGCGCTCAACGGCGGACGTCATACCGGCGGTGCGACTCATCCATATGGCGGCGGCCTCTTTAAACTAACGCCGTGAGGTGCCGTAAACGGCTCGTCGGCTAGGGCTTGCCCCTAAATGTCGCCTCCCACTGCGAGTTTGCAGCGTCGAAGGCTGCCTGTTGGGTTTTCATCATGCGCTGCATCGTATCGAACCAGGTTTGAGCGGTCTCTTGACCGATCGCGCGCATCTTACCCTCCGAATCGAGCGCGTTCTTGTACATTTGCGCATACGCTACGGCCGCTGCATGTATTTCGGCGAGCACGGGCTCGACGCGATCGAACAACTGGTCGAAGCCCAACCCTTTAAGGTAGAGCGCCATCGTCTTGTATTGCGCGAAGTAGCTCTCGACGGCAGACATATATGAAGCCCACGATGCAAGCTCTCCGGAGCTGTGAAATGGAGGGGAGGCTAAGTATGCCTGCAGGTTCTTGTTCACGACTTGATACTGTGCTTCTAGATTGGACAGCCAGATCTGTTCGAGCTGCGCGGGGTCTTGGGTCCCTTCGTTCATTGTATTGACTCCTTTGCCTACGATAGGCACGGCCGGCAGGGAACGCTCCGACCCCAAGAGTATGCGTGCGCGGAGCATAAGTCAATCGAGCCCACGGAGGAACCCTAGTGAAGACTTCGGCAGCGCATGCGTTGCGCGTTTGGGCGGTGGCGACGGTCGTCGCATGCACGATCGGGGCCGCGAGCCCGGCCGCAAATGCGCCGGCCCCATCGTTACGTTTGCTCGCGCGTGCGACGAATCCCAATCCGACGCTCAACTCGTATACCGCATCGGCCCAGTTGTCGGCGCTCCTTCACGCCGTCGTGCCGATTCACAAGACCTTCAGCGGCACCGTGTACTACCTGCGTCCGAATCGGAAGATCGAGTTCCAGGGCGTGCCCGGCGCGCTTAGCCGCTTCAGAGATCTTGCGTCCACGACGCCAACCTACGAGCAAGCGACGCAACAGTACGTCATTACCCCGCTTACCGACAACGGAACGGTATCGACGTATTCCCTCGTACCAAGAAAGACCGGCGGGCGCGTCAAGAACGTTGTGATCTCCATCAGCGATGCGTCGGCTCTTCTTAGCCAAGCGCAGTGGAACTACACGAACGGAGGCACTCTCACGTTCGGCCAGAGCTACACGAACGTCGGGAGCTACCGGTTGCCCGTCACCGCGACGATTTCGGCGCGATTCCCGGGCTACCGCGTCGATGGAACGCTGGCGTTCACGAACTATCGGACAAACGTGGCGGTCTCGCCGGCGGTGCTTGCATCGCCAAGCAGCCAATGAAGCTTTACAATAGCGTGCGCCGATGGCGCGCGCCGCGGGCAGCGGTCGCGATGCTTGCGGGCATCGCGGCTTCTGCGAGCGCGCAGACGACTTCGCCGAGCGGCGCGACGAAAACCGATCCCTATGTGTGGCTCGAGGACGTGCACGGAGCGCGCGCGATTGCGTGGGTGAAGACCGAGAATGCCAAGACGCTCGCGGTCTTGCAAACGGACCCCAACTTCGCCACCCTGTACGCGCAAGCGCTGGCGATCGCACAGGCGAAGGATCGAGTTCCGGCGCCGGCATTTATCGCGGGTCAGGTCTACAACTTCTGGCAGGACGACGATCACGTGCGCGGGATTTGGCGGCACACCACTCCGGCCGATTACGCAAGCGCCTCGCCCGCGTGGACGACGATGCTCGATTTGGACGAACTGGCGAAGACTGAAAACGCGAACTGGGTATGGAAGGGCGCCGATTGCGTGTGGCCGGTCGAAAATCGCTGCCTCATCTTCCTTTCGGATGGCGGCGAAGACGCGGTGACGGTGCGCGAGTTCGACCTTGGAAGCGGAGCGTTCGTAAAAGACGGGTTCACGCTCACGCATGGCAAGCAGACTGCCGCATGGGAGGACACCGACACGCTGCTGGTCTCGCGCGAGTGGTCGCCCGGCGATCTGACGGCTTCCGGCTATCCCTTTATCGTCAAACGCCTCAAACGGGGCCAGCCGTTCTCGAACGCCGTCGAAGTCTTTCGGGGCGCCAAGAGCGACGGCGGCTACGGCGTCACCCCAATCGCCTTGCACGACGGTGCCGGGCACCGCGCAGTCATCATCGCGCGGCCGATCTCGACCTTTGAGGCCGAGTACTATCTTGTGACGCCCGGCGGCGTCGAAAGGCTACACGTTCCGCTTAAGTCGCAGCCGAGCGCGCTGGTAGCGGGCCGTTTGCTTTTTAGCCTGCAAGAAAACTGGAGTGTCGACGGATCGACATTTCCACAAGGTTCGCTGGTATCGTTCGATCTAGCCGCAACCTCCGCCGATCCAACGAACTTGAAACCGACGCTGGTCTACGCACCCGGTCCGCGCGAAACGCTCGAGGATGTTGAGCAAACCAGCTCGCGGTTGCTGCTAATCACCTACGAAAACGTGCGCGGACGCGCTTGGGTGTACGCGCCGTCCGGCGACAACGGGTGGTCGAAGCAGCGGCTGGACCTGCCCGACGACTCGTCGATCGTCGTCGACAGCGCCGACGAACACGGCGAGAACGCCTACCTCACCACGACGAGCTTTCTGATACCCTCGACGATATGGCAACTCAATGCCGGTACGGGGGAGCTTGCGGTTGTGAAAAATTCGCCGGCTCGATTTAACGCTTCCGGCGACGTCGTCGAACAGCGCGAAGCGACGTCAAAGGACGGAACGCGGATTCCATACTTCATCGTACATCCGAAGAATATGAAGCTCGACGGAAGCAATCCGACGCTGCTCTATGCCTACGGCGGTTTCGGCGTCTCGATGACGCCCAACTACGACGGGATCCTCGGCAAGCTCTGGCTGGAGCGCGGCGGCGTCTACGTGCTTGCGAACATTCGCGGCGGCGGCGAGTTCGGGCCCGCGTGGCACGACGCCGGCCTCACCACCCACCGCCAGCGGATCTACGACGATTTCGCCGCGGTGGCGCAGGACTTGATCGCTACCAAAGTCACCAGCCCGCTCCGATTAGGCATCCAGGGCGGCTCAAACGGCGGCCTCTTGATGGGCGTCGAGTTCACGCAGCACCCGCAGCTGTGGCGCGCGGTCGACATTCAAGTTCCGCTCCTCGACATGCTGCGCTTCGAGCAGATCCAGGCCGGCGCATCGTGGACGGGCGAATACGGGAGCGTTTCAAACCCCGAACAACGCGCGTTCTTGGCTTCGATCTCTCCCTACAACAACTTGAAACCTGGCGTGAAATATCCCGAGGCACTCATTTGGACTACGACCAAGGACGATCGCGTGGGGCCGCAGCACGCGCGTAAGTTCGCTGCGAAGCTGGCGGCAATGCACGTTCCATATCTGTTCTATGAAGTAACCGAAGGCGGACACGGGTCGGGCGCCAATCTGCGCGAACGCGCGTTCACCAGCGCTCTGGAGATGACGTATTTCATTCAAATGTTGATGTACTAACCGCCTAGGAGCGGGGCCATCCGTTCGCGCATCGACGACGCAAGCACGACCCAGCACACCGTCAGAATCAGGCCGGGAACGATGCCTGCCGGGAACATCGTTATGTGAAAGGCCAGGATATTGTAGAGAAGCGCCGCCGACACGACGAGCGCCAACGGAACGTAACGATTTAGCAGCAGCGCAATGCCGGTGACCAGCTGGATCGAATCAATGAAAAGCACGAAGTGTGACTCGAAGATGATCCTCTGAAACTCGCCCGCGAGCCCCGGCATCGGCGGTGGACCCGACGCGAAGGTTAGGACCCACCCAAACGCCCCCGCGACCGTAAAGGCCAGTCCGATCAGTATGCGTGAGACTAAAGCGGCGATCTTCATGATGTTCCTCCCTACGGCGCCGACGGCGCACATCCTAGCGCAACACCAGCTCCAGCTCGCGCGTCGTCGTGCC
>PKWF01000062.1 GCA_003133185.1 Vulcanimicrobiota bacterium | reverse complement strand
GCATAATCGGGACTGTCGTAACCGGGGAAGCGATAGCCCAAGGCGACCAGCGTAAACGCCTGATCCGACTTCTCGTGAAAAACCGCGCTTTTAAGCGGCCGCAGATGCACCGGCTCGCGCGCGGGAAGTTTGGCTGAGGGTATATCGCCAAANNGTTTGGATGATACCAGGTATGGTAGAACCGCAGCAGCTGCGCGCTATTGACGTTGTTGGCAAAATCGGCGACGGTTCCCAGCGTGTTCTTCGCGTACGGCGTACCGCCGATCAGGCGATCCTGCATCTTTACGAAGAGCCGATAGAAGGCGTTGCTCTGATCCTGCTGCACCTCTTGCGTGATCGCACCACGCTCTTGGGCCCACAACTTCTGCGACATCAGCAGGCCGGTCGCGCGCGACCGTTCGGCCCGTAGCGCAATGTCGAGATAGGCCGACGGCACGGTAAAGAAATACTTCGTGACCGTCGGCGCCGTATCGGCATCGAAGTCGCCGCCCGTGATTCCGATCGCTTCCATAAATTGTGACGATGAAAGCGTGGCGCTTCCCCGGAACATCATGTGTTCCGTCGCGTGAGCGAGGCCGGGAATCCACTGCTCGTCGGAGCCGGCCTCGTAGTTGAGAACCGTCGTAACGACCGGCGCCAGCGTGTTGCGTACGACGATAACGCGCAAGCCGTTGGAGAGCGTCGTGCGCGCCACGTTGGGTGAGGCAGCGCGCGCCCCGGTTCCAAGCGCTGCAAAGAGTACGGCCGTGACGGCCGCCATGAAGATGCCCCGTTTATACATTGGCGGCGCTATTCGCGCCGCGGCCCGCGAACCCTCACGATGAAAGCAGCAGCGCTCGCGTACTGGGCTGGGCCGTAAGCACGGCGCGCAGCCCGGCGTGCTCCGATCGTGCCAGCGCCGGATCGCCTGCGACGATCTCCTCGGCAGCCGCTTTCGCGGCGCGATATACGTCGATATCGCGCACCAAATCGCCCAGGCGCAGGTCCGCGGCTCCAGACTGGATCGTTCCCGAAAGCTGCCCGGGCCCGCGAAGCCGCAGATCCTCATCGGCGATCTCGAAGCCATCGGTGGAGCGCATCAGGATCTCGAGCCGCTCGCTGTCGGTATCGTCGGGATAGACGAAGATGCAAAAGGAGCTCGCGGCACCTCGACCGACGCGCCCGCGCAGCTGATGGAGCTGCGCCAACCCATAGCGATGCGCGTCCAGAACCACCATCACGGTTGCGTTCGCGACGTCCACACCGACTTCGATCACCGTCGTCGAGACCAGCACGTCGAGTTCGCCGCGAACGAAAGTCGACATAATCTCTTCCTTCTCGCGCGACGCCAAACGCCCGTGTAGCAGTCCCAGCCGCAGATCCGCAAACACGTCGCGGCGCAGGCGCTCGGCTTCCGCGATCGCGCTCGTCAGCGCGTTCTCCCCTTCCTCGATGGCCGGCGCGACGATATAGGCCTGACGCCCCGCAGCGACGTTCTTCCGCACCAAATCGTAGACAAGGCTCAAGCGGCTCGTTCGAAGAGCATACGTTAGGACCGGGGTTCGGCCGGGTGGCAGCTCGTCGATTACCGAGACGTCGAGGTCGGCGTAAACCGACTGCGCGAGCGTCCGGGGAATCGGCGTCGCCGTCATGTGAAGCGTATGCGGTGACGAACCTTTGCCGCGTAAACGCGCGCGCTGCTCTACGCCGAAGCGATGCTGTTCGTCAATGATCACGAGCCCGAGCCGTTCGAAGTCGACGCCTTCGGTGAGCAGCGCATGCGTGCCGACGGCTAACGACGCCGCGCCGCTGGCGAGCTTTTCGAGCGCCGCCCGGCGCGACCGCGCACCTTGGCTGCCGAAGACCGCTTCCACCCCGAGGGCGAAGGGCTGAAGCAGCGGTGCGAGCTTACTTGCGTGCTGCCACGCGAGCAGCTCGGTGGGGGCCATCAAGGCCGATTGCAAACCATTTGCGGCCGCCGCCAGAACTGCGGCCGCCGCAACCAACGTCTTTCCGCTGCCGACGTCGCCCTGCAAGAGCCGATTCATCGGAACGTCGCGCCGCAAATCGTTCCAAATTTCTTCGATCGTCCGGCGCTGCGCGCCGGTCAATGCAAAGGGCAGCGTCGCCTCGATTCGTTCCAATAGACTCGCGGGAACCTCGAACACCGGCGCATCGTGATCGCTCTCGCGCTCGGCGCGCCGCAGTTGTGCGCCCGTTGCCAATGCGAGAAACTCCGCAAAGACGAAGCGCTCGCGCGCGCGTTCCGCTTCTTGCGGCGTCTGCGGCGCATGCATCGCGCGATAGGCTTCCCGGACAGAGCCGTATCCCCGTTGGGCTGCAAGCGCCGGCGGCAACGGATCCGGTGGAGCGAGGGCGAGCAGATCCGAGAGGTTCTTCTTCACGACCATCGCGATCTTACGCGTGGCAAGTTCCTTGCTCGCGCGATAGACCGGCACGAGCTCACCCCGATAGGGTTCGTTCTCGCCGAGCGCTTCGTAGTGCGCGACGTTAACGACCGGTCCCGAAAAGATTCGATCGACGCGCCCGCGTACCATGAGGCGCATCCCTTCACGAAAGCGTCCGACGACGTAACGATTGCGTCCGATCCATTTTGCGGTAAACAGAGTGCCGGCGTCGTCGTGGAGCTGCAGTTCGACGATCTCCAGGCCGCGTACGCGGCGTTCCTTCACGGCGACGACGAGCCCGACCGCGTTCTCTTCGCCTCCGGTCTCGCCCAAACGCAAAGCCGGCGTAGGGAAGCGCAGGTCGTCGTAACGGAAGGGCAGGTAATCCAGCAGCGCCTCTGCCGTTTCGATGCCCAGTTCCCGGAAGAGCGCGGCGCTCTTCGGGCCGACGCCGCTGAGTTCGGCAATATCCACATGTGGGGATTCCTGCACCATCATAAGTCCGTCGTATTCAGCCGCTCCAGCGCAGCGTAAGCTTTTCGCACCTCGGGTGTTTCGACACCGTAACGCTCGCCCAACTCGCAAACCGCTCCCAAGATCGGATCGATCTCGAGCGACCGGCCATGCTCCAGGTCTTGCAACATCGAGGTCTTGACGTTATCGAGCCGGGCCGCGTACGCGATTCGCGCCTCAACGTCCACTTTACCCACGACGCCCATCGCCTGCCCCACGCGCAGCGCCTCCGTCATCAGGCGCGCAACCTCCTCGCGCGCTTGCTCGTCTTCCAGCATCGGTTTGATCGTCATGTTCCGCAAGACGCTGACCGCATTGAGCCCGACGTTGTTCACGAGCTTTAGCCAGACCGTCTGCCGGATTTCCGAATCCGCCTCGGCGGCAAGCCCCGCGCGCTCGAAGAGCTGCACGAGTTCGGCGGTACGATCGCCGCAACCACCGCCGGGGTCGCCGAACACGTAACGTAATCCGCCACTCTGCCGAATGCGGCCCGGTGCGACGGTCTCGCCCGANNCGTTTCAGTGCCCGCAAACGGCGCGACTTGCTCTAGCAGCGAGGGCCATTGATGCGCCTTGAACGCCAGTAATAGAAAGTCGAAGGCGCCGAGCGTTCGCAGGTCGTCGCTGACCACCAGCGGCACGGAGAATGTGCCCAGGTCGCTCTCGACGCTTAAACCGTCGCGGCGAATTGCCGCGGCATGCTCGCCGCGCGCCACGACTGCCACCGGATTGCCAGCCCTGGCGAGCGCGGCGGCGAGGAATCCGCCGATCGCGCCGGCCCCCACGACCGCGATCCGCTTCACTTGAAATCGCTAAAGGCGACGGGCAGATTCGAACTGCCGAATGGGGCTTTTGCAGAGCCCTGCCTTACCACTTGGCTACGTCGCCTCGAGGTGTGATGGAGCGGGTAGTGGGAATCGA
>PKWF01000140.1 GCA_003133185.1 Vulcanimicrobiota bacterium | reverse complement strand
CGCTATCGCTGCTGCTCTTTTATGCGTTCACCTTCTGCGAGGGCGTAGGCATCGCTCCGGTGATTGGCCACTACGTCCGCGCCCTCGGTCCGGACGTCGTGGTCAACGCCGCCCTGACGACGGGACTCGGGATGTTTGCGCTGGCGGCCATCGTGTACGCGACGGGGCTGGACCTGCGCCGTTTCCAGGGTATCTTCATGATCGCGCTGCTGGGCCTGGTCGTGGTCGGCGTGATCTCGATCTTCGTGAAGTTCATCCATCCCGAGACCTACGCGTGGCTGACGCTCGCCATTTTTTCGGGCTTGGTCTTGATCGACTTCGCGCGGCTGCGCGCCGGTGGCGACGGATTGACGCCGGTCCTGATGGCGACCAGCATCTACCTCGATGCGATAAATATCTTCCTCGCTCTGCTCCAGATTTTCGGGGGGAGGCGCTCTTCAGACTAGCGGACTGGTATAATGGCATAAGATGTGCGGGATAACGGGGGTCTTCGCACCCGGACGCGACGCCGCGCGGCTCGCGTTTTTCGCGCTATACGCATTGCAGCACCGCGGGCAAGAATCCGCCGGTATCGCCGCAGCCGATGGCGGCACGATCCGCTCGCACAAGGAGATGGGCCTGCTCGGCGCCATCTTCGACGAAGACATCTTAAGCGACCTTAGCGGCTACGTCGCGATCGGACATACGCGCTACTCGACGACCGGTTCGTCGATCGTCGTCAACGCGCAGCCGCTACTCGAGCGCACAGAGCTCGGCGACTTTGCGTTCGCGCACAACGGAAACCTCACCAACACCGACGAGCTTCGCGAATCGCTCGCGCCGACGACGGTGATGCAGGCCACCTCGGATTCCGAGGTGATGGCAAAGCTGATCGTCGAGTCCAAGGGCACGATGCTGCAACGGATCGAATCGGTGCTCGCCCAGGCGCGCGGCGCGTACTCGACCGTGCTCTGCACGCAAGACGAACTTTATGCGTTTCGCGATCCGTGGGGCGTGCGGCCGCTATGTCTGGGAAAACTCGGCGACGGCGGCTTCGTCGTAGCGTCGGAGTCGTGCGCGCTCGGTACGATCGGCGCGCAGTACGTGCGCGAGATCGAGCGCGGCGAGATCGTGCGCATCAGCGCGGACGGCCTGGAGTCGCACCAAACACCGGTTGAAGACGCGCAGCCGGCGCTCTGTACGTTCGAGTANNATCTACTTCGCGCGGCCGGATTCGCAGCTCAACGACCGTTCGGTCTACATGGCGCGCTATGCGATGGGCCGCCAGTTGGCCAAGGAGCATCCCGTCGACGCCGACGTCGTGATGGCGGTGCCCGACTCCGCGGTCGCAGGCGGCATCGGTTATGCCGCCGAGAGCGGGCTCCCATATATCGAAGGTCTCATCAAAAACCGCTACATCGGCCGTACCTTCATCAGCCCGGATCAGAATATGCGCGCTCGCGGCGTGCATCTAAAGTTCAATCCGCTCGTCGAGAATCTGCGCGACCGGCGCGTGATCGTCGTGGACGACTCGATCGTGCGCGGCACGACCACGCCGCGGATCGTCGCGCTGCTGCGCGAGGCGGGTGCCCTCGAGGTGCATTTACGGATCACCTCGCCGCCGATCAAGCACCCCTGCTATCTCGGCGTCGACATGGCGACCTATGGGGAGCTCATCGCGGCCAACTTCACGGTGGAAGAGATCCGAGCCAAGACCGGCGCAGATTCCTTGGGCTATCTCAGTCTCGCGGGACTGATTGCTTCGGTTGGACGAGACCGCAGCGAGATGTGCCTCGGCTGTTTCGTCGGCGAATACCCAAACGTGCCCGCGGCTCATCAGATGCATAGCGCGGCACAGGCTTCCCCAGCCTAAGAACCAAGAGTCAAGACCAAACGGTTCAAGGGCCAAGGCTCTGCGGCGCTACAGTCCAGATGAGTGACGCTGGGAAAGAGAATCGCCGCGCGACGCCGTGCTCTAGGGTGGTCCCAGAACGAGTTAGCTCGCCGCGCCGAGGTTAATCACCCGACGCTTTTCAAGATCGAGGCCGATCAGCGGCTGAATCCTTCAATCAGCATCGTCGTTCGCATCGCGCGCGCACTCGGAACGACCGCCGAGACGCTCTTCGGCCTCGAGCGAGAAGAAACACGGCTCTTCGTCGAGGCTAACAAGTCGGCGATGTTCGTTGACGTTCGCCCGCTCGGGCGCAAGTCCGGCGAAGCCGCGCGGGCGCGCGCCCAAAGCTTTATCACCGCTGCGCTCGAGCGCGCCGGTGCTCGCGTTCGCGAGGCGCCGCCTACCGACGGCGAGGACGCAAAGGAATCACCATTGCCGGCGGAGGCCGGTCACTTAGCGACGGGCGGTCTTGCGCTGGTAGAGGAACTGCGCGCAATTCGGCGGCGGCTCGACGCGCTCGAGGGCTTTCGTCGGACGCAAGAAGGACGCGTTCGAAAGCGCGCATCGCGATAACCAAAGGGTCGGACCAGTCGTTCGTTTCTAACATGCCGCTAGTGTAGCCCCGCAGAGTGCCAACTGGTGGGCACGCACGGGTTAGCGCGGAAAGGTCCGCTCGCGGACCTCTTGTGCGTATCTCTCTAGGGCTTGAGTCGCGAGTTCCCCGATCTCGGCATACCGCTTAGCGAAGCTCGGTGAATGCGGATACATGCCGAGGATATCGTGAAGCACGAGCACTTGAGAATCGCAGTGTGGACCGGCACCGATGCCGATCGTCGGAATCGACAACATCTCGGTAATCTCGCGAGAGATCTCGTAATCCACGACCTCGAGCACGATCGCATACGCGCCGGCGGCTTCGACCGAGCGCGCATCATCAATTAATCGGTCGCGATGGGTGCGCATTTTGAAGCCCGGACCGAGCCCGGCCGTCTGGGGTGTCACGCCGATGTGGCCGACCACCGGAATGCCGGCGCCCGTGATCGCGCGGATGCGATCGGTTTGGTCGCGGCCGCCCTCGAGCTTCACCGAACACGCTCCGCCTTCTTTAACCAGCCGAATCGCGGAACGCAATGCGTCTTCGTTGCTGACCTGGTAGGAACCGAAAGGCATATCGGCCATGATGTGCGCGCGCGTCGTTCCGCGCACGACGGCCTGCGTGTGATAGAGAATGCTCTCGAGCGTTACCGGCGTCGTTTCGTCGAAGCCTAAAACGACGTTGCCGACGCTGTCGCCGACCAAGATGACGTCGATCCCGGCTCGTTCGACAAACTGCCCGAACGGCGCATCGTAAGCGGTTGCAACTGGAAAGAGTGTCTTTCCTTTTCGGCGTTTAATGGCACCCGCCGTCAAACGGCGTATCGCCGGATTCTTCTCCGGCTCGTACGGACGAGCGCTGTCCCTGTCACGCTGAGCGAGCCTGCCCTGAGCGGGGTCGAAGGGAAGGGCGTTTTGCGCTTTCACACCTTCAGCTCGGAAGACCTCGCACCGTTACCGGACAGGGCGCCGCCCTCAGCTTTGTCATCCTGACCCTTCGACGGGCTCAGGGGAAGGNNTGTCGAGATAGGCAGTCCCGGCGATATCGAGATGCACCCACGGCGTCTTGTCGACGAACTCGCGCAGGAAGGCGGCGGCGGTTAACGTGCCGGCGGGACGTCCACCGGTATTCTTCAAGTCCGCAATGTCGCTCTTCATCGCGCTCGTGTAATCTTCGTAGTACGGCATCTGCCAGTAACGCTCGCCGGTGGGCTTGGCGGCCGCCAAGAACTGCGCGGCGAATGCATCGTCGTTCGTGACGGCGGCCGACGACGCGTGGCCCAGCGCGATCACGCACGCGCCGGTAAGCGTCGCGGCATCGACGATCTTCGTCGCGCCGAGTTTGTTCGCATAACAGAGCGCATCGGCCAAGATCAAGCGGCCCTCGGCATCGGTATTGATGACCTCGATCGTCTTGCCGTTCATCGCCGTCACGATATCGCCCGGTTTGGTTGCCTTGCCTCCCGGCATGTTCTCCGTGGCCGGAACGATGCCGACCACGTTCAGTCTTGGTTTCAATTTCGCGATCGCGTACATCGCCGCAATCACGCCGGCGCCACCGGACATGTCGTACTTCATGTCCTCCATTCGCTCGGCGGGTTTGATCGAGATGCCTCCCGTATCGAACGTGATTCCCTTTCCGACGAGTGCGAGCAGCTCTTTGCTCGACGGATCGCCGGTGTAACGCATCACGATGAACTTCGGCGGCTGCGCGCTGCCTTGCGCGACCGAGAGAAAGGAGCCCATACCTTCGCGGCTCGCTCGCGCTTCGTCGAGGACGTCGATTTCGAGTCCATTTTGCTCGGCGACCTTCGCCGCTTCTTCGGCCAAGCGCGTCGGCGTCATCAAGTTGGNNGAGGTCGCCGGCGATAAGCGTTACCTCGTTGGTTGCATTACGGCGATCGGGCTTCTCCTGATAGAGCGTCGTCTCGAAGACGCCGGTGACGGCGCCCTCGGTCACAAATGAAGCGCATGCGGCTTCCTGGCCTTGCGCCTGTATCGGGAGCGCGATAGCGATCTGTTCGACGTTGCGGCGACCCAGGTAACGTACCGCGCTGCCCGCGTAGCGCGCGAGAAAGTGCGGTTCGAAGCGCGAACGCTCGCCGAGCGAGATCGCGAGAACGCGACGATACGGCTCGTCTTTCGCGTAAACCAGGACGTGCTCGCCAAGACGTCCTTGGATCTCTTTGGCGGCCAGTGCGTCGGCGATTACGCCGCCGAGTTTGGCGTCGATCTCTTTGGCGATGCCTTCGAGCGAATTATCGGAGAAGAAGGGGACGACGAGCGCTCCGGTACGCACGTGGCTGACCGCATCGTGAGTAAGACGAACTTGCATGGTGGACCTTTCCGATGGTGAACTACTGCCAGCCTATGGCAGAAAGCTGGGAGAATCCTCGTCCGGAGCAAAAAATGGGCTCGGATAGCTACGCGCGAGCCGGCGTTGACGTTAACGCCGGCAACGAAGCGGTCGCGCGTTACGCCCAGGTGCTCGGCCCATGGCGTCACCCCGACCAACTCGAAGCCATCGGCGGCTTTGCGGGACTCTTTCGCGTCCCCGGCGACCGCAGCCGCGCGCTCGTTGCGTCGACGGACGGCGTCGGCACGAAGGTCGTTATTGCGGCCGAGCTCGGACGTTACGCGACGGTCGGCGCCGATCTGGTCAATCATTGCGTCAACGACATCCTCGTTTGCAACGCATCGCCGCTGTTCTTTTTGGATTACCTTGCAGTGGGAAAACTCGACCCTGCGGTGGCTGCCGAGATTGTGAGCGGATGCTCGCAAGCCTGCCGCCGTCACGAGTGCGCGCTGCTTGGCGGCGAAACCGCCGAGATGCCGGGGCTCTATCGGCCGGCGCACTTCGATCTCGCGGGAACGATCGTAGGTATCGTGGAGATTGAAGCGCTCGAGAAGCTGGGTGGCGTCGAGCCGGGCGACGCGATAATCGGCTTGCCCGCGGTCGGGCTGCATACGAACGGCTATTCGCTCGCACGCTCGCTGATTGCGAGTGACGAATGGAACGCTCCGTTCGACGGTGGAACGTACGCCGACGCGCTGCTTGCCGAACATCCGTCGTACTTTCAATCCGTCCGCGCAATCCAGCGCGTGGCGCACGTCAAGGCAATGGCGCACATTACGGGTGGAGGGTTGCTGGAGAACGTTCCTCGCACGCTGCCGGAAAACGTCAAGGCGGTTTTGGAGCAGCAGCGCTGGAGTGTTCCGCCGATTCTTGCAGAGCTCGTGCGACGCGGCGAGTTGGGCGAGGAACGATATCGCATCTTTAATATGGGTGTGGGCTTCACGCTGGTCGTGCCAGTCACCGATGCGGCGGCAGCGATCGCCGCGGTTCCCGGCGCGAAGGTCGTCGGTTGGATCGAATCGCGTATCGGCGAGGAACCGCGCGTCGTCGTTCATCCCTGACGTGCCGGCGCTCTACAATCTCATCGTCGATCTGTCCACGATATCCGGCGACGTGCCGGCCATACAGGTGGAGGTTGCGGACGATCGCGCGCTGGCATGGATCGACGCGACGTTTAGCGCCACGTGGGGCTCCGAAGCCGCGGCGGGCGTCAATGTCGTCGCGCGCCGTGAGGACGCACCAATCGGCTTTGCCACGCTCGATGCGCGAGGGCTAAACTATCGCTGGCTCAACGGGCTCGCACGCGAGCGCGACGTCGGGCTCTTCGGTCCCTTTGGCGTCGCTGGAGAAGAGCGCAAGACGGGGCTGGGGGTCTTCATCTTGCGCCAAGCGCTGCAAGCGTTGCGCAAACGCGGGTATGCTCGTGCCTTGATTCCCGCAGTGAGCGGCGAAGGGCTCCTCCGATATTACGCCGATTCCGTCGGCGCGGTCGTCGCCGAAGAGTTCGCTCGAGCCGCGTTGCTTGCGCCGCGGCCGCGCACGGTGGTGATGGCGTCGGGCAATGGGAGCAACTTTCAAACTATCGCGGATGCTTCTCACGACGGTAGTCTTCCGATCGAGATCGTGGCGCTGGTCAGCAACGATGC
>PKWF01000111.1 GCA_003133185.1 Vulcanimicrobiota bacterium | reverse complement strand
AGTACGTCGTCGGCGAGCTGCTCTCCGCGGCCGAGCGTCCCGATGTTACGCGTTTGGCCGTGCTCTCCGAATCGCGGCCGCTGCTGGACGCGGTCGCTCAGCTCATCGATACGCTCGACCTGCAAACGTTGGAACGCAGCGAGTTCGTCAACGAGGCGATCTTGCAGAACTGCCATCTCATCGCGGCTTCATCGCGAGACGAGCTTCTCGATGTTCTCAACCGCTTTGGCCCGGCATATCTGTGTCTGCAGGTGCGCGACGCTTGGAGGTACTTGGAGCGGATCTCCACTGCCGGGACGGTCTTTATCGGCGACGCCACGCCGTTGGTTAGTGGCGAACATCTGGCGGGAACGAACCGGGTCGCGCCGACGTCGGGTACGGCGCGCTTTTCGTCGAGCCTTTGCCTGGCCGACTTCACCCGCACGCTCAGCGTGGTCGAAAACAGCGCCGATCGGATGACGACCGATGCTCCCGCATTAGCGGCGCTGGCCGATGGTGACGGACTTCCCCACCACGCTCAGGCGGCTCGAATGCGCTACGGCAGTTGATCCGCCTCGTCGCCTTCGATGTCGACGGAACGCTGGTCGGCCGCGACCTTTCAATTGCGAGGGCCGTCCGCGAGTCGATCGAGCGCATGATGCGGGCCGGAGTCGCGGGTTGCCTCGTGACGGGGCGTATGTATCGCGCCACGCTCCCCTTCGCGCGCGAGCTCGGTTTCGACGCGCCCTTGATCTGCTACCAGGGCGCGGCGATCGTCGATCCTGCCACCGACGAAGTGCTGCAGCATTCCGCGCTTAACAACGAGATCGTCCAAGAGCTGGCCGTAATGGCGCAGGCGGACGGCATGCACCTGCAGCTCTACCGCAACGACGAGTACTACTGCGAGGCGCGCAACCGTTTCTCCGATCTGTACGCATCTCTAGCGATGAGCGAGCCGGTCATCGTGCCGTCGTTGCGCGAAGCGTTCGCTTATAGCCCCGCCACGAAAGCCGTCGTCGTCGCCGATGCGCCCGTTGCCGCGGCATACGCGCAAAAACTGCACGCCGCGTTGGGCGCTCGCGCTTATGTCACGCGCAGCTTACCTGAGTTCGTCGAAGTCCTCGATCCGGCCGTGAATAAAGGGGCCGCGCTCCGATTCGTTGCGGCGCGTCTCGGCGTGCCGATCGAGCAGACGGCGGCAATCGGCGATTCTTGGAACGACGCTTTGCTGCTTGCGGCTGCAGGGTTTGGGATCGCAATGGGTTCCGCGCCCAGCGAGCTTCGAGCGGCTGCCGATGCCGTCGTTTCGGATCTGGAACACGACGGTGTCGCCGAAGCGATCGAACGCTACGTGATGCCTTGAGCGGCCGCTACTCTAAATCGAAAAGGGTCAAACGCTCCGCGGCGGCCCGCATTAGGCCCTTTTGGATAGTATTTGCGCTGGCGGGCATGCTGTCGGTGGCGGGCGGCGCTTTTTTTACCATGTGGTCGGGCTTCGATCCGAGCCACGTCGCGGTTAGCGGCAACCGGCGCGTCTCGAGCAGCGAGATTCTACGCGTTGCCGATATCCCGCCAAACCGAAGTATATGGCTGGACAACACCACGGCGATCGCTGTCCGGATTCGCACGATTCCGTACGTCGGCAAGGCCTCGATTCACCGGCTTCCGCCGGCGTCGCTGACGATTGCGGTCAGCGAGCGGGTACCCTTCGCAGTTTTAACGAGCGACGGGCGGAGCGCCGTCGTCGATCGCGAGTTGCGGGTCCTTTCGTCGGCTACGGGCGACGAACTATTGCCGGTGTTCGTCCTGACGTTGCACGGCAGCCTGGCGCCGGGCACGTTCGTCGCCGCTCGTGACGCCTTCGTCTTGCGCGATGTCTACACGACGATGGCTTCGGGCGGNNGCCCGCAGTGCTCGCCTTTGATCGCTACGGTGACATCACTGCCGACATCTCCGGTCGTCCACGTTTGCTTCTCGGTCAGCCGGATGACGTTGGGCGGAAAGTGCGCTTGATAAACGCCATTCTCGCGCAGGTCGTGCACCGTCGACAAAACGTTTCAGCCATCGACGTGCGCGCACCGGCGACACCGGTCGTCGTTTATCGTTAGAACTTCGCGGCGCTACTGGTGGCTCGTGAGGTCGAGGTAGACCATCACGGTTCCCTGGATGAGCGAAATTTTGATCTGGTCGCTCGGTTGTATCTTTGAAAAGTCGACCGTTGACCGTCCGGCAGTCAACGTCGCCTCCGATCCGTTATCCATGAGCACTTGGATGTGTTTGGAATCAACGATCTTTTCTACTTTTACGGTGTAGGTGCCGTCGGGAATTGCCGTTGGGTTAACGGTCGCTGCGCGAGCGCACATCGGACCGAGCAACCCAAGCGTGACGACGATTAAAGAAAGCGAGCGTTTCAAAAGCGAACTCCCAAAGATAAGTAGTGCGATTAAGAAAGGATAATACCCGAAGTTAAGGCCCGGTTCTAGGGGGTGCCGCGCTTTCGAAGTTGTTTTGTGCACAGCCTCTCCACATCTTTGCTTGGTTTGTCCTCAAGGAGAAGGCGCCAGGTCCGCAAAGGCTTGGCAATCCGCCCTTCCCCTGCTATCCATAGTAGGAGTCGGGCGTCAGAACCACAATATATCGTGGCCAACTGGGATTTCTAGGATAGGTGACGCAGCGCATGAAGCACGAGACCCTTTGCGGGCTCGACATCGGGACGACCAAGACGTGCATGGTCGTCGCGACGAATGGCCCCAACGGTCTCGAGATCGTCGGCTTTGGCGAGGCTCCGACCCTCGGGATGCGCAAGGGGGTCGTCGTCGACCTCGACGAGACGATCAAGTCCATCGAAGCGGCGACCGAGCGGGCCGAGCGAATGGCCGGGATTCACTTCAGCGAGGCCGTCGTCGGCATTACGGGCGACCATATTCGGAGCACGAATAATCGCGCGGTCGTTGCCGTCTCCGGCGAAGATCGGGAAGTTACGCCGGGCGACGTGCGGCGGGTCATCGACGCCAGCAAGATCATTAATCTGCCCAGCGACCGGCAGATCATCCACGCCCTCCCGCGCTACTTTACCGTTGACGGCCAAGAAGGCGTTAGCGATCCGGTCGGCATGTCCGGCGGCCGTCTGGAAGTCGACACGCATATCGTGACGGGCAGCACGAGCTTCATCACCAACGTCCTCAAGTGCGTCGAGCGTGCGGGTTTGGAGACGCAAGGCGTTGTCTTTGAGCCGCTCGCGAGCTCCGCCGCGACCCTGCTGCAGGAAGAGAAGCAGGTCGGCGTCGTGCTTTTGGATATCGGCGGCGGCACGACGGACATCGCCGTCTACTCGCTGGGTAGTGCAATCTACACGGCCACGATACCGGTTGGCGGCAACGTGCTCACGAGCGATATCTCGCTAGGGTTGAAGACGACGCTCGCGGAGGCCGAAGACGTCAAGAAGCGTTTGGGCGCGGGAGAGAACGGAGCCGTCTTCGCCGTTCGTACGCTCGACGGCCGCGCAACGCGCGAGCACGCCACCGCGGACCTGCGGCAGATCGTCGTGCCGCGCGTCCTGGAGACGCTACGGATGGCTCGGCAAAAAATCGTCGAAAACGTGCCGCGCGATTTGGTTCTCGGCGAAGTCGTTCTCACAGGCGGCGGCGCGCTCTTACCCGGCATCGAACCGCTCGCCGAAGAAGTCTTTAATTTGCCCGTTCGCATCGGGACGGCAAATACCATCGGCGGTTTGACGGAGGCCATGACGTCGCCACAATACGCAACGGCAATAGGACTCGTCGTCTTTGGCACTAATGGAGCGGGCGACGATGCATCGCACGTGAGGCGGCGCAGCGGAACCTTTCCTCGAATTCAACGATGGTTGGCAGACCTATGGACTTAAACTTCTTTTCGACGGAGGAACCCAAAGAAATGGCTGACGTACGACGTTCTATCTCGGAGCCTACGCACGCGGCAACGATCAAAGTGATCGGCATTGGCGGCGGTGGTTGTAATGCCGTCAATCGCATGCTGACCGCCGGTTTGGCCGGCGTAGACTTCTTTGCGGTTAACTCTGACGTGCAGGCGCTGCGCGGCGCTTTGACCGAAAATCGCGTTCACATCGGAGGCGGGCAAACGCGCGGCTTGGGTGCGGGAGCGAATCCGTCGCTCGGACGCGAAGCCGCCGAAGCATCCCGGGAGGATCTTTCCCTGATCCTGGAGGGCGCCGACTTAGTCTTTTTGACGGCGGGCATGGGCGGAGGCACGGGAACCGGAGCCTCGCCGGTTATCGCGGAACTCGCGCGGGAGTCGGGTGCGCTGACCATTGCGGTGGTTACGAAGCCGTTTGCCTTTGAGGGCAGAAAACGCATGCAGGCCGCCGAGAACGGCATCGCCGAGCTCGAAAGCAAGGTCGACACTCTGATCACGATTCCCAACGAGCGCATCCTGCAGGTCATCGAGAAGAAGACGCCGCTCAATGAGGCGTTCGCGTACGCCGACGACATTTTGCGTCAAGGGATTGCCGGCATCACCGATTTGATCACGCAGCCGGGGCTGATCAACTTGGATTTCGCCGACGTCAAGACGATTATGACGGATGCGGGCTCGGCGATGATGGGCATCGGAGAGGGAAGCGGCGAGCATCGTGCCGCCGACGCCGCGCAAAAGGCGATCGCCTCGCCGCTGCTCGAAACGACCGTCGAGGGGGCACATGGCGTCATCTTCAACATCACGGGCGGCCCCGACATGGCAATGTACGAAGTCAACGAGGCGGCGGAGATGATCAGCCGCGCGGTCGANNCGCGGCAATCGCACACAAAGTTTCGCCTTCGAAACGAGTAAGCTGGACACCGTCTCCCCCGTCAGCATGGACGATATCGACGTTCCCGCCTTTCTGCGGTATCGCGGCT
The DNA here is from genome assembly GCA_003133185.1 of Vulcanimicrobiota bacterium. Taxonomy (GTDB): domain Bacteria; phylum Vulcanimicrobiota; class Vulcanimicrobiia; order Vulcanimicrobiales; family Vulcanimicrobiaceae; genus Cybelea; species Cybelea tyrphae. The sequence continues at coordinate 144 of PKWF01000111.1, read as the reverse complement.
AAGAGCTAAGAGTAGCCGGGCGGCTCTCGGCGGTGGCCTATAACGCGCGCGTGTTGCTGGACTCGACGAGTCCGGCCGGAATACGTCTGACCACGCTAGAGGTGACGTTTCCGCGCTTCGTCCTGGCCGAGTTTAACACGCACC
>PKWF01000063.1:3446-15341 GCA_003133185.1 Vulcanimicrobiota bacterium | reverse complement strand
CGCATCGCCGAGCTGCGCGAGGCGTCGGCGGCGCAGCCCCTCGACATGTCGAGCGAGATCGCCGCGCTGGAAGAGAAGTATCAGCTGATCCTGCGGGAGCTATTCGGAACGCTCTCGCCCTGGGAGAAGGTGCATATGGCACGCCATCCCAACCGGCCGACGTCGCTGGACTATATCGGGCGTTTCGATCGGTTCGACNNATCGTCGGCGGTTTGGGGACCCTGCGAGGGCGCAACGTCATGGTCCTGGGCCAGCAACGCGGGCGCGATACGAAGGAAAATTTGCACCGCAACTTTGGGATGCCGGCGCCCGAAGGCTATCGCAAAGCGACGCGTCTTGCCCGGCTCGCATCGCGATTGCGCCTGCCGATCGTAACCTTCGTCGATACCAAGGGCGCCGATCCCGGAATCAGCTCCGAGGAGCACGCCCAGTCGGAGGCGATTGCCATTTGCCTGCAGGCCTTTTCGACGGCGACCGTTCCGATCGTGGCCACGATCGTCGGCGAGGGCGGCTCGGGCGGCGCGCTCGCGCTCGCAATTGCCGACTTCGTCATCATGCTGGAGCACAGCACGTATTCGGTTGCGTCTCCCGAGGGCTGCGCTGCGATCCTGTGGTCCGATGCGAGTAAAGCGGAAGAAGCGGCGGCTCACTTGAAGTTAACTGCCGATGATCTGTACCGGTTCGGTATCGTGGACCAGATACTCCCCGAGCCATTGGGCGGAGCGCACCGCAATGCGCGCGAGGTTGTGACCCAGACGCTCGACGCCGTCGAAGCGGCACTTTCACCCCTGGCGGCTCTGACGCCGGAGATGCTCTTGGAACAGCGATATCGAAAATACCGGCGATTGGGAGAATGGCAGGAAGAAGGTCTAGAACCCGTTCGAACGGCGCGTTGAGACGCGCCCGCCCCGTCCTCCGCGCCGCCGGCCGTCTGCTGGCAGCAGCGGTCGTCCTACTTCTGGTGGTGCTCGTTGCCGTGCAGTATGCGCGCGCAATCGGAGAAGACGTTTCGGCGTCGCGCCAGCTCTCGGCAATCCGCGCGGACATCGGGTCGCTGCGGCGTCAACGCGACGAACAAGAACGAGAGGTGCGCCGCCTTCGGGATCCGGAAGGTGCCATTCCGGAAATCCACGATCGCTTGCGCCTCGTGCGGCCAAATGAGGCCCTGATCTTCGTCTCACCCCAACCCGCTGCATCGCCGTGAGCGATACGCTTAAAGGAGTCGTCATCAACCTCAATACCTACGGCGCGACGATCCGCCTTGAGGGAGGCGAGCTTGCAACCGCCAGTGCGTCCGACGTAGCCGAGCATCGCGATCAGTATCAGCGCTCCCTCCTGGCGCGCAAGCGCTTAGCGTTCGAAGTTCGCCAAGACGGCCGGCGCTGCTCGGTTTCGCTCGCCCCGCAAATTCGCGACGACGAGCTCGAAGAGCATATCGCTGCGTATCTCAAAAGCACTCAGGAATGGGAGCCGGCCGATGTGATGCCGGCGGCCGAGCGCCATTTCTTACAAAAGAAACGGCGGGCGGCGTACTTTGCAGCTAAGCAGCATCCGTAACTTTTCGGGGGTAACGAGCGAGTGAGTAAACGATTCGCCATCGTTTCGATCGGTACGAACTCGACTCGGCTGCTGCTGGCCGACGTCGCGCCGGTGATTCCCCGCANNGGGACGACTCGGCGACGAGCCGATGCAGCGAACGCTCGAAGCGATCGGACAGTTTCAACGCGAGGTGAAGGGTCACTATATTAGGCTTTTCGCGGTGGCGACCAGCGCGCTGCGGCGAGCGGAGAACGGTGAGGAGTTCTCGCAGCGAGTCCAAGCCCTGCTGGGCACTCCGCTGCGCATCCTCTCCGGAGAAGAAGAAGCGGAGGCCTCCTATCGAGGAGCCTTGACCGTGCTCGGGGAGCTGCGCGGCGAACGGGTGGGCGTCCTCGACGCCGGCGGCGGCAGCACGGAGTATGCCATCGGCACTTCGACGGAACCGGAAAAGCTAATCACATGCGAGATCGGCGCCGTGCGAGTTACCGAGGCCGTGCCTGAGTTAGCCGGCCATGACGGAGCTGTCACAGCCGCCGCCGTCGAGCGCGCTCGTGCGATGGCGCGCAAGGCACTCGAACCTTTAACGGAGTGCGAGGCCGTCGAACGGCTTGCGTTGGTCGGCGGAACCGCTACGACGATTGCCGGGATCGTGCGAGGCCGCCGAACACCGATTCATTCCTGCGATTTGACCCGCGAGGATCTGCAACGCGCGCTGGAGCGGTTGCTGGCGATGCCGATCGAGGAACGCAAGAAAGTCGCGGGCATGAAGCCGCAACGCGCCGACATCCTTCCGGGGGGAATCATCGTGATCGAGACCGCGATGGAGATCATCGGCTCCGACAAAGCCGTGGCGACATCGTCGGATTTGTTGCTCGGCATCTTGCTGCAGGAGCGCGACACATCGGCAGGACAACCCCAAGTCGTCTACACTAAGGCTTCGGAGACGCGTGGGAGATTTCGTCCATGAACGATACGCAGATACACGAACATATTGAGGGCCTCGTTACCGAAGAGCATCGCTTGCTCGAGCACGGCGACGTATCCAAATTGACCAGAGAGGATCGCAAGCGCCTCGATGAGATCTCCGTGCGGCTCGACCAGTACTGGGATCTTCTGCGGCAGCGCCGCGCCCGTCGCGACGCTGGTCAAGACCCCGATGTCGCCGAAGTGCGCAGCGAAGAAGTCGTGGAGCATTATCAGCAGTAACCCCTTGGGATGGTGGTGGAACAGGCAGACACAGCAGACTTGACGCGGTCCGTTGAGCCGTAGTCGTTGGAAACTCGCTACGGGATGCGCTCAAATTCGGTGAACTCTCTGTCGCGAGACGTGACGACGCCGAGCCAAGCTCCGCTTCGGCGGAGAAGGTGTAGAGACTGGACGGGCGCGACCTACGTGAGATCGATCTCATAGGGTCAAGGCACAGTCCGGACCACAAACGCAAACGTTGCGGTGGCGAAAGCCATAGTGGTGCGAAAATCTGCAGTCCGAAAGGACGTCCGGGTTCGACTCCCGGCCATCCCAAAAAAGCGCCAATGGCAGCCGCAGCATCCTGTACCTCGGGATCGCCCTCTCTCCGCAGACCTGATCGCTAACCCAAACATCCAACCTCAAAAAGGGGGTCCGGTAGCTGCCGGGCCCCCTTCCGTCAGAAACGGCGTTATTTTCTCGTTTCGCTTTGCGGAGGTATCCGCGCGAATTCGAAGTTGAAGCGGTTCGACGCGTGAAGAACGCCGGCCAAAAATCGGAGCCGTGCTGTTTCACTCCATGCATAAATCGGCGCCGGTTGCCGTCGCCCGTCGTGACCGCGAAAGACGGGGCACGAACCGGGTCCCGCCGAAGTGTTAGGTGTCAGGAGGGGCAAAAGATGAAGCCTTCGCTTCTCGGGCCTCCGGTCGTCGGCGCGTTCGTTGCCGTCGCGTTGCTGGCTGGCTGCGGCGGGGCGCAAAGTAGCGCGATGCCGCAGGGGGCTGCTCAGGTCGAAGCATCTGCGGGTTACGAGACGCCGCCGAACGTGACGGGCACATATCGTGGCTGGTACATCGAAACCCGAAATGGCCAGACAGTGAAAGGCCGCCTTCGGATTGTAATTCGGCAGAAGCTATTCAAAATCACGGGTCCTCTTAATATCCGAGGCCACGACAATCCGCAGAACACCTATTTTGTCGGGAAGGTTAAGCAATCACCCCAGGGTGCGCTGCTGCGGTTTCAGGTCGTGTGGCTGGGAGGGTACGGCAACAGCGTTAACGTGCATGCGCGAGTAACTGGAATGACGCTTGAAGGCGAAGGTAGCTCGCAAGTCAGGACCCGCAGCGAAGGCAGCCGCTGGAAGTTTAAGGCAACGAAAGCGTCATAAGCGAACGGCTGAGTCGCAAAGACGCCCGCGATTGCGGGCGCCTTTGCGTTTGTGCGAACCGGGCAGGGCCGCGAACTATGCGTTGCACTTGGAAGGGACCTTCGATTGAGAGCGAAAGTCTCGGCGAAACCACTTCATTAAGAAAGGGAACCTAAATGTCACAGGCTCTTCACAATGAAATGATGGCGATGATTCGTGAAGGAAAAAGCGAATCGGAAATACGTGCAGCGATAGAACCGCGATTGGCGCCGGGATGTAAGCTAACGAAATATACCGATACCTGTGTCACTGACTCAGGTACGAGCGGTTATAAGGAATGTGGTTATATATCGGGTTGTGATGACCCAAACAATAACACCGATGCCGAGTGTGGCGAATGCCACGGATCTTGACCTAGCGCGCGGCACGGCGATTGCATGGTGGTGCTTGCAACCAGCCTTTTCGGCGTCATCGTAGCCTTCGCTACAACATTCGGAAACCTGGCTGGGCCTCAGGGGCTGAATACCAACCGAACGCCATGTTGCTTGCTCATTTCCGAAGCCAGCTCGAAGCTGATGCGGTGTCAGAGTTTAGCGCCTGGGTAAAACGACCAATGAGAGGCTGATGGAGGCATTTACATGCGAGCGACTTGGAAACCGCACACAAAACACGGGGACCTCACGGGGCGGGCCGACCTTCCCGACAGCGTATTTGCATATCCAAAAAAGCGTAAAGAACCGATGACCGACGCGTCGCACGTTCGAAATGCTATCGCGCGTTTCGATCAGGTTACGGGCGTCACGGCCGCCGAACGCGAGCTTGCGTTCGCGAATATACAAAAGGCCGCCAAGCATTACAAGGTCGACATGACGGAGTCGAAGGCGGAAGATTTGGGAACGCGGCCGAGCACCGGGAGGACGGTGGCCGATCGTAAGAAATCGGCCAAAAAAGCCGCGGCGACGCGTAAGCGTAAAGCCACCGGAGGCGCAAAGACGGCGGCTACGCGCAAGAAGCCTACCCGAAAGCGGTCAGGTTAGTTTAGTTCCAAACCTGGCGGCAGGCTTTGATGCCGGCCGCGATCACCGGCGAGTCGTTGGGGGTTTGCGTCCCAGCTTCGTACCCGCTGTCGTCCCACGCGTACCATCCGATGTAGTCTGCGCCGAAGTCGCAGAACGCTTTGGCCTGTTCGAGTATCTCTTCGCGAGTGAGTCCCGGCTGATAGTGGCGCTTGTCGTATGGCCCGGACCACGCTTGCCCGATTCCGTAAAGCGGCGTCTTGGCAATGTCCCAGCCCTTCTTTTCGAGGCTGTGCGCCATGGCGGGCAGTAGCGCTTTCATCGTCCAGTCCAACTTCTTGCCTAAGGATGGACGGCGGCGCCCAAACGGCGAGTAGTTATACCATCCGACGATGTCGCAACCGCCGTTGGAGTAGTTGGCGGCGGTGCCCGGATCCCAGTTGACCTTTCCGGGTTCGGCGACTCCAGCACCAAAGCCGCAGATCGCCGGCCTGCCTGGCGTCTTTGCAACGATCAGCGCGTGAATCTTTGCAAGCAGCTCGCGCGCGCTGCCTGGATCCCAACCGGGCCAATCGTCGAGCACCCAGTAGGCGGCGACGTACTTGCGATCCTCATCGCGCTCGAGCAGCGTCGTAACGTCGCGCAAGACGACCGCTTCGTTCTTGATGTGGGGGTCTTCGTCGGTGCGGCAATAGTAGTTCTGCGAATAACTGCTGGGAGGCGGCTTGACCGTATGCGTTCGATGGCACTCCCAATAGAACAGGATTCCGGAGATGCCCGCGTCCACGACGGCGATGGAGTGGGCCTTCAGTGCCGTTTCGAGCGCACTCTTCGGCGCCGGCGACCCATCGTAGAGGATCGTCGTGTCGACGCCTTCGCTAGCGGCTTTTGCCGCACGCTTGGGCGTGTCGACGCTAAAGCCGATAATCGCGTGACCTTGGAGTCCGCGCACTTGCACGGAGCCGATCGCTTCCGGTGGTACGGCGGATGGCTGCGAGGCCATACAACCGGCAACTGCGAGTGTCGCGACAAGCGCCGCTAAGCGGCTGCGCACGTCATTTCTTACATTTTATGCACGAACGTCGTCGTGTCGGGACCGATGCCGCTCACCTCGATGATTGCATCCGTCTTGGCCATCGCGTAATGGTGAAGACCGGCCGGCACCGAAACGACGTTGCCCGGGCCCAGCGTCAACATCTTGGCGACGTTCATCGCATCCCCGATCCCGAACATCATCACGCCGCTGATGACGGTAACGGTCTCGCGCATGGCGTGAAAGTGCGCGGGAACGCGCACACCGGCCGGAACCTTCAAAAGATACGCGTAGTATCCGCCGGCCCCACTCGGATTGCCGACGATCGGCGCCATCTGTGTCCCCTTCAAGGGACTCGCTTGCCACGCGGCTGCCTGCGAGTTAACGACGGTTGGGCTAGGAGCGGCCAGCGCAGTGGCGCAGAGTGCGGCAAACGCTGCGGCCGTCAGTAGCGATCGAGAAAGCATGTGGGATACCTCCTGCGGCGGCTTTTCGGCAAGCGGTTCCCTATCTACTTGGCGTGCGGCACCATAATCGCGGCCAGCATGTCCGGCGTGCCCTCGATGCGCTCGAGATGCGGGTAACGGACGCCGTCGTGGTAGTCGAGCGACAGGGTTTGGAACCACCCGGTTTGAGAGGTAATTAGCGAAATCGGGGCACTGGAGTGCTGCGCCTTTTTGAGCGCGTACTCGAAGACGCCGGCGGAAAACTCTTGGTTGTCGACCGCCAGGACGTGCATTCCGGGCGCAAGCCCGGCGCGCCACGCCGGCGAGCCCTCGCGCACGTCTCGCACGACACCCTTGGCGCTGAGGTCCGCACCATAGGAATACCATCCCGTGATGCCAGGGTCGTCGGCTTGGCTCGCCGTGATAAAGGCATTGGGTTTTTCGGTGTAGACGAACTTCCACCCGGAGCGCGCGAGCTCGTCGGCCGGCGGATGAACGCTCCTTTGATAGACGTATTTGTCAAAGAACGCGTGCCAGTCGTACGGCTCGACTTCGTTGAGCAACGTCTCGATCTCCCCACGCGTATAGGTTTTCACGATCGGTCCGGTTAGCGCCGGCTCCGTGTACCGATGCAAAAAAGTATCCAGCGAGCGCGCGCCGTGCGAGCGCTCGCGAATGATCGTATCGACGTCTAACCAAACCAGCTCGCCCTCGGTATAAAAGTCTCCGGCATTGCGCCGAATCGCCCCGTAATCGCCGCGCGCTAGATAATAATAGGGTGCACCGGTAGTGAGATCGATGAGGGGCGTCGTCGCGCGGCCCGTCTCGGTATCCATTTCGGAATAGACGGTCGCAAGATACTCGGGATACTGCTTAGGCTCTCGAATGCCGGCGCGAAACGAAAGAAGATCGCCTAGATATTGATTCATGCCCTCGTAGACCCAGAGCAGATCGGTGAGCTGAGGTACCTGAAAGTTCGGCGTCGTCAGATCCGCCGGCCGGCGGTACTTGCCGTTCCAGGAGTGCGAGAACTCGTGCGTTACGAGGTCGCCGCCGCTCAGCGATTCATCCGGGTCGGTTAAGAAATCGTCGGGCGCGCGATTGTCGCTGGATTGATGGTGCTCGATACCTTGGAAGCCGACCGCGTCGCTGAGCGTCAGCAACGCGTGATAATCGGCGAAATGGCGCGAGCCGTATAAGGCGAAGGCCTCGTCGGGAACGCGCTGGTACGCGCGTAGCAGGCTTGCTGGAAGATCGAGGTCCTGCGGATGATCGGCGAATGCGTCGAGTTGGACGAACGCGGAGCCCTCTTGCCACAAATTCCACTTCCGCACGTAGCGTCCCAGATCCAGAGGCGAGTCGACGAGCATGTTGAGCGGCGTCACCGCGAAGTCGATGCGGTTGCCGCTTTGCATCGCGCCGCGTAGTGCCGTCGCGAAGTCCCAACCGGGAGGCAGCACGATGCTGGGCTTGACGAAATACCGATGCGAGTCGATGCCGTCTTGGTACAGTAACGCTCGATTCCAGTTCACGATTGCCAGTGAGTGCGACGACATTACATCGCCCGACGCGTTCATCAACACGTCGAACTCTGCATCGATCGCTTGCGTTCCGGCGGGCACGTCGACGTGAAAAGCATAGAGATCGTTCGGGTCGCGGCGCCAGTCCAGCGGCGCGCCATCCGCCGAGATGCGCAGCGCAGCGAGATCGTTGAGCGGGCCGGTCGGGCCGTGCTCGCCGGGAATCCACTTGGGGTAAACGATCGTGAAGCTTCCAGCGGTCGCGGGAATGCGTTCGCGGACCTCCATGATGCCGTCGGCCGCACGCGAGGCGTCGAGAATGAGCGTCGCGGGGTCTTGCTCGGTGGCAAGCGAGGGCTTCGCGACGAACTCGGCGGCATACGCGATAGCGGGTGCGAGGAGTGCCGCGAGCATCAAGGGGAGGGCCGGTCGTAGCATTCCCACCGCTTCGCATCGCCGAGTATCGGCCCTCCCCAGGGGCGGCAGGCAGGTCCGCCGCTGGAGAACCACCAAGAGCCTATCGCTCTTTCTTCCTTTCTATCGAACGGAGGTCGCTCTACCACGTGAAGATCGTGGTGACGATTAAACTCGTCCCGAATCCGAACGCTGAAAAGCGGATCGACCCGCAAACTAAGCGACTCGTACGCACCGGTGTAGAGACCGTGCTCAATCCCTACGACGAGTATGCGCTCGAGGCTGCATTGCAGCTCAAAGAGCGTGCCGGCGGCGACACCACCGTCACGATCTTCTCGATGGCGCCAGATTCGTTGAAGGAGGGCTTGCGCAGGGCTCTGGCAATGGGTGCCGACGACGCAGTTGTGCTCAGCGACGAAGCGCTCGAAGGCAGCGACGTTTCCGCGACGGCATTTGCCATGGCCGCGGCCTTACGTACGCTGAAGTTCGATCTGCTCGTTGTCGGCGGTCTTACCGACGACAGCAGCACCGGTGCCGTTCCGGGCGCGCTGGCGGAGCATCTCGGCCTGCCTTGCATCACCAACGCCCGTAAGGTTGACATCAAAGGCGACGCGATCGAAGTCGAGCGCGAAACCGACTCGGGCTATCAGANNTCGCTCAAAGGCATCATGGGCGCGAAGAAAAAGAGTATCGCTTCGATCTCGCTGCAAGATCTTACGCTCGACGGTCCGGTGGGCACGAACGGCTCGAAAACTGAGCTGCGCAGTTTCGCGCCGCCCCCCGTTCGCGGAAAAGGCCGGGTCGTCGAGGCAAGCGACGGTCTTTCGGGCGCTCAGGCAATCTTCGATTTTCTCGCGGAGAAGAGGCTCGTCTGAACGTGAAAGACGTCATCGTTTACGCAGAACACCAGCGCGGCGAGACCCGCAAGGTCACCTTCGAGTTGGCCAGTGAGGCCGGTAAGATCGCGGCGGCCCTCGGTGGCAAGGCGCACGCCGTCGTCTTGGGCCCGGGGTCGGCGAAGTTGGCCGAGCAACTGAAAAACTATCCGCTCGAGACGATATTCCTCAACGAAGACGCCAGCATCGAGGCGTTTCTACTGGATCCGATCGTAGATTATCTCGAAGCCGCGGCTCGAATGGCTGGGCCCTCCTTGATCCTTATTCCAAATACGCTTTCCGGTCGCGACGTCGCCGGTCGTCTGATGGTTCGTTTGGCCGCCGGCATGGTCGCCGACGTTGTCGAGGTGAAGCCCGACGAGGGCGCGGTAGTCTGCGTTTCACCAAAGCTGGGCGGCGCGCTAATAACGCAATGTGCCTTGCGGGCCGCGGATTACGGCGTGGTGACGGTTCGGCCCAATGCCTTTGCCGTTGAGACCGGAAGAGCCGGCGCGCGCCTCGAGCAGATCGCCAAGCCTGCGTCCAAGGGCTATCCGACCGCGATCGACCGTGACGTCGAGGAGGGCGCCGGCGAGCTTGCGCTCGAGGAGGCACCGGTCGTAGTCGCGGGCGGGCGAGGGCTCGGCGGGCCGGAACCTTTTGAGACTTTGCTGAAGCCATTGGCACGCGCCTTGGGCGGCGCCGTCGGCGCTTCGCGGGCCGCCGCCGACGCCGGCTGGGTGCCCTATAATCTTCAGATTGGACAGACCGGAAAGACCGTAACGCCGACCCTCTACATCGCCGTGGGCATTTCCGGCGCGATCCAGCACAAAGTCGGCATGCGTGCCTCCGGAACGATCGTCGCGATCAATAAGGACGCGGCGTCGCCGATTGGCGAATTCTCCGACTTGCTGGTCGTGGGCGACGCCTTCCGAATCGTTCCCGAGCTGACGAAACTTATCGAAACCGCTAAAGGAAATAATTCTTGAAACGAATCTCACTGATCGCACTGATTGCACTGGCCTTCGGTATCGGCATCGCCGCGACGACGCCGTCCGCGCAGGCCGGGCTCTTCGGAGGAAAGCAATCCGGCACGCCGAGCCCGTCTCCGTCGCCCTCGGCGTTACCGACGGCGAGTCCCGAACCGCCGTCCGTCGCGATTCCGCGTTTGAACGCGAAGCTCAAAGCGAATCCGACCGACCAGCTTACCATGGCGCAGCTCGCGGCCGAGTACCTCCAAGTGAACCGTCCGGATATTGCCGTCCAGTACACCCAACATTTGCTGCAACTGGGTGATAAGACCGCGCAGGTATTCTATTACGACGCCCTCGCGCAAGAGCAGCTCGGCAACCCCGTCGGGGCCCTCAACGATCTCGAGGAAGCGTCCAATCTCGATCCGACGAACCTGAACGTGCTGGCGTCCCTCGCCGACCTGTACATCCGCGCGAATCGGCCAAACGACGCCGAGCGCATTGCGAGACGGGCCGTCACCTTCAACAAAGCCGATCCGGGGGCGCTGATGACGCTCGGAAGCGTCTATGCCGCCGAACAGCATTACGACGATGCGCGCGCGCAGTTCGAAGCCGCGTTCGCGCTCAACCCTAAGGATCCGGCGCCGATCTTTCAGATCGCGACCACGTACGCGCAACAGGATAACATTCCGCTGGCGCTGCAGACGATAGCTCGGGCTTTGGCGATCGATCCGCGTAACATTCAAGCTCTCGTCTTTAAGGCGGACCTCTATGCGCGCCAACACGATGACGCGCACACGAGCGAGGCGTACGACGACGCGGTCGTCGCCGCCACAACCGACGACCAAAAGGTCGCAATTATGGTTCGTAAGGCGGCCTATTTCGTACAAGAGAAGAAGGATGCGCAAGCCGTCGCGATCTTCCAGCAAATGACGCAGATGTTTCCGAAGGTCGCGATCGGGTTTTCCGCTTACGGAGATTACTATGCCTCGGTCCGCCAATTCGACCGAGCGACCACACAATGGCAAGCGGCGCTCGCGGTCGATCCAAACAATGCTGCCGCGTTGCTGGGGCTAGGTGAGGTTTCGATGCAAAGCGGCCGGTTGAACGACAGCATTTCCTACCTGCGCCATTACACGCAAGTCTCCCCCGATGCGCAAGGGTTTGCGATTCTTGGCCAAGCCTATTCGCGCGTCCGCGACTACTCCGGCGCGCGCGATGCCTGTGGGAAGAGCTTTGAGATTCAGCGCTCTCCGGCGACGCTGAGTTGCGTTGCCGGCGCAGACTTTGAGTTGCGAAACTATAAAGAAGCGGCGCAGATCTTCGACGTCCTCAATAGCGGGGCGCACGGTTTTCTCGATGCGAATCCACCATTGCTCTATATGGCCGCAAAAGCGTATGCGAGTTCGAACCAATGTTCGAAAGCGGTCGCAACCTATAAGCGCCTGCTGCCGATGATGAAGAAGGGTACCAAGGACTACGCGATGGTCGTGAAGGCTGCGGCGGGCCCGTGCAAGTCTCCCGCCACTAAGCACTCCGGCTGAAGTTCGTCGTCGATCCCCTCTACGGGGATCATCTGCGCAGCGTAGTCCATCCCGAGCGGCCCGATCGCGTCGAGGTGGTCGGGCGACGCCTGCGAGCGGACGGCGTGCTCGTCGACTCCCTCGCCGCTCGCGACGCTAGCGACGAGGAGCTCGCGAGGGTGCACCCGCCGGCGTATATCGAACTCGTGCGGCGCGAGACCTCCGC
>PKWF01000063.1:0-3425 GCA_003133185.1 Vulcanimicrobiota bacterium | reverse complement strand
GGCCACCATGCCGAACCCACCCGAGGGATGGGCTTCTGCCTCTTTAACAACGTCGCGGTCGCGGCACGCGCGTTCCAGGCCGGCTTCGGCGGCCGCGTGCTCGTCGTGGACTTCGACTATCATCACGGTAACGGCACCGAAGCCGTTGCCGGCGACGGCCTCTCCTATGTTTCGACCCACGCCTATCCGGCTTATCCGGGTACCGGCGCGCAGAGTTATCGCCGATCGGACGATCTGATCGTCAACGCTCCCGTGCCCGTTGCCGGAATCTCCACCGAAGGCTTCGTTGCACTGTGGCAATACCTGTTGCCCACGGTCGCGCGCATCGTGCGTCCGGATTTGTTGATCGTCAGCGCGGGATTCGATTACGTTGCCGGCGACAGCGTGGGCGATCTGGGCGTCGACGTGGATGCGGCGGCTCCGCTGGCAGCGGTAATTCGGGACGTTGCGGCGGAGCATTGCGGCGGATCGGTCGCGTACGTGCTCGAGGGCGGCTACGGTATCGCGGCGCTAACGCGCTCGATCGCCGCAGTCGCAGCGGTTAGCGACGGCGCGCAACCAAAATCCGGTACGGCCGACCCGAGCGCGATTCCCGCGGACGTGAGCCAAGCGCTGCATATTTTTCTGCGCTCAGGATGACAACGACCGCCCTAAGGCGTGATCGTGGTTGCGATGTGTTGGAGCTCGGTCTTGCCGAGCTCTCCGACGAGCGTGTAGTAGAGCGTTCCGTCGTTCCACGTTAACAAGGCGACGGTCCCGTCTTCGGCATATTGCGCGGGGCGGCCGCCAACATTGAGCGCGTCGGGATGGAACGGAGCCATGTCGGGAGTTACGGCGGTTGCGGTTTCGAAGAGCGATACCGTTCGAATACCGTCGGAATAGAGAAGCTGAATGGTTCGAATTCCGCGCAACTCGACGAGCTCGCCATCGAGCGGCGAGAAACCATCGGGCAGCGCCGGTTTCCGGGCAGCGAAACCGGCGCCGTTAACCACGCGATCGGGATCGTTTGAAGAGCCGGTCACCCGCTGCGGTTGCACGACGGCGTAGCCCTTCGGGAGGTCGAAGGCGGTCGGTGAAACGGGCGCATAGCGAACGTGGTCGAGTCGTGTCTCGCCGATCATCGCGCCGCCGGCAGCAAACTCTTGTTTGTCGAGTACGATCTTCGTTTCGCGATCGACCCGCACGAGCATCGCTGGACGATTGGTGCGCTTGTCGATCAGAAGGGCGTCGATAGTCGGACGCCCCCCGAAGGTTCCGTTACCGCGCCAGGCTGCCCGATAGTTTGCGCGTATCAAGGCTTCACGTTCGCGCAGCGCGGAACCGCCCATGAGGGTAGGATCGCTTCGCGTTACGACGATGCGGTGATTCTTGGCGTCGATCGAGAACTTGAGGTTTCCCTTGACGACCTCAGAGTCGCCGAGGAACCGCGGCGGCGAGCTGTACGTGCGCCGCGTAAGATCGGGTGCGCGATGCTCGATTCGGTAAACCGACACCACGCTGGCGCGGCGTTCCATTCGGAGGGTTTCCACGACGCCGCTGTATGATACCGTGGCCGGCGCCGCGAGAACTTGCGAGAGCAGCGGCAGATCGGCGTCGCTGCGCGAGCCGGCACCCGCCGGCGTTAGGCTGCAGACCAGCAGGGTCAACGTGACGAGGCTAGCGCGTCGTAACATCGTTGGCCAACGTTTGCGGTGTCGGATCGTCTTCGGAGAGCGGCGTGGCGGCATCGAGTGTTGCGTGGCTTTCGACGTAGTAACCCGCGTCAATGGTCGCGGCGTGGGCCGGNNTTTCCCAGATTCCGGAAACGACGCCGGGCGGCAACTCACGCTCCTGCGCTCGCGCATGGGCACGCAAGAGCTGGGTGACCGAGACCTCCGCGTCGCGAGCGTCGGCACATTCGGGGCAGCTGGCGACATGCGCCGCAATGGCGGCGCTACGGGGCGCCGGCAGCTCGCCGTGCAGATAGTCGACGAGTTCGTCGGGCGTCGGATGTGTTTGATTCATGATGGTGATGTCATATAACGAGTGAGAAGCCCACGCAGCTGTCCACGAGCGCGGTGAAGGCGCGAGCGCACCGTGCCGACGGTGCAGCCAGCGATCTCCGCGATCTCTTGGTAGCTGTACCCTTCAACGTCGGCGAGCAGCACGATCTGACGCTGTTCGGTTGTCAAGTCAGCGAGCGCCTTTGAGACTGGTTCGCTGAGTTGACTTTCGACGTATTCCTCGATTGGCTCGACTGCGAGGGGGCGGTTGCCACCGTGTTCTTGGAGCTCATGATCTTCCGGAATCTCCTCTTGATAACGTCCTTTGCGTCGGCGAAGTTCGTCCCGGTGAAGATTCGTGACGATTCGATAGATCCAGGAGAGAAAAGACGTCCCGGGTTTGAAGCTGCGCCAGGCACGATAAACGCGAATGAAGGCCTCTTGGGTGAGGTCGCGGGCATCCGCCTCATTTTGGGTCAGGCGGTAGGCGTAGTTGTAGGTCGCCTTGCCGTACTCGTTGATGGCACGTTCCAAGAAAGCCGTCTGTTCCATCGAGCGGCTACGCTTCCGTGCTGCGCTCGCCAGCTCCGCTCAGCTTCTCGAGGCCCAGAGCACTCGCGCGACCGCCCACATGCCGAGTGCCGCGAGGAACGTCAAAAACGTGAAAAGTGAGAGCTCCAGCAAGGCGATGCCCGCGAATTGGCTCCCGCCGCAAATCGCTACCGCTTGGGAAATCAGCGCGAGCTTGAATCGTTCGAACGGATTTGCGGCCAATCCCGAAATGGTACGGGCCGCAGCGAGCACACCTGCGGGATCCCAAGCCCCGGTTTGCACGATCGAGGCGACTCGACCCGTCGGCGCGACGATAAAGAGCTTGTCGTCGTGAAGAAAGTTATCGGTGCTCACGCGCATCGAACTGATGCGAAACTCATCGAGCAGATGCTGGATCGTCGTGCCGGTGCCGGTAAGCAGCATCCAACTTCCCGTTCTGGCGCCGTAGGATGAGCCGTAATCGCGCAATACTGCGGGAGAATCGTACGGCGGGTCGAGCGTTATCTCGGCCAGGGCGAATCGTTTTGGATCGAGCCGGCTCTGCAAGTACGCGAACTTGGCGCTAATCGCCGGGCAGAGGTCGCGGTCGGGACATCGCGTGAAGACGAACGAGAGCAACAACGTTTTTCCCGCGAAGGCTCGATCGAGCGCCACCTGGTTGCCGTCCTGATCGATAAGCTCCGCCGCCGGTAACGCGCTTCCAATCTCTACGGGGACGGCGCGTCCGGAGTCGGGAAGGCCGGGTGCAAAAACCGCTGCCGGCACCGGATCGAGTAACGTCGGCGGTGTGGTCGAGGGATCGAGCAACGCGTCGACGCTCGTGCCGCTGCGAAAACTCCCAGGCCGGGCAAAGGCATAGCGCCGTATTTGCGCCGGCATCATCTTGGGTAT
>PKWF01000265.1 GCA_003133185.1 Vulcanimicrobiota bacterium | reverse complement strand
GGAACGAGCTGCGTGCCGCTGGTGTAGTGCTCCCCGTTTACGAAACACTCGGTTCGGCTTGCACGGGTTGGCTCAAAGCGGCCTGATGATACATTCTCTCAAACTCAACCGGAGACCGCTTTCCGAGCGAGCTGTGTGATCGGTGCTGATTGTAGTCGAGGATGAACGTTCCGATCGAGTTCCTCGCGTCATCGAGGTCGACGTACGCGCGAAGCCATATTTCCTCGCGTTTTAGCGTTCCGATGAAGCGCTCGCACACAGGATTGTCGGTTGGTGTGCCCGGCCGGCTGAAGCTCTGCGCAAGCCCTCGCTCAAGCAATGCTTCTTGAGAGTCGGAACTTCCGTACTGACTTCCGCGATCGGAGTGATGAACCAGCGTCGCCTTCGGTCGGCGGGTTGCAATCGCCATTTGCAATGCTTCGAGCGTTAGTTCGGTGGTAATCCTTGTTCCGAGCGCCCAACCGATGCACTTTCGACTAAATGCATCGATCAGAACGGCCAGGTAGATCCAGTGTGATCGCAATCGCACGAAGGTGATGTCCGTCAGCCACAGCTGGTCCGGAGCTGTCGGCGTAACCTGCGAAAGGTTGGGCAGCTCGCCGGCGGCCCGTCCGCCCCGCCACCTTGGGCGCCGCAGAGGCTTGTTTTGCAAATCGTGGCATCGCATAAGGCGCAGCGTGCGCTTGGCATTAATCGCGATACGCTCGCGGCGAAGTCGATTCGTCACTTGTCGATAGCCGTATCGCGGATGCTTGAGCAAAATGTCCTTGATGACCGCGACCAGACGCGTATCGCCCTTGCGCGTCGGAGGCTGCGCGACCCGATAGAACGCCGATCGAGGGATGATGAACGCGCGCGAAAAGAGCGCGATGGTCAAGCGCACCATACCGTATGGCGTTGGAATCACCGTACCGGCGAGTTCCGATGCCAGCACGAGGCAGGCTACGCGCCTCGCTCGCGGGCTAAGTCCTTGATGCGCTGCAAGGCTTTTTTTAGCACAAGGTTTTCGGCGGCCATTTGGCCGAGCTGCCGTTCCAGCTCGCCAACTTTGGCATTATCGGTGTACGCTTTGCCACGGCCGGCGAACGCATCTTTTTGATACATCTTGAAATCGCGCACCCATTTGCGCACGACCTCGGGGTGCAGATCGTTGGCTTTGGCGACCTGACTGGCGACCGCACCTTTCAAGATGGACTCCACTATTTGCATCTTGAACTCGCGGCTGAAACGGCGGTAGGATCTTGGCATGACTTCCCTCCAAATAGGGTAGGCAAGCCATTCTTTCTGTGTCAGGCGCGGGGAGCACTACAGGGCGCGCACTTCAAGAGCATTTCATTTGACTTGCTCGATCAAGACGCTATCAGCTTCGCCGGGCATGTCGTGCAGTTAGTGGAAGCTCTTTCTCACCCCGACCATGGTTGGCCCACGAATGACAACTCCGGGAGTTACTGGCGCAACAATGGCGACAGCCGTCGCCTCCATCCCCGAAAGAAACCCAGCTAAGACAGTAGATGGCGAAAAAACAGAAGCTAGAGCTGACCTGGCTCGGCAAGGAAAATCGCCCTCGGCTGGAGCCGCGTATCCTTATCGAAGATGCGACGAAAAGCTATCATGCTTCCGCACGCGTAGGCGATGCGGATATCTTCGACAACGTCCTTATACACGGCGACAACCTGCTGGCCTTGAAGGCGCTGGAGCAGCAGTTCGCCGGAAAGGTGAAGTGCGTGTTCATCGATCCGCCCTACAACGCACGGTGAGTTACATCCGCCCCGGAAGCCCCGCGGAGGCTTGACGCCGTGGCTTAGCAGCAGCATAATTGTTGGTGCGACGCTGCGTTTGACTTTCACCCGCATTTTAATGCGGGTGAAAATGCAGAGCTGGATATTAGGCTCCTAATCGGAGCCTTCTTTGTTTAGGCGACCTCGCAGTCATGCCACGAATTTGCCATCGGCGGATCAGTTAATGAAACAAGAATCAAATTCGCCCATAACCTGGGAAACCGCACCTGACATCTTGACGGCTCAAGAGGCTTCGGCACTCGTCCGGATACCTCGAAATGGCGTATATGGAGCCATTCAAGCCGGATTGCTTCCAGCAGTGCGGTTTGGACCGCGCCGGATACGCATCGCCAAGGCCGCCCTCAAGGAGGTCTTCGGGTTACCGCTGGAGGAGAGAGACTCGACCGCCGCCTTGAACCACGGAAAGGCGTAAAAGACTACCGTGGAAGGTCATCTTTACCAGCGCGGCAAGAGCAAGGCGTGGTACCTACTCTATGATGCGCCAGTTGTCCCGGGGGAGAAGCGCAAGCAGCGCAACATCCGCATCGGCAAAATGTCCAAAGCGGAAGCGGTGATTCGCAAGCGCGAACTGCTCAGGCGCGTTGACGAAGGAACCTCATCCGAACCGGTACCCCAGGATGCTGAACAGTATCTTACGGGCTGGCTCGAGTCCCAAAAGCACCTGCTTGCGGCGAAGACGCACGAGCGATATTCGTCTCTGCTGCGTCTTCATGCGATCCCCATAATAGGACGCATCCAACTCGGCCGAATCACGTCCGATCACATCGAAATGGTCTACGATCGGCTTCGTGCCAAAGGCCTTTCGCAACGAACGTGTCTACACGTTCATCGGGTCATGCACACGGCGTTTGCCGATGGAGTACGGCGGAAAAAGCTCAAGGAGAACGTCGTACACCAGCTCAAGGCTCCTCGAGTTGAGGGTCGCGAGCTCGCGCCGATCACGTATGATCAGATGCGGGGACTGATACGGGCGGCGCAAGGAACACGCTTGGCCGTTCCTGTAGCGCTCACGGCAGTCACGGGGCTGCGACGGGGGGAACTTTTGGCGCTACGCTGGCGAAACGTACGCTTGGATAAGGAGGGCTCTGTCTACGTCGCGGAGGCTCTGGAGCAAACACGTCGGCTCGGCATTCGATTCAAGCCGCCGAAGGCGAAGTCAAAGCGAGTGATTCCGCTATCGCCGGAAGCGATCGCGATGCTCGCGGCGTACAAAGCGGACCAGGACGACCAAAAGCAGCACGCCGGTGCAGTCTACGTAGATAACGATCTTGTCTTCTGCAACCCAGATGGCGCGCCATGGCCGCCGGACACGTTCAGCAAGCAGTTCAGCGCCATCGCGAAGGTCGTCGGACTCCACGGCTTTCGATTTCACGATATCAGGCACGCATTTGCAACGCTCACGCTCGCGGACGGGAGACCCGTCAAAGAGGTGCAGTTGCTTATGGGACACAGCACCGCGAACACGACCCTCTCATTCTATGCTCATCCAGTTCATGGGCTAGGACGCGAAGCCGTTAACCGTCTGTCGCGTTCGCTGCTTCGGCGCCGAAAAGGACCGGAAGCTTCGTTACCAAATGTTACCAAGTCGCCTTAGGCCGCCGTTGTTCGTCTAGGCGATTGTGCGGAAATCCCGCATAAAAGCTACGCTTGCGGTGCGCGGAGAGGTGGCCGAGTGGTTTAAGGCGGCGGTCTTGAAAACCG
>PKWF01000278.1:5981-6349 GCA_003133185.1 Vulcanimicrobiota bacterium | reverse complement strand
CGGCCGTTCGAAACGCCCCGCAGCCCAAAATCGGTAAAGAGCGCGCCATCGTCCGTATGCAAGTGAACGGTGAACCCAACGTTCGCGCGAACCCGCAACTGCACGTCGCCGTGCAGCGATGAAAAATACAGCGTACCGGGCCAATCGCTCGCCCCCATCGTGACGCTGAGGTTCCCCCGGCCCACCGCGGCTTGCGCGTATCCCGGCAACAGCAACATGACGTTGCCGTTTTGCGCAACGATGCGCACGTTACCGGTAATATCGGTGACGTTTACGTCACCGTGCCGCGATTCGACGACCAAGTTCACGCGGCTGGGGACGCGAACCAGCAGCGCCGCCAGCGGATTGGGAGCCGTTACCACGAGGCC
>PKWF01000278.1:0-5970 GCA_003133185.1 Vulcanimicrobiota bacterium | reverse complement strand
GTCGTCCCGTCCTTGAGAACTCCGACGGTCGTAACGTAGGGGGTCGTGCCGTTGCACGCGCCCAGTCCGAGACCGATGAGAAGAAGGAGGAGAAGCAGCTGGGGACGCACGTTGGCCGCTCTTTCGATGCGCCGGCGGTGGTATACTGGCCACAAATGATACGCCTCACCTATTGCGCCGTCGCGTTGTCGCTCGTTGTGGCCGGCTGCGGCGGCTCCGCCTCACTCTCACCCGGCACGCCGTCGGTCGCCGGACGTGCGCCGCTTACCTCGTCGCGTTGGATTCCGACCGCCGGCGAGAGCATTCAAATCCAGTACGATGGGAAGCTCGATCTTAGCGTCGACGCCGCGATCTACGACCTCGATATGTTCGATACGAAGGCCTCGGTCGTCCGCAAACTCCACGACATGGGGCGCAAGGTCATCTGCTATATCTCCGTCGGCACGTGGGAGCGGTGGCGTCCGGATGCCAAAAAGTTCCCCAAGAGCGTTATCGGAAACAAGGACGGCCACTGGCCGGGAGAACGCTGGCTCGACATTCGGCAAACTTCGATCCTGGAACCGATCATGACCGCGCGTTACCAACTCTGCAAGCGGAAGGGTTTCGACGGAGTCGACCCCGACAACATCGCCGGATACCAGAGTAGGACAGGCTTCCCGCTAACGGCATCGGAGCAGCTAACCTACAACGAGTGGGTCGCCACCGAGGCGCACAATCTGGGTCTGACCGTCGATCAGAAGAACGACAACAACCAAATCAAGGATTTGGTCAGCTACTTCGACTTTGGCGTCGACGAGCAATGCTTCGTGCAGGGCTGGTGCAAACAGCTCACCGCGTACACGGATAACAACCGTCTCGTCGTCGACATCGAGTACACGAACCAAATGACCCGCACGCGTTTCCTGGACAAGGTGTGCCCAAGCGATGCGCCCTATAANNGTTGCGGCTACACGCTTTGCTGCTGCGTGGCTGCGGCAATGCTCGCAGGGTGCGCGGGATCGCAGCCGCCAATCGGCGCGCCCGACGCGATACCGCAAGCCTCTACGCTCGCTGCTCACGCCGATCGTGACACGTTATGGATGCTGCCGGAAGCGAAGCGTGACGACCTGCTCTACGTTGCTGTTCGGATGACAACATATATGTCTTCGCCTATCCCACCGGGAAGCTCGTAGGAGGGTTTCGCCCGCCCAATTACGCTCCCCAGTTTCTCTGCGCCGACAGCAAGGGCGACGTATTCGTGCCCGTGGCATTCATTTCTACAGAGCCCATTATTTACGAGTACGCTCACGGTGGGACTAAACCGATTGCGACGCTGACCGCTCCCTACACTGGCACCGGCGCTTTGGCGTGTTCCGTAGATCCCGTAACCGGCGACCTCGCCGTTTCTGTCGCAAGCGGGATCGAGATCTTCAAGGGCGCTCGCGGTAATCCAACGCTGATTCAAACTCCAGATGTGATTTTCGATTGCGCGTACTCCGAGGATGGAGACCTATTCGCGAGCCCATGGCAGAGCCGCGGTGGCAGCAAGTTCCTCTACATGCTGGGCCGCAGCGGCGGGAGCTTCGGTACCGTAACTTTAAACGAAGGGCTCGATGCCATAAGCATACAGTGGGTCGACGGGAAGCTCGTCGTTGCGGCACTTCACCACGGCTCGCGCGGTCCGCAGGAGATTTATCAGATTCGTATCTCCGGATCACGAGGTACCGTCGGCGCTCCAATCTACCTCGATAGTCGTGGTGACCGGAAACCGGGACGAGTTCAGTTCTGGATCACCGGAAAGACGCTCGTTGAACCGGATCATCCGCCTCGCAACCATGGACTGCTAAACTTCTGGCGCTTCCCGCAAGGCGGCGAACCGACGAAAACGCTTATCGTTCACCCCGATCGCTTCTACGGCCTCACGTTCAGCAGAGCGACGTAGAGCGATCGCGCAGCCGCAGCCCGGGCACTGGCGGCTAGCAAGCCAACCTCTTGCCTGGGGGCCTTGACTTTCTTCCGCTCGAATGCGATAAAAGATTTATTATGTCGCATTCAGAGGTAGAAGGCTGCGTTCGCGACCTGGCCGCGTATCTACTGACCGAGCGTAAGCGTAGCCCTTTGACGGTGGCTGCCTACGAGGGCGATCTCAAGGAGTTCGCAGCGTTCGTGAGGCGAGGCCACGAGGAACGGCCCGAGGAGTTCCCCGACGCGTCGCTGCGTGCCGTAAAATCGACGCAGGTTCGGCGCTACATCGCGTACATGTTCGATGCGCGGAAGCACGATAGCCGGACCGTCTGCCGCAAGCTGTCCTCGATCAAGGCGCTCTACCGCTTTTTGAAGATTACCGGCGAACTTCCCGACGACCCGGCGGCCGCGATTCCGGGGCCTTCCGTCGCCAAACGCAAGCCGGCGCCCCTGAAGGTCGATGAGGTCGGGCGCCTCTTGCGGACCTCGCTTGCCGGGCGGACGGATGTCGCACGATTGAGGGATGCGGCGATTCTGGAGCTCTTTTATGCCAGCGGCATGCGTCGTGCCGAGCTGGCCGGCGCTCGCCTCGCCAACGTCGACCTCGCCGAACGGACCATTCGCGTGACCGGCAAGGGGAACAAAGAACGAACGGTCCTGATCAACCACACCACCGCCGAGGCGATTGAGTCGTATCTGCGGGTTCGGCCTCGCAGCTCCGATCCGGCGCTCTTTTTGGGTCGTGGCGGGAAAGCGCTTACGCCGAAGCACGTCTGGCGAATTTTCACCAACATCTATCGCGTGAGCGGCATTCAAAAACATGCCAGCCCGCACACGCTGCGCCATTCCTTTGCCACCCATCTCGTCGAAAACG
The DNA here is from genome assembly GCA_003133185.1 of Vulcanimicrobiota bacterium. Classification (GTDB taxonomy): domain Bacteria; phylum Vulcanimicrobiota; class Vulcanimicrobiia; order Vulcanimicrobiales; family Vulcanimicrobiaceae; genus Cybelea; species Cybelea tyrphae. The sequence continues at coordinate 3,152 of PKWF01000278.1, read as the reverse complement.
GCGTCGACCTGGAGACCGTCCGCGAGTTGCTCGGCCACGAAAGTCTGGCGACGACGGGCATCTACTTGCAGCTCGCAATCGGACACAAACGCCGCGCATACGACGAAGCGCACCCGCGCGATCGCATGCCGGATCGCTAGAGCGATCTTCTTCTTCCTTCGCTTGCTTGGATATAACCGGTGCTCTTGCGGGAAATACGGGAACCTATGAGTCAACTCGTGACGCGCTTTCCCGTTACCATTACCGTCCTGCTGCTGATCTGCTCGAATGTCTTCATGACGATAGCGTGGTACGGCCACCTAAAGAACACAAAGAGTGCGCTGTTCCTTGCAGTCATCGCAAGCTGGGGGATCGCATTCTTCGAATACTGCTTTCAGGTTCCGGCAAATCGAATCGGATACACAGCACTCAGTCTCACGCAGCTAAAGATCTTGCAAGAAGTAATCACGCTCGTGGTTTTCACGGTCTTCGCGCTTCTCGTCTTCGGCCAAGTCCCGAAATGGAACTATCTCGTCAGCTACGCCCTTATCGTTGGAGCGGTGTACTTTGCTTTCAAAGCATAGCCCGACCCCCTGCCCCTCTATAGCTCTGCGACCCAGTCCCTCGTGAGGAAAAGCCAGAACGCGAGCCCTGCATACTCGCCGTAGCGTGCGAAGGCCCGCCGGATGGTTGAATCGGCGGCCCGCTTCTTTCCGGTGAGACGCAGATACGTTGGGCGAGTCCAGGAGTCGAGGACGAGCAGGCGATGCCGTCCGAGCAACTGCATGACGTGAGCCGCGCCGTAGGGCCCGATACCCGGCAGCTCGAGAAGCGTATCCTCGGTTTCCTCGTCGGAGTAGCGTGCCGGCTCCGTCAGCGATTCGAGGTCGAGCTTTCCGCAAGCGACGTCGCTTGCAATGCTCCGTACGTATGGCCCGCGATAGCCCATGCGCGCGATTTCTCGATACCACGATTCGGACGTTCGGGCTAGCAGCGCCGGTTCGGGAAAAGCGCCGCCGCCAAGCTCGACGAGCGCAGTCGTCATGCGGACCGTCGCAGACCACGCGCAGTTCGTCGTGCAGATCGTCTTGATGACGTCTTCGAACACCGTGGGGCTGGCAAGAATTCGTCCGGCGCCGGCGCTCGCCCACCCGAGGATTTCATCGCCGGCGACCTTTGCGTAAAAGGGCGTGAGATCGTCGTGAAAGCGAAACATCCTTGCGACGAGCGCTCGCGCGCGTTCGGCGTCGACGCGCGCGAGCCGCGATGCCGACCGCGCAATTAGCCTGCCGTCCCGCTCTTCGAACGCAAGCTCCACAACGCGATTCCCGATGCGAAAACGTCGCAAATAGCGCAGCGGCGATAGTTCTATCGTCGCCGGCGGCAAGCGCGCGCAGCCATGGGATTGGATCGTACGGGCGAATGAGATGGGCTCGCCCCCGGCGCCGACCAGGGGAAAATCGCAGAGAACGCTCATGCGACGAGCCTAGGCTACATAGGATACGTTGACGGCGACACCCGCGGCTTGCGCACGCATCAAAACGCCGTACACCGCGTCGAGTTCCTCCTCGATAGAGGCGATTTCACCAGCGCTCACTTGGAAGCGGGCGGCATGGGTCCAGAGCAGACTACGGGCTCTTTCGAAAGCGCTATGGAGCCGCTCGGGCGTTGCTTCCAGTACGGGCCAATCCATCTCGCCTTGAGCCGGAACCACGCGCCAGCCTCGCCCCGAGACGAAGGCGACCTCTTCTTCCGGTCCCAGTGCATGCGGAATCGCCGAGAGTACGTCGACCGCCTCTTGATCGGCAAGCGTAAGCGGCAGTCCGAACTCGCCCAAGCGCAGGATATAGCGAAAAAAGGAGATGCTCCCGACCGTATAGGCGCCCGCGGGCGAAGCAACGTTCACGTGAATGAGGTCGAGGTCGGGTTGGTTCGCCGGAGAACCGCTCATGAGCCGTACTTCGTTCGCAAGGCACGCGAGTCCGTTACCCGCTAGGCCGGAATAAGTCCAAGCTCCCTGACCGCGTCGCGTTCCTTGCGAAGTTCCTCGAGTGTTTCCTGAAGCTTGCGCTTGCCGAACTCGTCGTGCGAAACGTTTTCAACGATTCGCGAGACGCCGTTTTCAGTCTGTGAAGGGAACGAAAAGATCAACCCCGGGTCGACGCCGTATTCCCCATGAGAGTAGCGGCCGACCGAATACTGCTCGCCGGGCGGCGTATCGTGGGTCAGGTTGTAAACGCCGGCGATGGCGGCGTTAGCCGCCGAGGCGGCCGACGAGGCACCGCGCGCTTTGATTACCTCGGTCCCGCGATTCTGTACGGTCGTTATAAAGTCGCCCTCGAGCCACTGCCGGTCGAGTCCCTCGGTGGCGTTCTTCCCGGCGATCGTCGCGTGCGCAAAGTCGGGGAACTGCGTTGCCGAGTGGTTGCCCCAGACCACCATCCGAGCGACCTGCGTGGTGTCGACGCCGGCCCTGCGCGCCAGCTGCGCCCGCGCACGAAGCTCGTCGAGAGAGGTCATTGCAAAGAAATTATCCGGGGAGATCCTCGGCGCATTGTTCATTGCGATCAGGCAGTTGGTGTTAGCCGGGTTGCCGACCACGAAAACGCGCACGTCCGGCGACGCATGGTCGTTAATGGCTCGCCCTTGCTCGGTGAAAATCTTGCCGTTGACGCGGAGGAGATCGGAACGCTGCATATCGGCTTTGCGCGGAATCGCGCCGACGAGCAGCGCCCAGTCGACCTCGTTCATCGCCTCGTTGACATCGGAGCCGTAGCGCACGCTCTTGAGCAGCGGAAACGCGCAGTCCTCGAGCTCCATGACGATCCCGCGCAGCGTTCCGAGCGCCTGTTCCAGCTCCAGTAACTGCAGCTCGAGCTCTATCTCGGGGCCGAACATCTGGCCCGACGAAACGCGAAAGAGCAGCGCATAGCCGATCTGTCCGGCCGCACCGGTCATCGCCACCTTGATCCGTTTTTTCACGCTACCTCCACTTATTTACTCGGCGATCCCGGCGGGAAAGCTCGCTCCCTGCAGGGCAAGCCACCACGTGACGATGATCGAGCAAGACGCGTCCATCTACAATGCCTGCATTCGCTGCGGTCTCTGCCTGCCGGCCTGCCCGACCTACCAGCTGTGGGGCGAGGAGATGGACTCGCCGCGCGGGCGGATCG
>PKWF01000295.1:3399-3938 GCA_003133185.1 Vulcanimicrobiota bacterium | reverse complement strand
CGCATGTCACGCGCAGAACGTACGCGGTCGTGAAGTTCTCGGCCGCTGGGCGAGGTATCCGCGAAATCGCACTTGCGAGCGGCTGGCAGAAGGCGTTGACCGCAACGATGACGCCTGCGCCTACCGTCCCCTGTAGTTCGAAGCCGCTGCCTACCAAGGCGCCGACCGCGGCCGTCGCCCATAGAGTGGCGGCCGTGGTTAGCCCTCGCACGTCGAACCCCTGGCGCAAAATGACGCCGCCGGCGAGGAAACCTACGCCGGTGACGACTTGCGCCGCAACACGCCACGGGTCCGAAACTTTTCCGCCGAGTCCGGGACTNNGGAATGGCGCAAAACAGCGCCGCGCCGACCGCGACGAGCGTCATCGTGTGCAGACCGGCCGTTCGTTGCCGCCACTGGCGCTCGAATCCGATTGCCAAACCAAGGGCGGTGGCGATTGCTAAGCGCATAAAGAAGACTCCGTCGGGTAGTCCGTTCGCCCAGGTCTCCATCACTCGTCAGTCATCCTTGAGTTTCGTTCGCCGCTATCGGGGCAACGT
>PKWF01000295.1:259-3365 GCA_003133185.1 Vulcanimicrobiota bacterium | reverse complement strand
GAACCCAATCGTACGTGATGGTCATGCTCGAGAGACCGATGCTCCAGCCCCTCGCAAGCGCGAGCGTGACCGTGGGTTCGATCTTCGACTGTGCGACCGGTGAACGCGACGCGGGGCCGATAACCGAGAAAAAGTCTTGCTGGAAGAAACCGAGGGTCCACGGGCCGTGCTGCGCCTCGTAGCCGAACGCAGGACCAACGGAGTATTTCCCGGTGCCCAGCGAGTCATTTTGAGCGCTCGGCATGCGAATCGTAACACCCTCGAGCCATCGGCCGCGCGCAACGTCGCTGACGGCCAAGTCGTACAAGGCGAGATCCCCCGCTCCCGTCACCGCGGTCGCGGGCGCCGACGTCACGATCGGAAGCTTGAGACGAAAGACGTATTGCGCGCCGGCGACATACGGAAGCTGCCCGCGAAGGTTGATGAGGGTGCTCGAGCCGCTCTCATCGTCGTAGTTCGGCGAGACTTCCTGTTCGATCGAAACGTACGGCGCGGGCGGCGCCGGCGTCGGCGTGGGCGTGACGGGAATCTGCTGCGCGCCGCTTTGCGCTGGCACGAATGCGTACGCAAGAGCAAACGACGCGAGAGCGGCCCGGCGTGGCTGCATGGGCCCTACTCCTCTCGGAGCCTTCGCAGAAATTCCTTCGATTAGCTGCAGGCCGAGCCTTCGCAAGGCGAGTATGGCCACAGCCGGGGAAAAAAAGATGACAGCATTTACGGAGGCCTTCACGGGCATCGTCGGCATCGCTGCGACGCTAGTCGAGATCGCTGCCGTTTTCTTTATCGTCGTCGGCGCGGCGTAAGGACGTATGCCGGGCGTCACGAGAGGAGCGTTGGTACCCGAGTCCGTCACCTGGACGCAGATGGAGCCGGGCTCGTTCGAGGCCGACCGCCGCATCGTCCGGCTCGATGCGATGCGGATCGGGTGGTATAGCTCCAACCTTGGATTCAAACTTGAGGCCAGCGTCAAGCCCGGTACGTTTGTAGTCGGGATGCTCGCGAGCCACTCGACATGCGCGCGTTGGTTCGGCGCCTCCGTGGACGAGGGGCACGTGGCCGCCACCGAAGAGTCCATCCGGCTCAGCACCACGGGGCCGTCGGCGTTCCTTTCCGTGACGGTCGACGCGCGCCGGCTCGCGAGCGACTTCCCCAACTCGCCCGACGCGCGGACGTTGATCGATAACGTCGGCGATGCCTTGCTCGAACGCAACGAACTCTTTACAAAACGGCTTCGCTACTATCTGCGATGGCTGTCGCGTGACTCCACGAGATCGTCGGGTTTCTTGCGACTCGTTCGGGCGCGCGAGATGGCCAAGCGCGCTCTGATTCCGCTGCTGGCCGACGTTCTGGGCGGCCACAGCGGCACGACCGGCGAGCGGACACCATCGCTGAGCCGCCGTGTCGCCGCAGTTCGAGTGTGCGAAACGTACATGCGCGAACACTTGGATAAAACCGTGACGCTCGAGGATCTAAGCGAAACCTCCGGGTTGCGCTTGCGTTCGCTCATCAACGCGTTCCAGGCCGTCACGGGTTTCAGCCCGATGGCCTATTTTAAGCGAGAGCGACTAAGCGGGGTTCGGCAAGCACTTCAACGCCCGCGGTCGGCGCGAGTTCGCGTCATCGACGTCGCGACCGCATGGGGCTTTTGGCACATGGGACACTTCACCNNTTCCCAATAGACTGGAGACTTCGTAGCCGGCGAGCCGCCAGCGCTGCCGTAGATTGCGATCGAGTTCTTCCAGAAAAGTTGGGTCGAGTTCGTTCCTTTCGTCGAAACGGCTCTCGCATTTCGAACGCCTGGCCTCGGCGAGCTCGGTCTCAAAAGTATCGCGATCCGTCCAGATGGCTTTGCCGTTTCGGAAGATTTGGATGCCGCTTAGTCCTCGCCGGCGCAGCTCTTCATGCTCCCATTCGCTGTCATCCTCAGATCGCGCGATCGCGGCGCGCACCGTGAACTCCAGAATACCGGTCGAGAGCCGCTCGTAAGCAACGTCCTCGGCGATGTTGACGGACTCTTCCATGCGCGCCGTATAGCGAGCGGGCGCATTAACGGCCATGACCCATGATAGCGCCGAGGGCGACGGTTTGCTGTCCCATTAACGCAATCGACAGCCCCAGCAGAGTTTTTTTGCGTCTTTGGGATTGACGCTTTGGACGCTCCCCGGTAGAATCTAGCGCGATGAATGCTTTAACTTCGACGAAGCGCGTTGCTTCGTCTGTGGTTCTATTTATGGCGGCCTTCTCGGCTGCGACAACCGTCGTTTTGGCGCAAGACACGACGGCGCCGGCCCCCGCGCCGGCGGCCAGTCCGACGCTCATGGACAGGGAGTACGACGGGCAGACTCATATAACGCTCGCGCCGTACATCTGGCTTCCCACCGTGCACGGTTCGGTTCAATACACCATTCCCAACCTGCCGCTGCGTGCGGGGCACAGCGGGGTCGTTAACTTCACGACCACCCCGGCCGATTACATATCGAAGCTGAACTCTGCCGCGATGGGGGCGCTCGATCTGCGCAAGGGCAACTTCGACATTTTCGGGGACTACATTTATACGAACGCTACGGCCAGCGCGAGTGAGACCGGAACGGTCAGCGGGCCATTGGGTAGGCATCAGTTTGCGATTGGTCTCGGCACGTCGGCTCGGCTCGTCCCCAGGATTTGGGAGGCTGCCGCGGGCTACACAATGGCACGCGGTCACGATGCCGATCTAAGCATCTTCCTTGGGGTGCGTGAGTTCCCGATAAACCTGACGCTGGGCTATAACGCCACCATCACCGGTAGGCGGGGAACCTTAACGACAAACGGCACGGTAGTTGCTTCGACGCTAACAAACGACGTTATCACCGGGCTGCGCGGGAAGGCGTTANNACCGGCGCGGGCTATGCATTCAATCACGGCCAAACCTTGATCGCTACTTACCGTACGCTGAACTACTTCGCGTTTCCACCCAACGTCGCGGTTCAAAAGTTCAACATGAGCGGACCGCTCCTTGGCTACACCTTCAACCTGTAAATACTTATTGCGCTTCCTGCAATAGTTGGCCGATGTTGATCCCGCGTTTAACGGGCCAGAGCAGACTCCACGAGATCTTGAGGTTCGTCTG
>PKWF01000295.1:0-222 GCA_003133185.1 Vulcanimicrobiota bacterium | reverse complement strand
TCGATAGAGCCCAGCCGTTCTTGAGATTGTAATTGATAAACGGCTGAAGAAAGAATACGCTAAGATTGGGACGGTTCGACGGCCCGGCGACCGACCAGAGCTGCGTTACGAGCGTCCCTATTACGAACTTCCCCGGCATGATCAAGGCGACGGCATCCGGACCGGCCGCCCATTTACCCGACGTGAGCGTGCTCGGCGAGCCCGTCGGAGCCTGGAAGATCG
>PKWF01000116.1:9873-11737 GCA_003133185.1 Vulcanimicrobiota bacterium | reverse complement strand
GCGGTGATCTCGGCAGCAGAGCTACAGAGCGAGTAGTAGTAAGCTTGATGAATGTGCTCGCGTCAAGCCGACAACGATCTGAGCCTGCATCAGGTCATCGTCGTCGGTATCGTCGAAACCGAATCTTGCGGGGAAGTAAATCCGAGCCGGGACTCCTACGTACCCTTTTGCGCTCCTGCGTAGAAGATTAGTTTGAAAATCGCTTGCGGCACGGTTGTGAGCGTGTTGGGATCGCCGTATGCGAGATAAATCTCGCTCGTGCGGAGCCGTAAGTGGTACGCCACCGAAACGTTCGAACAACGGCCGATACAATCGCCGCCGCCATTGGGAATCGGCGGATCACCGATCACGCTCCGTATTCCGACGGCAAAAGACGAGTTGCTTGAAATCTGATACGCATAGCTCAGGCTTTCGAACCATTGAATGTTGTCGGGCCCCAGGCTTGCCAACAATTGGGCCGTATCGTCGAGCGCCAATGTAAGCGCTCCGCGATTGCCCACGCGGATCGTCGTCGTGCGAAACCACGTGTCGAGCCGCCCCGTGCCGTATCGCCCCGTGTTANNGGATTGTTCGTCTGCAAGCCGCTGTCGTACGTGAACGAAAAGCCGGCATTCTGCGAAATCGGCGTCAAGACGCTTCCGAAGCGCCAATAGTTGGAACCGCTGAACACCTGGAAATCGAGCGCGTTCTTCGTTAGGACGTCGAGCAGCACTTGGTTGTCGCTCTGCGCGCTCCCCATCGATGGCCCCTGATACCGGTCGACGAATCCGGAGACGCCCACCGCCTTGAGATCGCTGTTCCCGTCGAAATCCCAAATCTTTGCGCTGTAGAGCGCGTAGCCGGCAATCCCGGGATGGGAGACGAAGCCATCGACGGGGTCGTAATACTCGCCGACCTTACGCGTCGCGCCAAAGAAGCCGAAGGTTTGATTCGCCCACCCGCCACCGAGATCGTAATACTGCGCCTGGTCGGGCAGGAGGACGTTCGTGCCCGTATCGTCGCCGTAGTTAAAATAGCCGCTGACGTGTTTGAGATCGGAGTACGCCATCCCGGTTTCCGTCACGTCGTCCACTAAGCCGGGCAGGCTCACGGCGACGCGTTCGATGCTCCCCTGCCACCTCGTATCCGGCGACGTGTAGTCCAGCGCCCCGGCGAGATCGTTTCGATTTTCACCGATCGCGTCGAAGGAGGCAAAGCCAAGCGGCCCCTGTTTACCTTCGACGGCATATCCTTCGCTCGGCGTCGGAATCGCAGGCGTGTAGAGGGCTTGGACGTTTGGGCACGCGTCGCAGTTGAACGCGTTATAGAAGTTCGCGGCTTGGGTGAAAAACGGCCGAACCTCGCTGTAGTACCGTTGATAGACCGTCGGCGCGATGGACTGCTGATCGAGCTCGACGTTCGAGTAGTCGGGATGGAAAGTGGAGTAGAACGAGGCGGTCGGCGTAATCGGGACCGACAGGTCCGCACCGACCCGCGACGTGGATCCGCCGATGCTGCGGCTCGCCGCTTCGCCCAAGGCGTACAGCGCGGCCCTCGGCTTCGGCCGCGACGCCGAAATGCCAGTGATGTGCGGGACGTCGATGGAGCCTGCGTGCGCGTAATCTGCGTTACCGTACGAATCGGGCTGCATCTGGATTTTGTCGTACGACCAGACCTGCTGCTCGCCCGTCGCGTGAACGTACCGCACAAACTGTGCCGTCCAAATCCCACCGTGGGCGTTGCGCAGCACGTCGAACGGAATCTTCATCGTTACGGTATATCCGTCGTTATGCGCGGCTCCGGCCGACTCCCAGTTGGGCGAGTATGCGGTGTTCTCCGACGAGAATTCGTAATGCGTTCCGTTCGGCGTAGCGTAGAACTGATA
>PKWF01000116.1:0-9828 GCA_003133185.1 Vulcanimicrobiota bacterium | reverse complement strand
AGGCTCGCGGCCTGCGACCATTGCGCTGCCGGCGCATTCGGATCCAACGGAGGATTCGCCGACTGCGGCACGGTCAGTCGCGGATACGCTAATGCCGGCGCGCACGTCGCGGCGATCGCGAGTGCGAAGAGCGCTGCTAATAGGTAGTTCATATGGTGTTGCTCCCGTTGAGGATGCGGCCGGAGGGCGCAGGAAACCTAGCCTCGGCCGCGAGGCTTTTTCAAAGACGATTAGATCGCCGGGTTCAGGTTACGGCGGAGCGTTTCTCTCCGGGATATCCATGTCGATGATCTTGGCCTTCGAGAAATCCACGTGTCTGAGATCGACGCCGTCGACATCGCATCCGTTGAGCGTCGCGCCGGCGAAGTTTGCGCCGTCCAAGCGCGCGTCGCTGAAGTCGCAAGCGACCAGCTCCGCGCCGGCGAAGTTGACGTAGCGCAGATCCGCGTGCGTGAAATCGTCGCCATTGATTCGTACGCCGGCTAAGTCGAGCCGCGCAAGGTCGGCGTGGCTGAAATCGCAGCCCTTGCAGCCGTTGAGGATATCGCGAAGTTGTGAGCCTTCCAGCCGCGCGCCGGTAAACTGACACTCCGCTATCCAGGCATTCGTAAAATCGGCACCCTCGAGGTTGGCTTGCGAGAAATCGCAGCCCGTCAAGTGCGCGTGACGAAACGACGCACCTCTGAGATTTGCCTTCGTAAAATCGGCGCCGTTGAGGACACTCTCGGAAAGGTTGACGCCCGCGAGATTTGCCCGGCTGAAGTCGACGCCGGTATAGTTTGCGCCGCGAAGGTCGCGGCCAGCCCAGTTCACTCCTTCTAGATCGCAGCCGGCGCACGACTTCCCATCGCTCTGCGCAACGGCCACTTGGGTCGCGGCAACGCTGAGCTTTTTGGCGACGCTTACACGCACGGGCTCCGTCGTGACGTGTGCCAACGGCGCCATCGGCGCCATCGGCGCGATCGACACGGCAACGCGCACGATCTTCACCTCGGGCGTCGGCGTCGCGATCGTTTTCTTCGGTACCGCCGGAGCGACCGTTACCGCTGGGGCGGCAATCGACGGTGCGACGAACGATATAACGATCGCTAGTGCGACAACCGCAACCGCCGCGGCTGCAGCCGGACCGATAGTGAGCGTCGTCGCAATGTTGCGTCCGGTAGCTAAGAGCCGCTCGATCCGCAGCGAGATCTGCTTGCGAGTCGTAAAGACGCCCGGTGCCGGCATTGGATGGTGCGGCCATACCGCGGTTTCAGCCATCTTCGTCAAGCACATCGCATAGGGGCGCACGGCGCCCACCGATGCGAGCACCCAGTCGTCGCAGGCAACTTCACGCTCCAACTCGAGTTGTTGCCCGATGAAGATAGCGGCGGGATTCCAACCGAGCGCCGCGACGATCAGCCGCTGGAGACAGTTGCTCCAGTCGTCGGCCCGACGAAGATGTGCGAGCTCGTGCAGGCTGATCTGCTCGACCTCCCCCGGCGCGAGACGTTCCAGCAGCGATTGCGGTATCAAAATCATTGCGTCGAACAGGCCGATGGCCACCGGTACGTCGATCGCTTCGCTTATGCAAAGCCGAACGGGGCGCCGTCCTTTATTCGCTGCGCTCCATTGCGGCATCGAATCGCGATACTCGACGGGAAGCGGCAAGGCGTCCCGTTTTAGCCGCTCGAGGCGAGCGAGCCCAATCAGAAGGCCGATTACGGCATAGCCCGTCAGCAACGCCCACGCGGCGAACACAACGAGCGCGACGCGCAAGGGCAGCGTGACGTGCAGACGAGTGGGTAGGGAGACCATCGTGCCCGGAGAGCCGATCGTCCGAATCTCCCGGTGGCGGCGCCGCTGCGGTATGACGACGCTGCGAGAGCTCGTTGGAGAAATGCGTTCGGCGGCAGTCGCCGCCGCCGGTGGTGTTGGCGACGTAAAGAAGGCCATTGTCGTGACGATCGGCACGACGAGCGCGGCGATAAGCGTCACGATCCAGACGGCGTAGCGCGTCGCCGCGTTGATCCGCGGCCACGCATGTAAGACGAGCCAGACGGCGACGACCAGCAGCGCGTCTTGCCAGAGCGCGTTGAGCACGGTGGCCGCGATCGCGATCATTTCGGACCCTCCTCGTAGGTCTCGATCAGCGCCTTGAGCCGCACTAGCTCCTCGTTGGACGGACGTTCGCTTTGAATCAAGCGCAGTGCCAGCGTTCCCGCGCTGTTGTCAAAAAAGCGCGAGAGCAAATGCCCCACCGCACTCTTCGCGGCATCCTCACGCGCGAGTAAGGGCCGATAGACGAAGGCGCGACCGGCCTCGTCGTGGGCGACGTATCCTTTTCGTTCCAAGATGCGCAACGTCGTGAGGACGCTATTGTAGGCGCTGGGCGGGGGCGGCAACGCGGCCGTCACTTCGGCAACCGTCGCTTGACCCTTCTCCCAAAGCACCTCCATCAGCCGCAGCTCGGCTTCGGTCAGGGTGCTGGAACGTCGTCGTGCCATGCTCGCTTTCTCCGTGTGGAAAGGTTACTTCTATTAATTCGTTAGTTGAATAGTAACGCACCGGAATCGCGTTGTCAACTAAGCAATTAGTATTAGAAGGCTGGCAGCGGAGGCCGCGCCGCTTGCCGCGTCGGGGGAATGCGGAAACGGTCTGCCAATAAGGGGAGGGCTATTCACCCTGCCGGTTCCTAAGGAGAAGCAATTGCCACAGGCGCGCGCTTTGCTCGCAGTCTTGACGCTCGTCGTTCTGGCCGCGTGCGGCAAGGGGACGCCGATCACCAGCGGCACGCCGACGCCGCCGCCTACGCCGCCGCCGGCGGTGGTCGCTCAGTATACGATTCCGACCGCCTCGAGCCAGCCGATGGGAATTGCGGTCGGAAGCGACGGCAATCTCTGGTTCACGGAGTTTGCGGCGAGCAAGCTAGGGACGCTGCTTCACGGCGGTCACATCATGGACCAGGTAACTCCCACGCGCCACGCCGAGCCAAACGGCATCGCGTCGGGCTCGCCGCCGGACTTGAACCTGTGGTTTACCGAAACCAATCGTGCCGCAGTCGGGCAAATCACGGTGGTGGGCCAGCCATTCGTCGAGTACAAGCTTCCCGACAGCGCGGCGCGGCCCGTCGGCATCACGTTGGGCTCAGACGGCAATATGTGGTTAACCGATCCGGGAACCAACTCCATCTGGCGAGTCAAATCGATCCAGAAAAGACCTTTCGTCATATTCACGCAGTATCGGCTAACCGGTAACGCGCAACCGCTGACGATTACCAACGGTCCCGACGACGCGCTCTGGTTCACCGAGCCCGGCACGAACCGCATCGGTCGTTTGCCGATCAGCGGATCCCCGTTAAACGAATACGCCGTCCCGACCGCGGATTCCAAGCCGACCGGCATCGCGCCCAGCCTCGACAACGCGTTATGGTTTACCGAAGAAAAGTCGCTCAAGATCGGGCGTATTTCCACGAGCGGCGTCGTGACCGCGGAGTATCCGCTTCCTGGAGCGCAGACTCCCAATCAAATCGTTCAAGGCGTCGATGGGAACTTTTACTTTACCGATACGGCCGGCAACAAAATCGGACAGTTCTTCTTCAGAGGTCACCACATCAACTATTACAAGATTCCGACGGCGAACTCGGAACCAACAGCGATGGTGCTCGGGATCGACAGCCAGATCTACCTTGTCGAAACCGCCGGGAATAAGATCGCTCAGTTCAGATATTTTGCCGTCTAAGGAACCTCGAGCTCGCCGGCGCTAAATTCGGCGAGCTTGAAGAGCCCGGCATTGCCGCCGCCGATCAAAAGATAGCGCCGACCAACGCGAAGCAGATGGACGGTGGCGTGCTGCGATAGCATCGTGGATTCGATGACGGTGACGTATCGGTCGACGCCGCGAGCAAAGAACCTCAGACCTTTGAGCCGGCGCGCTAAGGCGTAAAGCGCGGCCAGCATGAGTCCGAGAATCAGCAGTTTTACCGCGTACGCTTCCCAGAAGCTCCAGGGCATAAGCCGGCTTCGTTAAGCGCTCGGCTCGCGCGGGCCGTAGATCCTTTGCTTGAATGCGACGATCCTCGCCTCGATCTCCGGCATGCGCTCGGAGACCACAACCGCATTTCCGGTCGTAAGCGTGATGACGGTGTGCCCGTTCTCCTCGATCGACTCGATCAAATCGCAGTTCAACATCACCGGCTGCCCGTTCACCCTCGTCAGGCTAATCATCGTTGTCTACCCCGATCGCTGTTGAAGGGCTTGGCGTTAGCTTCGTCGAGCTCACGCTCGTCGCGGCGCGCCTCTTCGCGCTCGAACTCTTGCAGCCGGCGCTCCTTGAGCTTCTCGATCAGGCGGCGCTCGCGATTCGCGGCGTACAGCTCCGACGCAGCCCGATCGAAAGCAGGCGCCGATTCCGCGTTGCTCCTTTCGCGCGATTGGAGGGCTCGCTCGAGATAGCGAAGGTGCGCGTCGTGCAGGCGCAGACTCGCCGTGGAACCCATCATGGCGCACTCATGCAGCGCGCGCCCGCCAATACGTAACGCCCCGGAAAGGCGATCGAGGTCACGCACGCTCGCGTCGCGCGCCGCTTTGGCGCTGGCAAACGCGCGTCGCTTCTCTTCTTCTTTTCGCCCGCGCGCGTCGAGCAAAGGCTGCAGCGGGAAGACGAATCGGCCCATATGCGTAGAGAACTCCCGCCGCGCCGCCTCAGCGAGCCAACTGCGAACGTTCGCGCCCAACTGAAACCATCTCGATGGGCACGTTGAGGACCTCTTGCAAGCGCTGCAGGTACGCCCGCGCGGTCGCCGGCAGATCGGCGATTTGCCGGCAGTCTGCGATCGGTTCGCTCCATCCGGGCAACTCTTCGACATCGGTCTGCAGATCGGGCTCGCCGGCGGCGCTAAAGCCGGCGCTGCGGCCTCCCACGCGATAGCTCGTCACGAGCCCGATTCGCTCGAAGCCGGTCAGTACGTCGAGCTTTGTGACGATCGCGTTCGTCAGTCCGTTGAGCGCGACGGCGTACCGCGCGGCGACGGCATCGAACCATCCGCAACGGCGCGGGCGCCCGGTTACCGTTCCGAACTCGCCGCCTTGACGGCGCAGCTTCTCGCCGCGTTCGTCGTGCAGCTCCGACGGCAGCGGACCCGCGCCCACCCGCGTGCAATAGGCCTTGAAGACGCCGATCACGCGGCCGATGGTGCCCGGGCCGATGCCGAGTCCCGTGCAAGCGCCGCCCGCGATCGTGTGCGAGCTCGTCACGTACGGATAGGTGCCGTAGCCGACGTCGAGCAGGGCACCTTGAGCGCCTTCGAGCAGGATCCGCTTCCCGCCGTCCAGCCGTTCGTGAATGTACGCTACGCCGTCGACAACGTGGGGCGCCAGCCGCCGTGCGGCTTCGAGCACCACCGCGGTGTCGGCATCGGTTTCGGCGCTAGCCTCATGTATCGCGTCCGCGAAGCGAATGCCGCTTCTCGCCACGCGATCGACGTACGCCGGCCCAATCCCACGCCCGGTCGTGCCAATAGCACCGCTTCCGCGCTCGCGCTCCGCTGCCGCGTCGCGCGTCACGTGGTGCGGCAGCACGATGTGCGCGCGATCGGAAATCTTGACGCGCGAGGTGTCGATGCCGATCGCCGCGAGACGTCCCAGCTCGTCAAGCAACGTTTGCGGATTGACGACGGCCCCTCCCCCGACAAAAAGCTCGACGTCGGGATGCATCACCGCCGACGGGACGATCCGCAGTGCCAGCTCTTGCGAGCCGACGACGATCGAGTGTCCGGCATTATCGCCGCCGCCGAATCGCGCGACGACGTCGTAATCGGCGGCGTACAGATCGATGATGCGGCCCTTGCCCTCATCTCCCCATTGACAGCCGAGAATGATGTCGGCCTTCATATTAGAAATTGCGGAGCCCTTAAAAGGCTACTCCGAGCGAAACTCTAGGTCGCTCGTGTCGCCCATCGGGATCCCCGGATCGCCTTCGAACTGCGTGATCACAAACTCGGAAAACAACGCGTTGGGCCAGCCGAAGTTGCGCCGCGTGAACTGCTGCGGATTATCGGGATTGAACGACTCGTGCAACAGATGATCGCCCGGATCGCTGGCCAGCAGCTGTCCGAGAACGTCCTGTTTCTCGGCGCCCGAAGTCGCGGTCATGCCCTCGATAATGAGCGCAAGCGGCCAGATATAATGCTCCGGCGTGTGATAGCTGCCGATCCCCCGCGCCACGTGGCCTTGGTAGAACGACGGGTTGTCTTGCGAGAGCAAGAAACGCCGCGTGTTTTCGTAGTAGCGGTCGTTGGGCATCGTGTAGCCGAAATAGGGAGCGGCGAGCAGGCTGGGGATGTTTGCATCGTCGGTAAGAATCGCATGGCCGAAACCGTCCACTTCGTAGGCGTAGATGTAGCCGTACTTTGGAACGAGCACCAAGCCGTAGGTCTGAATGCCGCGCTGCACTTCGTCGCGTAACGCGCGAGCCTCGCGCGCCTTGACCACGTTGTGGTAGACCTTGAGCTCGATCTCCGACATGTCGCCGAGCGCGACGACCGCGAACATTTCCGATGGAATCAAGAAGTTAAAGTAACACGCGTCGTCCGACGGCCGGAAACCGGTCCAAATCATTCCCGTGTAGCCGACCGCCCGACCGGCGCCGTCGTTGGAAAGCTCCTTATGCGTGTAGCGCGAGAAGCGCGGGTGATTCTGTTCGCGCTGCATCGTGGCCAGCACGTCGTCGAGCATGGTAGAGAAATCGCCGGTGAAAATGCTCGTATCGCCGGTGGTCTTCCAATAGCTCCACGCTAGCGTCGTTGGATAGGCCAGCGAGTCAAGTTCGAACTTCTGTTCCCAGACGCGGTAATCCAACGTGTAGGCGTTGGCATAGGGATCGATCTGCAGGTACTTGGCCATGCGCGCGATTATGGCGCGCAGCAATCCGCGAACGTCGGGGTCCTCTTTGGCGAAGAAAAGATAGGGACGCGCCTGTGCGCTCGCGTCGCGCAACCACTCCGCCGGGATGTCCCCGGTCGGAATATAGGCGGTGCCGTCGGGGGCGTACTCTGCGAGGCGGCTCGTATCGAGCAAGGCGGCGCGAAACATTTCCTCCAGGTGCTCGTTGGGGCTGCGATAATCGGCCGCGGCTTGTTCGATCGAACGCAGCTCGAGCGCGAAGCTGCGAGCCGGAATCAGCGCGATCGCCACCAGGCAGACGAGCGCGGCGATCGTGATTCTCGCGCCCGTCATGCGGGCCACGTTCCGTGTGCGTACAAAGCCGGCAATTCCCGATAACGCCCTAGATAACCAAGTCCATAGCCCACCACGAATACGTCGGGGGCTTCGAAGCACCTGTACTTAATTTCGATGTCGGCGATCCTTCGGTGCGGTCGATCGAGTAACGTACAGACGGCAAGTGAGGCCGGCTTGCGCGCCAGCAGCGTCTTGACGACGAATTGGAGCGTCAGGCCGGTATCCACCGTATCGTCAACCAGGATGACGTGCCGCCCTTCGATCGGGATTGCCAGGTCTTTTTCCAATACGATGCCGTCGCCGTCCCCGTAGCGGTTGACCGAGATAACGTCGAGCTGGCAGGGAATCGTGATGGCCCTCGCCAGGTCGGCGAAAAACGTGTCCTTGGCCGCCAGCATTCCGACCATGACCGGCACGTTGCCCGCGTAGTCCTGCGAGATAGCCGATCCAATTTGTGCGACGCGCGCAGCGATTGAAGTGGAGTCGAAGAGCGGATCCCCGATCATGAGGCCCGCTTCATCGAACGCGAGAAGACACGCTCGACATCGCGGCGGGTGAAAAGCTTGACGTTGATGCGGGGATGATGCGAGCGCAGCAAGCGGACCTTTCGGTTTTTGCGCGAGTTGCGGATCGGTTTGGCGACGGTCAGCTCGAGGTATAGGTCGTACTCCGGAAGATAAAAATCCGGTGTGAAAAACTCGATGGGGCGACCGTGTTCGTTCCAAGCGATTGGGAAGCTGCGGGGTTCGTACTGCCAGACGATTTGGTAGAAGTCAAAGATCCGCGCGAGCTCGGCTTCACTCGCATGTGCGAACGGAACCCGGGACATAGCCACGGACTGTTATCTACGACGGGCCCGCCCCGCTATCCCGCCGGAAGCCGCAAAACAAATCGGGCACCGCCGAGCGAGGACGACCCCACCCGAACGTCACCGCCGGCGCGTTCGGCGATGGCCTTGACGACGGCCAATCCGATGCCGCTGCCCGTCCGATCCGTACCCGCGCCGCGGACACCTAGTGTGAAGATCGCTTCTCGCCGCGCCGGATCGACGCCGCCGCCGTCGTCGTCCACGGCAACCTCGACAAACGGGTCCGCCCGGCGGCACGCGACCTTGACGGTGCCGTGCTCGCTGCCGTGCTTCACCGCATTCTCGACGAGGTTTGAGAGCGCATGAACGCATTCATCGGCGTCCAGGCGCGCCACGGCGCGCTTCGGCGAGCGCGTGCGAATCGTGACGTCGCGCTTGTGCGCGATCGGCGCAATCATGTCGATGGTTGCGCGAATCTGTTCGACGACGTCGCACTGAGCGAGGCTCGGCCTACGCTCGAGCATCGAGATCTCCAGCATCCCGTCGATCAGCCGGCCGAGGCGAAGGGCTTCGCGTCGAGCCGTTTCGAGAAAGCGGCGCGACGTCTGCGGGTCGATCTGACCATCGAGCACGGTCTCGATATAGCCGCGGATCGAGGTCAGCGGCGTGCGCAGCTCGTGGCCGACCGTCGGCAGCACCGCGCACTCGCCGATGGAGTTTGCAAGCCGTTCGAGATCCAGCATGATGCTTCAACGCGCTACGGTCGAAGGAACTTGTAACCGAATCCGTGCACGGTCCGCAGCATCGGCGGAAGCTTCCACGGTTCTTCGATTTTTGCGCGCAAGCGGTGGACGTGGACGTCGATCGTTCGTTCGTCGCCGTTGAAATCGAAGCCCCACACGCGTTGGAGCAGCCAATCTCGCGAGAGCGCAACGCCGGGATTATCTGCAAACTCCATCAAGAGCGCGAACTCGCGTGGCTTGAGCTTGACGTCGGTTCCGTCGACGCGCGCCTCGCGCGCGGCCGGATCGATCTCGAGCCGGCCGAAGCGCAGGAGCGGTCCGGCTTGCGCGACGGGGCGACCGGCGCGCCGCAGGATCGCCTTGACGCGGACGACCAGCTCGCGCGGGGAGAACGGTTTGCACAGATAGTCGTCGGCGCCGAGTTCGAAACCCACGACGCGATCGAGCTCATCGCAGCGTGCCGTCACCATGACGATCGGCACGGCGCGGTCTTCGCGTCGAAGCGTTCGCGCGACGTCGTAGCCGTCAACCCCAGGGAGTCCGACGTCCAGCACTAGAAGATCCGCGGCACCGCGCGCCAGGCGAAGCGCTGAGTTGCCGTCGGCAACACCGACGACCGCGAAACCTTCACGCTCGAGATGGTGCGTCAGCAGTTCGCGAATCGCACGATCGTCGTCGGCCAGAACAATCGTTTGCGTCGCCATGACGGGACCAGTGCCCGAGCGCGGAAACGACTGGGACAGCTACGAGAGCGCCTCTTTTTCAGTCGCTAGCGGACCGTACTTGGCGGCGTGTTCGCGCAAGATTCGATAGATCGTCGCGGCGGGGAAACCGAGCCGCTCCAAACGCCGGGCAGCAGACGGATACGCTACATCGGGCTTCTTGCCGAGAAGTTTTTCGAAGGCCGCGGCGCAGCGCGACGCCTCATCGTTCTCCAGCGATGCGACCGCACCGGTAGCGGCATCGCCATCAATCCCTTTGCGGACCAGTTCGCCGACGAGCCGGCTGTCGCCGAGCGCCTTCCGCTTGCCCTCGACATAGAGCGTCGCGTAGAGGCGAT
>PKWF01000125.1:8802-10944 GCA_003133185.1 Vulcanimicrobiota bacterium | reverse complement strand
GGATTATGCACGACTCGCGCTCCGGCGCGGGCGAGCATCTCCTTCTCCCGCTCCAAAAGATGAATCCCATGCACGGCTACCGTACGCGCGGTTAGCGCACCAAGCTCGTCGAGAAGGGCGATCGGGGTCGTTCCGAAGCGCGCGAGCGTTTCTTCACCTTCGTACGGTGCTTCAGCAACGTGAATGTGGAGTGCGCAATCGAACCGCCGCGAGAAGTCGGCGGCGCTTCGAATCATCTCCTGCGATGCGGCGTGCAGCGAATGCGGAGCAACGCAGACGTTGGCATCGGGATAGCCTTGCATCAGCTCGCGCGTCCGCTGCGCGGCGACGTCGGCGGTTTCGCAGAACTCCGGCGGCGCGTATTCCGCGTCCATCCACGTTCGCGCCAGAATCAGTCGAATGCCCGTTTCGCGCGCGGCGCGAATCGCCGCCTCGGCACGCTCGTTGCCCAAGCCGTTGAGGTAGAAGAACTCGGCAACCGTGGTAATTCCCGCCGCCAGCATCTCGGCGAATGCCGCGACGAACGTCCAGTAGACGTCGTCCGGCGTCAGCCGAGGCACGACTCGATACAACGCGTCGCTGCGCCATTTTGCAAAGGGCAAATCATCGGCCCATCCCCGCAACAGGATTTGATAGGCATGACTGTGTCCGTTGATAAAGCCGGGAGCGACGAGCCGATCGGCCGGGAAGGAGCGCTCGTGGAGATCTGGGCCTCGGTCGCGGATTTCGAGAAAATCGCCGCTCGCGACGATGCGTCCGCCGCGCACGACGAAGGCGAAATCGTTACGCGTTTCTCCCGAAACGAGAGCGCGGGCACAGCGGACGAGCTCGTCGGTCACGACACCAGCGCGCCGTTTTTGACGACTGCGGCAGCGATGTTGCCGCCGAACTCCCAGCCGAACTCCTCCGGCGATCCGAGGCGTAACGCAACGAAGTCGGCCACGCCGCCGGGGCGGAGGCTGCCTGCGTCGCGGCGCAGCGAGTGGGCGGCGGCCCGAGTGACGGCATAGAGCGCCTCGGCCGCCGAGAGCCCGAAGAGTTTGCGGCCGAAGTGCGCCACGCTCTGCAGATTGAAGCAGGGCGAGGTTCCGGGATTATAGTCGCTCGCAAGCGCAACCATCGCACCGGCCTCGAGGAGCGAGCGCACCGGCGCGCGTTGCGGAAGATCGAGAAAGAGAATCGTTGCGGGGCAGGCGACCACGACGATGCCACGCTCGGCGATCGCGCGCACGTCGTCCTCTCGAATGAAATTACAGTGATCGACCGCATCGACTTCGAGCCGGGCTGCCATCTCAGCGGCGGCCCCGTAAGCCATCTCGTCGCAATGAACGCGTAAGCGCATGCCGTGCAGGCGCGCGGCGTCGAGATACCGGCGCGTTTGCGGAGGAGAAAAGAATCCCGGTTCGCAGAACGCGTCGGCGTAGACGGCACCGTGCGCGGCCGCCGCCGGAATGACTTGGTCGATCAGATAATCGACGAACGCGTCTTCGCGTTCGAACTCCGGCGGCAGCGCATGCGCGCCGAGAAAGGTTGCCACGAGCCGCGGAACGTCGGCATCGTCGCGATGCCGGGCGATCAGATCGAGCAGCGCGGCTTCGCCCGGTTTATGCAGCGCGTAGCCCGTTTTGGTTTCGAGCGTCGTCGTACCGTGCGCGAGCATCGCGTGAAGCCTCGGACGGATCGTTCTTTCATAGAACGCTCCCGGATCGAGCAGCGCTTCGCGCGTCCGCTCGATCGTGTACCGCATGCCGAGCGGCGGCGGCTCGCCACACACGCGTGCGGCGAAATCCGGCTCGCGGTTTCCCGCATAGAGCGGATGTGCATGCGCGTCGACAAACCCGGGGAAGACGATGTAATCCTGAAGGTTTAATTCTTGCCACCCTTCGACCGCGCTCGGGGTGACACTGGNNCGCCCGAGCGTATCGAAGTCAATACCACATTGCGGAGCTTGAGTATCGCAGGTGACGATCGTCTTTGCTCGCACGAGCAATCGTTTCGTAGAGGCCGCCTTATCGCCACGTCATGGTTCGACAGGCTCACCATGACACTGGGAGGGGACGATCAGAGACGCCAATCGAGTCCTTCTGCGTCGGCCGTTTCGATGGCGAGATCGTAGCCGGCGTCGGCGTGGCGCACGACGCC
>PKWF01000125.1:0-8705 GCA_003133185.1 Vulcanimicrobiota bacterium | reverse complement strand
CCGCCTTGGCGCGTCGCCCGTAAGGGAGCCAGCAGATGCGGGCCGGTAACCCTTGAAAGGCGATGCGCTCGCGTGCCAGCTGTAACCAGCGCGTCAGCGAGGAATCGTCGTCGAACAACTCGAGCAGCTTCTCATCGCAAGCGGCGATGTCGTTGGGGTCGCCGGAGAGCGCTGCGAAGCGAAACGGCCCCGAGCCGCGGCAGAAGAGTGGGCGAATGAACGCCGGAACGAAGCCGGGGAAATCGAAGGCGCGCTCGAAACCGGCGCGCTGCGCTTGAGCGCGGATGTTGTTGCCGTAATCGAAGACGATGGCGCCGGCGTCAAGATACCGCACCATCGCTCGCACCTCTTGCGCGCAGCTTTCCAGGGCCCTTTGCTGATACTCGCCGGGATCGCGCTTGCGCAGCTCGGCGGCCTGCGCGAGTGAAAGGCCGGCGGGCACGTATCCGTCAAGCAAGTCGTGTGCCGAGGTTTGATCGGTCACCGCATCGGGACGAAAGCCGAGGTCGTAGAGCTGCGGGAACTCCAGCGCGGCATTTCCTTCATATCCAATCGAGACGGCCTCGCTGCCGCTTCGCGCACGCTCGATTTGGAGCAGCGCCGATTCTCGAGATTCGGCGACTCGGTCGAGATAGCGCAGCTCGCGCCGGCGTTCCAAGCGGGCGCGATCGACGTCAACGATCAGACAGATGCCGCCGTTCATCGTAACGGCCAACGGCTGAGCGCCGCCCATGCCGCCGACTCCGGCCGTCAACACCACCCGGCCGGCAAGGGACCCGCCGAAGTGGCGCCGCCCCAACTCCGCGAACGTCTCGTAGGTGCCCTGAACGATTCCTTGCGTGCCGATGTAGATCCACGAACCCGCCGTCATTTGGCCGTACATCGTGAGCCCTTGTGCTTCGAGTTCGCGAAAGACGCTCCAATCCGCCCACTTCGGGACCAGATTGGCGTTGGCGATCAGCACGCGCGGCGCGCGAGCGTGCGTTTTAAAAACGGCAACGGGCTTGCCGCTTTGCACGATCAGCGTCTCGTCGTCCTTCAGCCGGCGCAACGTGCGAACGATCGCATCGAAGGCCTCCCACGACCGTGCGGCGCGGCCGTTACCGCCATAGACGACCAGATCCTCGGGACGTTCGGCAACCTCGGGATCGAGATTGTTCATCAACATGCGCAATGCGGCTTCTTGCGGCCAACCCAGGCAAGTGAGTTCCGCACCGCGCGGCGCCCGAACCGCGCGAGAGCCCGCGATTGCGCTCATATTAGCCGCGGAATTCTTGCAGCCGCGGACAAGACCTCTTGCACGACGTAGCGAATGACGGGCTCGCATGTGCGGATGGTGGCGGCCAGGGTGGTCACTCTTCGTTCTTGCGCTCGTCATCGGATGCGCACTGGCTCCCGTGCGCGCTTACGCGGGAACGACCGGCTCGATTACCGGAGTCGTCGCCCGAACCGGCGGAGGACCAATCGCCGGGGCCCGCGTCGCCGCCATCAGCCCTTCGCAGACCGTAACGGTTACGACCGATGCGTCGGGCCGATTTTCGATGCTGTCGCTGGCTCCCGATACCTACACGATTACCGTCTCCAAGGAAGGCTTTGAGTCTTCGACGACCACGGGCGTCTCCGTCTTTGCCGACCAAGTGCAGACGCTTCGAATTCCGCTCCAGGCGTCACTGCGAACGATCGCGCGAGTAACGGCGCGATCGTCGATGGACGTCGTGAAGCCTGGAACGACCACCGACGTCTACTCGGTGAACTCGACCGTCACGCAGGCAGCTGAAGGCATCGGAGGCGGCGGAAACTTGAACAACGCCTACTCAGCCATTGGCGCGGTGCCCGGCGTGTTCGTGCCGCCCAACCAGCAAGGGTGGGATGAGACGGTCTATATTCGCGGCGGAAACTACGACCAGATCGGTTACGAGTTCGACGGCGTACCCGTGAACCGTTCGTTCGACAACTATCCCGGCAGCACGGCCGGCACGCTCGGCCAGCAAGAACTGCAGGTCTATGCCGGCGGCGGAACGGCCGGAGAGAGTGCCACAGGGTTAGCCGGATTTATCAATCAGGTGATCAAGACCGGCACCTATCCGGGCTATGCGACGGTGAGCGGAGGCGTCGGCACGCCGACCTACTATCACAGCCTCCAAGTCGAAGCGGGAGGAGCGACGCCGGACCGCCTCTTCTCCTACTACGTCGGCGTGGGGGGCTACAATCAGGACTACCGCTACCTCGATCAATTCAACGGTTCGAATCTCGGTGACGTCTGGGGCTACCCGGCGATCGCGTTTAACACCGCAAATCTCGACTTTGCCGGGGTCTATCCAACCTGCGGCTACAATCCGCCGAGCGGACAAGGTTATTACGACGGACCGAATCCCTCACCAATCTGGGACCCGTTTACGCTCAATCCTGGACAGAATGGATACGTCCCGTTGCCTGTCAACACACTGAACAAGCATGCCGTTGGTAACGATCCCGGCTGTTACCAAACGATCACGCCCGCATACTCGGCCTATGGCGTCTCGAACCTCGCCGATCGCGAAAGTGTCGTCAATCTCCACATCGGAATCCCGCATAGGCACGACGCCGGCCGCGACGACATTCAAGTGCTCTATAACGTCGTAGCGCTGCAGACGCAGTTCAATAGCTCCCAGAACGATTTGGGGCCCAACGTCATCACCGAGCTTAGCCAGTATGAATACGGTCCGAAGTACGCGGTTCCCGAAGTGTGGCCTGACTTCGTCACCTGGCCCAGCGGAACGCACTTCGGCGAAAGCGCTAACGGCATTTCGCCGGTTCCATATTTTGCGCCGAGTTCGCCGGGCAATCGCTGCGCGAACATTACACCTTATGCAACACCCGGAACGCCGCCGGTCATTCCCGGAGCCTGTCCGGGTGGAACCTTCTCCGCGGTGCCTCCCGACAACCGTGACTCATTTTGGAACAACGCCTCGATCGTCAAACTGCAATACCAGCACAATATAGGGTCGAACGCCTATTTTCGAATCTATGGCTACTCGTTCTACTCGGACTGGCTGCAGACCAGCGCGCTGAGCTGGGGCACGCCGTTCTATGGTTTCGGTGCCCTCAGCTATGACTACGAGCTGGAATCGCATACGCGCGGCTTAGCCTTCACCTATGAAAACCAGCTCAGCTCGGCGCATCTGCTGTCGTTCGACGTCAACTATACCACGGCGAGTACGAACCGCTACAACAACGATAACTTCAACAACGGCCTCGGATCGCTGGCGACGAATCTAACCAACGGGACAGAGTGCTTTGCCTGGTATACGGGCAGCATATATAAAGGGGGACAAGTCTATAAGCAGGGGCAGCCGGCGCCGTGCAACAGCGCCCTGACCAGTGGTTCGTTCGGCGATCCAATTCCGAATCCCGCGATAGGCGTTCCCGGAGCGAATTGGCAGGTTACCTACACCGGCAACTCCGGCTTTGTCAACACGGTCGAGCCGAACTTCACCGCGGTCGCGCTCCAAGACTTGTGGACGCCGACCGATAAGCTCAACATCAATCTCGGCTTGCGCGACGAACTCTACGAGTACAACCTCGCCAACACTTCGAACAACGGCCAAAACTTTTGGTTCTTAGCCGGTCAAAATGAGTTCTGCTATAACCCTATTACGCTGGCACCGTACTTCATTCCGACACCCCCCGCGAGCGGCCGTCCGCCGATTCCTTTCGTCGGCTTCAACTGCCCGATCGACAAATCGATTCCGGCACATCCCGTGCAGACGGTCCATCCTAACGGTCAAGACGGCCACCTGCTGCTGAGCAATAATTATCCGTCCTCGATCTCCGACTACGCATTTACGCCTCAATTGGGACTGACCTATACGCTCGATCCCGACACGGTTCTGCGCTTTTCGGCCGGTCGGTACGCGCAAGAACCCGAGACGTACCAAATACAGTACAACGCTAAAGATAATAATTTGGCCTACGACCTCTTTCAGGCGTTCTGGCAGTACGGGTACACGACTCCTTTGCACAACGCCCTGGTGCAGTATTCGGATAATTACGACGCCTCGTACGAAAGGCGTTTCAAGGGCACCGATATGTCGATCAAGGTGACGCCGTATTTTCGCTACGCCACTAATCAAGTCTACAGCATCGGCTTGCCTTTCGGGCTATCCGGCGGCCTCAACTCGGGCGTGGAGCGCGTAGCCGGTTTCGAAACTGAGTTCACCAAGGGAGACTTCAATAAGAACGGGCTCTCGTTCTTGATCTCCTACACCTATACGAACGCCGCCGAGCGGTGGAACAGCTTCCCCGGGACTTCAATCAACCCGATCGATCCATACAATCAGGACATCGCGAACTTCAATGGCCTCACGAGAGCCGGCGGCGGCTCCCAGTGCTACCAGAACAACGGCGCGGGTAACGTCTTCCCGGACCCCAAGTGCATCCAGCTCAAGCCCGGCTATAATGCGCCGATCTGGAATCCGTATTACTCGATGTCGCCGCAGCCGCTTCTCGCTCGTAACGGCTGGTATCCCGTCGGCCTCGACTACGCCTATCTATCGCCGAACGTTCTGAGCGCGCTTGTGAACTATAGACATAATAAATTCAACATTACGCCCGCGGTGACGTTTAACGAAGGGTCGCTTTACGGTAACCCAGCCGACGTCCTCGGCATCGATCCTCGCACCTGCACGGGCAACTCTGCAGGCTTCATCAACTCGAAGATTCACGTCAAGAATCCGCTGCAAGCCGATTACACCACCTGCGGCCTGGCGGCCACGCAGAACGGTACGTCCGCGGGCGAACTCTTCATTCCAAATCCCCAGACCGGGGTCTTCGACGACTTTGGTGCGTTCCGGCAGCCGAATCAGGTCAACTTCAGCGTCCAGCTCGGCTATCAACTGAGCCCGCGCATTAAGGCCAACCTGCTCTTGGCGAATCTGGTCAACGCGTGCTTCGGCGGATCGTCGGAGCCTTGGACCAAGCAGTTCCCGCCGAATAGCTACACGTGCGGGTACGTCGACAACTTCTACTACGTGTCGAACTTCTACAACGGCGTCTCGCCGAATGATCGGGGAGCCAACGGCGTACCGCTCAATCCAGCATTCATGCAGTCATACACGCCCGGCTACGCCGACACGAACGCGTTCGTGCTGCCGAATCCCTTTAACGCNNGGACGGCCGCTTCGGCGGCCTCGACGAGCCGGTGCGAGCGGATCAGCTCGCGGGCGGCTGCGATGTCCGGCGCCGGCGAGCGATCGTTGCTCCAGGCGGGGATGCGCTCTCGCGCGACTTCGTGCGCGGCGCGGGTTCCTGGGCCCGATTGAAGCGGGCGCCGAAGATCGGTCGCGGCCATCGCGCCAAGCAGCTCGCAGGCGAGCGCGCCTTCCACATTGTCGAGCACGCGCAGCAGATTATTGGCCGACGTCATCCCCATGCTCACGTGATCTTCTTGTCCGGCCGAGGTCGGAATTGAATCCACGCTCGAGGGCCACGCTAGCCCTTTGTTGTCGTTGACGAGCGCCGCGGCGGTATACTGCACGATCATCAGTCCCGATTGCAATCCGCGGCGCTTCGTGAGAAAGAGCGGCAGGCCGCGATCTTCCGCGTTGAGCAACAGGTAGAGGCGGCGCTCGGCTATCGAGGCCAGCTCGCAGATCGCCATCTTCAGGAAGTCGATTGCCAGCGCGATCGGCTCGCCGTGGAAGTTGCCGCCGGAGAGAAAGACGCCGTCCTCCGGAAACACCAGCGGGTTATCGGTTACCGAGTTTGCTTCGACTTCCGTGACGCGGCGCACGTAGGCCGTCGAGTCGCGCACGGCTCCGTGAACGACCGGAATGCAGCGAAACGAGTACGGATCTTGGACGCGTTGGCATTCCACGTGCGACCACACGATCTCCGAGTCTTTCAGCAACGCGCGCAGGTTGGCCGCCACGCGCTCCTGCCCCGGATGGGGCCGCAGGTCGTTGATGCGGCGGTCGAAGACGCGCTCGCTGCCGAGATAGGCCTCGAGCGACATCGCGCCGATGAGGTCGGCCGCGGCGGCGAGGCGCTGCGCCCGCGCCACACTCAGCGCCGCAATCGCGGTCATCACCTGCGTTCCATTGACCAGCGCCAGGCCTTCCTTCGCCCCGAGCTCGATGGGCTTCAATCCGGCGCGTTCGAGTGCGACGGCGCTCGGCAGTAACTCGTCGCGAAAAAAGGCTTGGCCCTCGCCGATCAGCGTGAGCGTCATGTGAGCGAGAGGCGCGAGGTCGCCGCTGGCGCCGAGAGATCCCACGGACGGCACGACGGGCGTTACGCCGCGCTCGAGCATGCCGACGATTAAGTCGAGCGTTTGCGGCTTGATCCCCGAATGGCCGGCAGAGAGCGAGTTTGCTCGAAGGACACCTGCGGCGCGCACCACCGGAATCTCCAACGGCGTGCCGGTGCCGGCGGCATGGCTGCGGACCAAATTGAGCTGCAGCTCGGCGGCGTCCTCGGGGGCAATGACGATGTTGGCGAGTTTCCCGAAGCCGGTCGTCACGCCATAGATTGATTCGCCGGCGGCCAGATGGCTTTCAACAAACTCGCGGGCACGCGCGACGCGCTCGCGGGCGGCGGGCGAGATACGAATCGAGGCTCCGAAGGCCACCGCCTCGATCGCTTCAAGTGTGAGGTGGCGCCCGTCTATTTCGATCGGAGGAGCGTGCGTCACCGCCTTAGAGTTTCGACCAATCGGCGTGCGCCGGTTTGCCAAAGGGCGGCCCGCTTTGGATAACGATCGTTTCGTGGTCGCGCAGGACGATTGCGCGAGGGTCGCGCCCGTGCCAGGGCGTTCCATCGATCCAGATGCTCAGCCGGCCCGCGTGGGGCACCGTCACCGCTCCAGCCTCCGTCCAACTCAAGTTGGGCCCCCAGATGTCGAAGAACTCTCCCAGCGTAAAGACGCGCTTCACCGGGGACTCGATGTGGATGAAGCCGTCCGCGCTATGCGTATGGAGCCAATACAGGCACGTCCCCGATTGCGGGATGCCGATCTGGGCCGGCACCGTCACGGCATGCCCGCGATTGAAGAGCTGCAGTTGCGTGTGTACGTGCTCGACCGACCCCTCCTCGCTATCGCAGTGAATGCCGTCGATGGGCAAACCTCCGAAGAGGCTCTGCGCGACCACCGTGGGATTAGCCGCCGGGCCAAGCAATGCGAGAAGCAACGTTAGGAGCTGCATGGAGTTTGCCGTTCGATGTGCATAACGGAAAAAACTTGTGGACAGCTTGTGA
The DNA here is from genome assembly GCA_003133185.1 of Vulcanimicrobiota bacterium. GTDB lineage: Bacteria > Vulcanimicrobiota > Vulcanimicrobiia > Vulcanimicrobiales > Vulcanimicrobiaceae > Cybelea > Cybelea tyrphae. Next base: position 1,472 of record PKWF01000125.1, on the reverse strand, counting down.
ATTGCTCCGAGTGGGCGCTTGTCCACGCCGTTTGTGCGTGCTACGATTCACGAGCTTCGAATCCAATTTGAAGTGCGACGAACGTATCGTTCGCGGTCGATGAACACCTGAAACGTTGCGATGAGCGATGAGTCGGGACAACGACCAAACCGCTCGCCAGCGTCGGTGGGGCTCTCCGACCAGGTAGCCAAACAGGCGAGGCGAGTGCGTGAATGCGTCGGAACCCGTCGAGGCTTCGCTTCGACGGGTTTCGCTAATTAAGAAAACCTCTAAGTAATCCCGGTGTACGTGCGTGATGCTGAGGAGGCTNNCTCCTCAGCATCACGCACGTACACCGGGATTACTTAGAGGTTTTCTTCGCTACTTCTGGTGGCCGCTTCGTAGACGAGCCTTGCCGCCGCGAGGTCTTCCGCTGCGATGCCCACCGATTTGAAAATCGTCGTTTCGCCGGCTGCGGCTCGTTTGGTTCCTGCGAAGATTTCGCCGATCTCGGCGTAGATCTTCGCCCCGGAAAGAATCACGTCGCCCGACTCTTGCAGCACGGCTGCGCGCGAGTCGACGACCAGCGTGTTGCGCATCGCCTCGTCGTCGAGCTCGCGCCACGTTGGCCGGTTGGCGCCGACCGCATTGACGTGCGCACCCGCTTTGAGCCATTCGCCCTCGAGGACCGGTTCCTGGGAGCTCGTCGCTACGACGATCACGTCGGCTCCGCGTACCGCCGCTTGGGCCTCCATCGCCACGGCGCCATGCTTCCGCGCGAATCGCTGCGCGTGTTCGGGCGTGCGGCTCCAGACTCGAACCTCTTCGAACTGCGCGATGCTCGAGAGGGCGGCCAAATGCGATTGGGCCTGAACGCCGCTGCCGAGCAGCCCCAGCACCCTGCTCTTTGCCGGCATCAGGTATTTCGTTATGGCGGCCGAGACGGCGGCCGTTCGCATCTCCGTGATCAAGCGCCCGTCGATGGCGGCCAGCGGCTCGCCGGTATCGGTTCGGAAGAGCAGAACGATCGCCTGATGAGTCGGAACGTCGCTCCCTTCGTTGGCGGGATAGAAGCTAACGGCTTTAAGGCCCATCACGTCGTGCGCNNTGAAAAATCTGCAAGCGCGCGCTCCATCGCCGCAATAAGCTCTTCCCATCGCAGGAGCCGGCGGACTTGCTCCTCATCGAGATACAGCATTGCTAAAGCTTCACGTATACTTTTTCGCGATCTCGGCGGCGACCGCGGCGACGCGGACGCGAACGGCATCGGGCCCGAGAATCTCCGCTTGTGCCCCCCAGCCGAGCACCCAGCGAACGAGCTCATCAACGTCCGCGACGCGATACGCGATCTCCGTGGACCCGTCGGCACGGTGCTCGACGTGAAAGTCCGCGACGATGCGGGCGGCGGTCGCCGCCTTCGCGACTCGCGGCGCGAAGCTGACGCGCACTTCGGTCGTCTGTTCGTTGTGCAAAACACCGCTAATTGAACCTGC
>PKWF01000303.1 GCA_003133185.1 Vulcanimicrobiota bacterium | reverse complement strand
CTGAGGGGCCTCATCCACGAAAAACGGCAAGCCCGCGGTTCCGAAGGCCGTCGGGCTCGACACGCCATCCCCTTCGGTGGTTTCCTGCAGCTTCAGGTCGGGCAGACTGTAGCGCGCATGCTGTCCGTGGTAGAGGCCGGGCGAACCTAAATTGTAGACGTATAGGTACTGCGCCGACGTCGTCTTCGCTGGAAGCGCTTCCGGAACTGGTCCTGTAACCGATGGAACGGTGGTCGCCGCCGAACAGCCGCAAATCAAAAAGACGAACGCGCAAAGCGCGGCATGTATAACTCGCTTGGTCATCCTGCACTCCTTGTCGGCCCTGAGCCCTCCGCCATTCTCCAACGGCGACCCAGCCCCTGTGGCACCGCGGACTAGTCGCCGTCGTCCATCCGGAGCCATCGCGAGGTGGAATTCGGTTTGGACTTGGGCAGGACGCTGCACGGGAACGAGATTCTGGCCGGGACTTTAATCTTCGTAAACGGCTGCGCCTGCGTCTGGAAGAAATCGTCGAGGTCGTGGAGATACGGAGAGGCATCCGTAGCTCCGAGAGATTTGAGCCCGAGCGTCTCTTCCGTGAACTTGAGCANNAGCGGTACGCGGAAACCAGGGCCTTGCTGATCGCGCACGACGTACGGCCGCATATGGTCGTAATATCCGCCCCAGTCGTCCCATAAAATGAAGATCACCGTCGAAGCCCAGTACTTCTTGTTCAAGCCGATCGCGTTCACGACGTTCGCGACCCACCACGGCCCGCAATAGCCTGCCGGCACGCCGGGATGGTCCGACGTGACGAGACCTGGCAAGACCCACGTGAGGTCTGCAAGCCCGTGACTATCGCCGACGTCGGTAAGGAACGTGGTTTCCGGCGTGCGAAAGTTTGTGGTGTCAATTCGAGCTGGGAGAAAGGCTTCGAACGGGGTCCGGAAGTGGCAGCGGGACATCCAGCCTCGCGACTTTGGCCAGAGGGATGTCATGCTGATCGAAGCGTTCGCGTCGAGTCCATTGATGTTCGCGCAGAGCGAGTGCGCGTAGAGGCGCCACTTCAAGCCGGCTTCGTCGACACGATTGGCAAGAGCCGGGTACTTGAAGCACGGGAACGGTCCGTCTGGCTTCAGTATGCCCTGCGCGTCGAGCAGGGACGTCGTCGTTCCGGCGGGAGAATCGCAGCCCCACGGCGTGTAGGCGCAACCGAGATAGAGAGCGCCGCAATACCCCGAATCCTTGTGGTAGTCCGGCGCGCTAGCGACATTGTCGGACTGAGCCGAGAAGAGGAACTGGTGGGCCGTGTACGACTCGCTATTGTGGCCCATGAAGAAGTGGTCGCCGAGCGTGAACTGCCGCGCGATGTTCCAGTACGGTTCGGTCTGCGGGTAATCGACGTACGAGTAAATCGTGGCCGTGGAGGCTGTCGGCGTGTAGTTGGGATGCGGGGACGCCGCGACGTTAAAGCCATCCATTTTACATGGCGACACTTCGCCGACCTTAAACGGCGGCTGTCCGGCGGGCGGGTTGCACGCCCACAGCCACGGCTTATGAAAGTTGTCCGGATCCTGCGTGCCCGTTAGAGTTCCGAGGTCGATCTTCGCGAGCGCGATCGTCTTGCCGTCGATCGTCTTCCCGCTCGAGGCAGCGTCGGCTCCGGGGAACGGCTTGGGACCTCCGAAGATATTGTCGAGCGTCCGGTTCTCTTGAATGACGAAGACAATGTGCGTGATCTTCCCCGACGGGAGCGTGGAGCGTTCGACTTGCGCCGTTGCACCGGTGGGCAGCGCCGGAAGCGCGGGCCCAGGCGACGGCGCTCGCCCACATGCGACGAGCGTAACCGACACGCTTAGGGCGATCCAAAATCCGCGCAACACGTGACCCTCCGTTTCGGAGCAACGTACGGATATTTGGGGTGGTTCCGACCAATCCTCCGCTGGAGGATTTCACGCGCGAGTTGCGCGCACTCTTTTCCGAGCGTGAGTTCGACCCGTGCGGCGAATGCGCGATGTAATCGGCGGCGCGCGTCGAACGTTGAAAGCCAGCCATGACGCTCGACGAGGCACTGAAGCATCACTTCGGGTATACCATGTTTCGTCCGCTGCAGCGCGAGATCGTAGAAGCCGCGATGGCTGGAGGCGACGTCGTGGCGCTCCTGCCGACCGGCGGCGGGAAATCGCTCTGCTATCAATTGCCGGCGCTGCTCGAGCCAGGGCTCACGCTGGTTATCTCGCCCCTGATCGCATTGATGAAGGATCAGGTCGACGCGCTGGAAGCCAATGGCATTCCGGCAACCTTCCTCAACAGTTCGCTCGATCCGGCGGCGACCGCGCGCCGGCTGGCAGCACTCGACCGTGGTGCGTACCGTCTGCTGTATGTCGCTCCGGAGCGCACCGTGATGGCAGGGTTTCTCGCCGGCTTGGCGCGCTGGAACTTGCGCCGCATAGCGGTCGACGAGGCGCACTGCGTCAGCGAATGGGGGCACGACTTTCGGCCCGAGTACCGCCAGATCGCATCGCTACGTTCGCGCCATCCCGGCATTCCGATGTTGGCGCTCACCGCGACGGCGACCGCGCGAGTGCGCGACGACATCGAGCGCTTTCTCGAGATGCGCAAGCCGCGCCGCTTCGTTGCAAGTTTTAACCGGCCGAATCTGCGTTATGCCGTCTTCGAAAAAACCGACGCGGTTAAACAACTGCTGTCTTGGTGTACGGCCCGTGCCAACGAGAGCGGTATCGTCTACGTGCAGAGCCGCAACTCGGCAGAGGAGCTGGCGACGAAGCTTAGCGCGGCCGGCATCTCGTCTCGCCCGTACCACGCGGGCCTCCTGCCGCAGCAGCGCGCTCGCCACCAGGAGCTATTCATTCGCGACGAGATCCGCGTCATGTGTGCGACGATCGCCTTCGGCATGGGCATCGACAAACCTAACGTGCGCTACGTCGTACACTACGATCTGCCCAAGAACGTCGAGGGCTATTACCAGGAGACCGGGCGGGCCGGCCGCGACGGCCTCGCTAGCGACTGTGCGCTCTTCTTCAGCGGAGGCGATGCGGCGAAGCAGCGCCACTTCATTCGTCAGATAGAGAATCCGCAGGAACGCGAAAAGGCCGAGCGCCTTCTGCGACAAATGCTCGATTTCGCAGCGACGATGCATTGCCGGCGGAGTCACCTGTTGCACTATTTCGGCGAGGACGGAGTCACCGGCCAGTGTGGAAACTGCGATAACTGTCTGCAACCGCCGGAACGAGTCGACGGCACGCAGGTCGCTCGCAAGGCGCTCTCATGCATCTATCGGGTGCGCGAGCACAGCGGATTTTCGAGCGGTGCGCACCACATCGTCGACGTGCTGCTCGGAAAGCGTACCGATAAGGTCATCGCATGGGGCCACGATCGCCTATCGACCTTCGGAATCGGTGCCGAGCAGAGCAAAGGCGCCTGGATGGCGGTGCTCTCGGAGCTCATGCGGACTGGTTGCGTCGAACAGAGTTACGAACATCGTACCTTATTCGTAACCGAGGAAGGATTGCGCGCGCTCAAGGAGCACCGTGCATTCGCTTTTGCCATGCCGCGCTTCGTCGCCAAGACCGAGAAGCGGCGCAGCCGCCGGCTTCGGGTACTGCCCACCGTCCATGACGACGCGCTATTCGAGAGGCTGCGGGAGTTGCGCAAGCGTCTCGCGGACGATCAAGGCGTTCCGCCCTATGTCGTTTTTTCTGACGCGACCTTACGCGAGCTGTGCACGCAGCAACCGGTCACACTGCAGGCGTTCCGGCAGATCGGTGGAGTTGGTGACGTCAAGCTCGAGCGCTATGGCACCGCCTTCGTCGAAGCGATACGCTCGTTTGATACGGCCGACGCCTCGGACTAGCACAACCGCCTGGGTAGGCTGGCCCATCCATAATCTTAGATGCTATGGCCGCGCCGGCGGATAGACCGCAACTGCAACGGCCGATAAGTGGTCCGCGAGCTTGCTGACGTAGGCGCCTTTCGGATACGTGTACAGTGCCGCATACAACTTATCCGCCGCAAAATCGGCGGTTCGCACGTATTTACCATTCTCTTCGATCGCGAAGGTCACCGGAGCCTCTGCCCCGGCGAGCGTAGTGACGACGGTTGGAGAACCGAGGGAACCACCCGACGGCGGCGCGTACGTGTAGATTGCCTGCTTGTTCACATCGCCGATGAGAATGTTCCCATCGGACACCTGAACACCGCCCGGCCACGAGATTGTGTTTCCAACGCTTAGCGTCGTAATCGATGTCGCCCCGCAGCCGCCGGACACCTCACCGACGAGTGTCGTACCGCCCGCAGTTTGCCCATCGATGAACAGATTCCCCGACGCATCGAACGCATCGTTGAAGAAATATATCCAGTTGGGATCTTTAACGACGCTGCATGGCTGCGTCGCATTCTTCGCGAAAAAGCTTACGCTCCCGGGCGAAAGTGCGCTGCTCAAGTAATTCGTGACGCCCACGAGGCCCGTTTTGTCGACCGCGACGTCTTCCGTGTTCTGCCCTGCATCGTTCAACGTCGATTTTATCGAGGCGTATGGCTTTGCATACACGATGATGTTGCTGAAACCTAGGTTCGCAACGTACAGGTTCTGCGCTGCATCGGTTGCCAGGCCCTGAGGGTTTGCGCTTATGCCATCGAAAAGTATCGCGTTGAGCTGGCCATTGGCGCCCCATACCGTAACTGTCGCGGTCCCGGCGTCTGTGACGAAAGTATTGTTGCCATGCGGTGCCTTTATGCCGGCCACGTTGACGAACGGCGCCACGTGGCTCGGAGTGACTGGGGACCGCGCGGTTTGGTTCGGCCCCGCGGCGACGACTGCGGCCGCCGGCGGCGACGATCCACCTCCAGAACAGCCCGCGAGGAACGCGACGGCGGCGGCACAAGATAGTGTGCGCATGGGATCAGTGCTCCTAGTTGTCTCTATCACGTTACGGGCTCGCAGCCGGATTGACGGCGATACCATACGCAGTTACTAAATGAGGCTCGTTGAACGACTTGACGAACCGGCCGCCAGGATACGTGTACTCGATTCGTCCGTAAGCAACGTCGGAGTGTGCGATCCAGAGATCGCGATCGCCCCGGGTCATCGCGAAACTCTCCATTTCAATTCCGGCCGACAGCTTTGTCGTCGCAATCGGGGAGCCGAGCGAACCGCCGGAAGGGGGCGCGTAGGTATAGATTTCCGGGGCGAAAGAGCCATAGTTTTGATCCAAGATCAGGATGTTACCATGGACGACCTGCACCCCAGCGACGCCGGACATCGCGTTACCGACGCGCAGCGTCGTGACCGACGTAGCCGTGCAACCGCCGGAGACTTCGCCGACGAGCGGATTCCCGTCGCGGTCGACGCCGTCAACGAAGAGATTCCCGGAAGCGTCGAATGCCCCGAAGGACATCTCGTTCCAAGTCGGACCGCTCACATTTGCGCACGCCGAGGTCGCGCCTTCCTTGTAGAAGGTCACGTTGCCGGGGCCAGACGGCTCCGTCGGGTTCATGACGCCGACGAGACCGGCCTTGCTCACCGCAACGTCCAAGGGATACCGGCCCGGTTCTTTCAAGGTTAGGCTGACCGACTTGTACGGTTGCGAATAGACGAGCACGTTTGAATCCTGGGAGTTTGCGACGTACAGGTTCCCGGCCGAATCGGTAGCGAGGCCCATGGGGCCGTTGATGCCTTTCTTTAGGCGCGTTTGCAGGCGCCCTTTGGCATCGAAGACGCTAACGGTGTTGGCGAAGCTGTCGGAAACGATGACCTGATCGGCGCCCGGCGAGTTCGTATTCATCTCCTGGGACAGCACGCCGAGTCGAGTTAGCGCCGAACTCGGCGCATTCGCTGCCGGAGGCTGCAAACCGCCTTCGGAGCAGCCGGCGAGCAATGCGACAGCTGCCGCGCTACGAAGAACAAAGCCAAGATACGAAGATGTGCGCATTCCTAAAGACCCTTTTGGCCAGGATCGAACGCGAAGCCATACGGCAGCATGAAAGAGCCGGAATACGTCTGACGCATCGTGCCGCCCGGGAAGGTGTACGATTGACCGTAAGACGTGTGGTACGCGACGTAGACCGCACATCCGACGAGTTTGCTGTTGGTTGTAACGCCAAAGTTGATGCAGTCAAAGGCCGTGGCGATCGAACTACCCGTCGGCGAACCCGCTTCTGTGTACTCGGTGATCGTCTGGGCCGACTGATCGTCGACCAAAAGGTTGCCGGCACTGTCCGGCTTTATACCGCCGGGCCCTCCGAGGCTGATAGGGAGTTGCGTGGCTCCGTGCTGCTTTCCGCGAGGGAATTCCACGACGCCGCCATGGAAGCTTATGACGATCGTCGCGAACACGTTACCTGCGGCGTCGCAGGTCAGAGCGTCGTTCTGCTCTGCTCCCGGGTAGGTCAGGGAGCGCGCCGGGTTGACGCTGCCTCGAGGGTAGACCTCGATGGCGGTGGAGTCGGAACCGGCGACATAGACGGTACCGTTCGCGCACATCGTTACGTCGAGCGGTCCGGCGCCCGCGTCGTCGAGCGTATTGAACGGCGTGGTCGCACCGCGCGCGAATTCGAGAACATTGTTCGAGCCGCCGTTCGCGACCCAGAGGTTGTGTTTGGAATCGACGAAGAGGCCTCCCGGATTGCTGAGGCCACCGATTTGACCTTGCATGGTTCCATTGAGGTCAAACACGGTCACGTTGTTCGCAAGGGTATCGGAGATGTATGCGAGACGCGTTCGTGCGTCGAGCCGGTTCAGCCAGCTCGTCGCCTGCCGGCTGTGGTGAAAAACGCTTTGCTGTTGCGGCACATTAGCCGACATTGGCGTTACGGGGCTCCCGAGCTGCGAGCTTCCCGAACAGCCGGCAAGAAGTATTGCCGTTGCGATGGTGGTCGGCGCGAGACCTGCTAGACTGTCACGACGCATTCGATGTTCTCCTTCAAACCAAGAAACTGGTGCGATGTGCTTTCCAGGTTGACGCTCGCGCCACATTGGCCAAACGTGTCAAACCCATGTCATTTGGTATCCCGGGAGCCGCGTCAGCCGCAGAAGTCTAGGTAGTCCAGTTTTCTGGCGGGGAGCTGCTTCAAACGAGCTATATTCCGGTAGGAGCTGTCGATGCGGTGCACGTCGAATTTCGAGCAGCAGCCCGCGTTCGCGAGATCGACCGACTGCTTCATGACGGCAACGGCCTCGCGGCGCTCGCCGGCAGCCTCCAAACCCAAGGCGACAACCCTTCCGGCNNTGATCAGGATTTCAGCGGTCGTTAAAGGGAGATGCTGCAGCACGGGATGCTCTTCACCCTTCGCGGACAGGCATCGGCTCCCGAACTCGGCGGCCGCACCGATGCAGCCCGACTCGAGCGCGGCAATTGCGAGGTTGTTATACGTCCGAGCGACGACGCTTTTGTCGTCCGTCAGCGCAACACCGCTCAGCGCCACGTCGCGGTAGCCTCGTGCCAGCACGACATTGCCGCTCATGTAGTACACCGACGCTAACAGCGACGCTCCTTCAGCCACTATGCTCGTCCAGCCATTTGAAAGCGCGAGATGCAGCAACCTCAGCGTGTGCGCTTCCATGTCGACGGTGAACCCATTCTGCTTCCACTCGCTAATCGCTTTCGCCGTGTGTAGCGCGAACGTCTCGTAGCAGTCCAGATCGTTAAACTCTGGACAAATGTCGTCGATGGCACAGGAAACGGCAACGAGACTCCGCAGGTCGTCCGCATACACGAATTTCTGCGCCAGTGCAAACAACAGACGCAGTATCGTCCGCGACATCCACGAATCCGTCGGCGCTTCTAGCGTCGCGCGTCGCACGAGGTCGCGGAACCGTACGTTCCAGATGTTCGTCGTGGCGGCTTGGCCAAGAAGTATCGCCAAGAGGTACAGCGCGAGATTTAGGCGCGAGTGCGAGCGCGTGCACGTGGCCGACGCAGTACGGGCGTTTAACTCCTTGTAGGTTTCTTGGGCGTCGTAACCTCTTTTAAAGTCGTGTTGCATCAGCGCCAGGTTGCAGAGGCCGAACGTGGCCGCTTCGGGCGCCAAGTTTGCAACGTGTGCCCGGATGAGCTCAACGCCGTCGCGAACTCGACCGATGCGAAAAAGCGCAAGCGCTCGATTGTGCACGAGGTCGTGGAGGGACGCCGGCGTTAGATGCGCCGTCTTCCTTAAGATGTGCGGTAGCGCGCGTATCCAGGCTTCATGTCGCTCTCGCGCCAGTTGCCGAGGCGATATCTCGAACTCGCCCGCGAGGCTAGCTACGCTTTGGGAGCCAAGGTCACATTGCATCAGGCAGGCCGATTGACGCTTCCCTCGTTCCGATCGACCGAGACGCGCATCGTCGTCACGAATAATGGTGGCAGCGCGGGCGACCCCGGCGCGAAGCTCCTGCGCAGTAAATTTGCCGCCAAGCAGATCCGGGCCTACCAACGGATTTCGAAGCAGCTGCTGATCGTCACGCAGGTGACGGAACAGGTGTTTCACAGCAATCTCACGAGCCGCCTCAGGATCTGTTCTAGGCATGTCGTTTCCCTCTTAATCCGCCATTCGATGAGGGCCGACTGCGGACCGGATCGGACTGGGCGGGCTGGCCTGTCGACGGCCAGCCACTCATTTTAGCGCATTCGAGAGTCCCGGCATATCGGTGAAATTAGGGATTATCAAGGCGGTATCTAGGCGAAGGGCGGGAGACCGGCGCCTTTCGCTATTGCGATTGAAGCGTCAAGTTGTCGACATTGACTGCGTAGTTGCCCGCAGCGACTAGGTTGTTCGGATTCGCGCAAATGATGCCGAGGTTGGGCCCGTAGATCACGACCAGGCCAGGTGGTCCGCACGGAACCTGCTGTAGACCGTAGTTCGACAGCAAGGTCGCGCCTGGGCTGCCTGCGTTGACCGAATAGGACGTGTATCGCTGATTTGCGTAGTAGACGTATCCCATGGTCGCCGCAGTCGCTGCCCCGATCGCGAAAGCTCCCCAAAATCCGCCGCCCCAATACGTTCCATACGGCCTCCAAGCGACGCCGCGGTTCCATCCCCAGGCGGGGTAGTATCTGGGATTCACGACGACGCGGCCGCCGTAATAGTACGCGTTCCTGCCGTTATTATTGTAATGGTACGTGCTATACGTTTTGGTGTTCTTATTGTACACCGCCATGTTGCCGGTATTCTTGTTGTAGACCGCGGCGTTACCCGTGTTCTTATTGTACGCCCCCGCGGAGTTCTTGCCGTTGTAGGCGCCGCTGTTGTAGTTGCTGTTGCCCTTATTGTACGTGGTCGAATTGTTCGTGTTCTTATGATACTGCGTCGTCGTGTTCGTGTTTTTATTGTACGTCGTTGCGGTTCCGGTGTTCTTGTTGTACGCCGCGGCGTTTCCGGTGTTCTTATTGTAGGCGGCGGATCCGTTCTTTCCGGTTGCGGCGCCCTTCGAGGGCACGTCGTTGCTCATGTTGAAGCCGCGACCTTGGTTCGGCGCCGAGCGGGAAGCGCCGCCGCCACCGCCGCGGCCGGCACGCTGCGCCGAGGCCGTCATCGGCGCGGCCGCCAGTGCGATGACGAGTAAAATCGATAAGGTTCTCATTGTGCGGACTCCTGGTCGAGCTTGCCGTTTCCGGTTATGTACGTCCCCTTTGCCGTCTGCACGGCGAAGATCACCGAGTGGGGGGCGATCTTCGTCGTCGAAAGGGGCAACAACTGATCTTGATCGGTTAAGTTGAAGTAGAACGTGGCCGTCTTGAACGCGACGGTGTGCCGCTCCCCGTCTCGCAGGAACGAGAACCGTCCGCCTGCGCAGCGAACGATAGCGCCGTCGTGAGCGCAGTCAGCACCGCTGATGACGACCGTCGAGACCTTATCGGCCGATATCAAGGTCAGCGTTTTGTTCGCCACTTTCAAGGTCACGCCGGTATACGTCTGCACGGAACCGTCTCTTTGCTGAATTCGGACGTTCCCGGTCGCCGACGCAGGCGCGCTCAGGCCGAGGACAAACGCGACGACGATCAGTCCAACTGGCTTCATGATTGAATCCTTTCGTTGAGCGCAAGAGATTCGACTGCGCAACAAGGCCGTGCGTCCCAACGGATGCCAAGCGCTCGCGGGCTAGGTGCTCTATCCTAGCACCCAAGCTGCGATTCGAGAAGCGGCCTCAGCCCAGCGCTCAGTTGCTCTCCGGCGCCCCTAGAGCAGGAACTGTACGACCGCCTGCTAGACTTCTGGATGGCTAGAGAACTAATGGAGGACTATTCGTGAAGGCAGGCATTCCCGTCGCTCTATTCCTTGCCGGAGTTTTTGTCTACGCAGCACCTAGTCTGGCGCAGAATGCGTCGCTTGCGCAAAAAGTGCAGCAAGCGAAGCAACTGATGGTAGCCAACCAACAGCAGCTTTCGCACTACACCTGGCAGATGCAAGAAACAATCAGCGTTAATGGCGGCGTCAAGGAGCAGAATGTATACCAGGTTCAACTCGGGCCCGACGGGCAGCAGGTACGGACGCTGATCGCGCAACCCGTCGCTCCATCGAGCGGTGGGCGGCAGCACGGCATCATACACCGGGTCAAGGAAGATTTTAAGGCGTACGCGCAGCAGGTTGGTGCGCTCGCGAAGAGTTATTCGCCTTTGAACCCGGCGAAGATTCAACAGCTATACGCACGGGGTTCGGTAGCGATTAAATCCGCAGGAAGCCCCNNTAACGCTGCGCAACAACCCAAAAACGCTCACTTCGATAGACGTTTCTTCGTATCTCGCTCGACCCTCCGATGTCGTAACCATGCAGGTGCGCTTCGCGAGTCTGCCCGACGGCACGCGCTATGCCTCGACCACAACGGTGAACGGACAGAGTAAGAACCTTACGATCGTCGATCGGAGCACGAACTTCGCACCGCGGACGCGATAGCGGTGCTATTATCAATTTCCCTTGGCCGAAGCTCCTGAGGAGTAGCCCTATGTCCACCGCGCGTCCCGACGGTGAAGCGCTCGACCGTACCATCCTGCCGATTCCCGATCGTCCGTTCAAGGGTATCGCAAACCGAACGCTCGCGGGCAGTGTGGCAGACTTTCCGATCCCGGTCCAGGCTCCCAACGGGGCGCCGAACATCCTTTTGGTGCTCGTTGACGATGCNNGCACAGCAAGGTCTTCGGTATAATCGCTTTCACGTGACCGCCCTCTGCTCGCCCAGCCGCGCCGCGCTGCTTTCCGGGCGCAACCATCACGCGGTTGGATTCGGTTCGATCGCCGAGTTCTGTGGCGGATGGCCCGGATACAATGCGACATGGCCCAAGAGCGCCGCGTCGGTCGCCGAGATATTGCGAAATAATGGCTATAACACGGCCGCGTTCGGGAAGTGGCACTTAACGCCCGACGACCAGCAGGGGCCGGCCGGGCCGTTTCGCCGCTGGCCCAATGGCCTTGGGTTCGACTACTTTTGGGGGTTCCTCGGCGGCGAAGCAAGTCAATACGATGCCGTGATTACGGAAAACAACACGGTGCTGGGACCGCCGCAAGACGAGGATTTTTACTTCCCCGATGCGATGGCGGATAAGACGATCCAGTGGATTCGCGGGCAGAAGTCTCAGGACCCCAACAAGCCGTTTTTCATCTATTTCTCGACTGGAGCTAGTCACGCGCCGCACCACGTCGGTGGCAAATGGGCCGATAAATATAAGGGAAAGTTCGATGCCGGCTGGGACTTACTGCGCGTGCAAACGTTCGAGCGGCAAAAGAAGCTCGGTGTCATTCCGGCCGACGCGCTGCTAACGCCTCGCAACGAGGCGATGCCCGCCTGGGACTCGCTCTCCGCGGCGGAGAAGGCGCTCTATGCGCGCCAAATGGAAGTCTTCTGCGGCTACCAAGAGAACGCAGATCACAATATCGGGCGCGTCGTCGCTGCCATCGAGGAGATCGGTATCCTCGACGACACGTTGGTTATCTATATCTACGGCGACAACGGCTCGAGTATGGAAGGCACGACGACGGGCTGCTTCAACGAGATGACCGTGCTTAACGGAGTCCCCCTGACCGCCGAACAGCAATTGGACCTCGCCGACATCTACGGCGGTGCCGCCGCCTGGGGCGGACCCGGCAGCGCCCCTCACTTTTCTTGTGCATGGGCCTGGGCCGGCAACACGCCGTTCCAGTGGGGCAAGCAGGTCGCATCGCATTTTGGCGGGACGCGCGATCCGATGGTCATATCCTGGCCGAAACGAATTAGCGACAAAGGCGGCCTTCGATCCCAATTCACCCACGTGATCGACGTTGCTCCGACGATTCTCGAGCTCGCGGGAGTTCCAGCGCCCAAGCTCGTCAATGGGATCGAACAGATGCCGATACACGGCACGAGCTTCGCGTACACCTTCGACGACCCTGAGGCCGTGGAACGCCACACGCAGCAATACTTCGAGATTCTCGGCAATCGCGCGATGTATAAAGACGGCTGGATTGCGAGTTGTAAGCTCGGTCGCATTCCGTGGGCACTAGATCCCAAGGCCTTGGAGACTTTTGCGCCGGGCGTTTGGGACCCGGAGAAAGACGTCTGGGAGCTGTACGACACGGTAGAGGATTTCTCGCAGGCAAACGACCTCGCGCAGAAGTTCCCCGAGAAGTTAAACGAACTGAAGGCGCTCTTCTGGGAAGAGGCGGAGAAATATAACGTTACGCCTTTGCTCGGCGGGATGGCGAGCTTCTTCGGCGTGCTGCCTCCGGGTGCAGGCAAAACGACGAAGTTTACGTTCTATTCGGGCGTGGAGAACGTCGGACCCGGAATGATTCCACATATCTACGGCACGTCGTACGCAATCGAGGCAGATATCGTCATTCCGGCCGCCGGTGCGGAAGGCGCCATCGTTGCCAACGCGGACTTCCTCGGCGGCTTCTCGCTCTACGTTCAGAACGGAAAACTGCACCACACGTACAGTTTCTTGGGCATTCCTCTCGTGCAAGACTCCTCCCACCCGAGGCTAGTAAAGCTCTTGGAGAAGTTGGGCGACACGAATCGGCTTCTGCGCGGCATCGCCAAAGGCGGGACGATCTCGTCGCCCGAACCGCTTCCAGCCGGCCACGTAATAGTACGGTTTGAGTTCAGTGCGGATGCGCCGAAACCGGCAACCGGCGGCGCCACGAAACTCCTAGTGAACGGCGCTATCGTTGCCGAGGGAAGGTTGGAGCACACCGTCCCCGGGCGTTTCTCCGGCTACGCCGGTATGGATATCGGTAGAGACAATCGGGCGCCGGTCTCTCCGACCTATAAGTCTCCGTTTGCGTTTACCGGGACGATCAATACCGTGACGTTCGACCTGGAGCCCATGCCGAAGAGCCCAGCGGAACACGCAGCCCTCCACGAAGCTGCGCATCAGACGCGCGTTCTCAAAGGAGTGAACGGCTGACCGCAACCGATACCGGCACGATCCTTCTCGTTACCGGCGCTCTGACCGCCGTGGTCGGCGTCGGTGTGGTGATACCGCGCCAACTCCTCGCCTTTCTCCTCGGCGAGACGACGAGCGATACGACGGTGATCTTGATGGCTCGCCACTGGAGTCTGCTCGCTGCGCTCGTTGGCGGCTTCTTAGTGTACGCCGGTTATCATCCCGAAGCTCGCCTGCCAGCCATGATCATTGGAGCCGCGGAGAAACTCGTCTTCGGCATCCTCGTCATCGCGAGCCCGTTGCGCAAGCGACGCCTAACTATTACAGTCGTCTGTGCAGATGCCGTAATGGGGCTCCTCTACGTGCTAATTCTCACGCAACAGCGCTTTTCATAAACCCAAATGATGGTACTTCATCCCGAGCGCGCGCTGTTTTTCGCAGGGGTGTGTGTCGATCAGCACTTCTTCGTGGCGAGTTTTCCCGGAAGAATGCTGATGACTCCGGACGAGGCCTCCCCCATGTGCACGTTTTCTAGGACGAATCCGATTCCGCGGATCGTCGCGCCGTACTTGCTCGAAAACGCGGTCGTGTAGCACTCTCCAAGGGCGTCCCAGAGGCTGCCTACATCGGACGCCCCCTGCGCCGTGTACGACTTCCCGACTGACAGTGACTTGCTCGACAGACCGCCGGTATCCGGAAGCTTCGCACCGAAAATCACGCCATAGGTGTTAAGCTTAAACTGTATATAGAAGATCGGGTTCACCGAACCCGCTGGCGGAAACGCGCCGGGGTTGTACGCCGTCGTGCTGCTGATCAATCCCATCGAGGAATGGGAGGAGGTTGGGCCGGGATAGTCCATCGTGCCGCCCCAGCCTCCAAAGCTCGGAACGCAGAGGGTGCCGCCCTTGCTGGAAAGCGGCTTCGCCCCGATGCTCGCGTATTGTTTTGTGTTCTTTTGCCCCTTGCAGAGCGGGATTGGCGCTCTGTCGGGCGCAGCGAAATTGGAGACGTTCGTTCCGTTCAGAACTTGGGACCCACCACATGCCGCAAGTGATACGGCGATGAGCGCTGCGGTAGCCTCGCGAAAAGAAAGCATGATGGCCCTTTACATTAGAAGAAGGTCAGTGTCGCACAAATTCTAACATGATGGACCGCCGACCTGCAGCCTGCGGTGAAACGACCCGGCTCCTCGAAGACCAGTAGCGAAACGGCGCTCGGCCGGCAATAAATTGAATATCACTGCCAGAAAATAGCAGCCACACGCATTCTTTGAAGGAGGACTCGTGAGAACATTCGGCAGGGCTNNCAATCGCCGATCGCAGGACCCGCCGGTGCAGACCTAAACGCGCCGTCCGGCGGCGTCGGGGGTCGAGCGCGTTCGTGGATGGATCCACAAGCGCAGACCAAGAGCCTGCTCTACGTCTCGTCTGTGTTAACCGGCGACGTTTACGTCTATTCCTACTCGACGCAGAAGCTGCTCGGAACGCTCACCGGATTCACGCAGCCCTATGGGCTCTGCGCGGACAAATCCGCGAACGTCTGGGTCGTTAACGACGGAGCTTCGCAGATCATCGAATACGCCCACGGCGGCACCAGTCCGATCGCCACGCTCGCCGATACCGGTGAGTATCCGGAAGGCTGCTCCGTAGATCCCACGA
>PKWF01000232.1:9905-15517 GCA_003133185.1 Vulcanimicrobiota bacterium | reverse complement strand
TCGTTGGATCGACGGAGCAGTTACTGGGGTAGACGCCTGGGTCACTCAGGGTTGCAATTGGTTTCTTTCCGCCGTGCTTATACTCGACGATGCTCTCACCGTCGTTGTTAGCAATAAAGACATCGCCTTTCTTGTCGGGGCAAATGCCGCCCGGCTCCACAAAGCCCGTCAGCGTTCCCAGCAGCTTATCCTTCGGATACGAGCAAACGAGGACGGCATCGGTATAGTAGTTCGAGATGTAGAGCAGGTCTTGCGTGGCCGCTCCGGGAGCCATCCATGACGGGTCATGGTCCGGGTGCAGCGCCACCACGCCGGTCTCCGCGGCGCCGCTCATAGACAGCGCACCACTCTGCTGGAGCGGTGCCGGCGGCGCTAGTTGCGACTGAGACCCACCGCCGCAACCACTCGGTATCACAGCGACGGCTGCAACGCCGATTACGCAAAGTATCCTCATATGGGAAGGATGCGCCCACCTCTCCGGTTCGGTCTATGCGTAGAACCACCACTTTTTGAGGCCGGTCCCGCCGCAGCCCGTGCCCGGTTCAGACGCCCGCGTGACTTCGGGACGCAAAGACGCACGCTCGGTGTTGACGTTGGGTTCGGATTCGATGAAAATGGTCCACCTATGACGCGAATAGCCCGAACGGCGCGAATCCAGAAACCTCAGAGCGACGTGATCGCTCACCTCCAAGAGTTCTTTTCGCAAAAACCAAAGCTCCAAGTGAAGGCCTTGGGTCCCTCAACGGCAGGAGTTGAGGTTCAATACTCTCTCCTTTACGATTGGACGAGAGTCGCTCCGCCCAGTAGCGGTGTGGCATTTGCGTGGCGACCGGCTTGGCGCGGCTTTCCCTCCTTTGGCGCGACGCTTACGGTTCGGCCGGCCGGCCAAGAAACGGAACTTGTACTCGAAGGCTCGTACGAGCCGCCTGGAGGTGCCGTGGGCCGCGTCTTCGATCGCATCGTAGGCCAAAAGCTAGCGGCGCGCACCATGGATGCGTTGCTCGATCAGCTAGCACATAACGCCTAGACACCCCGAATGCGGCGCCGTAGCTTGTAGCTGCCGATGAGCGAGTAGGGGGAGTCGACCTCCCAAAGCCGTAGACCACGCTATGCAACAACGTCCTTCCTATGCTGTGCCGGTCGTGATCGGCGTCATCGTGATCATCGTCGCGGTGATGGTCGGCACCGCCTATAACTCCCTCGTGACGCTTAGCCAAGCCGTCGACGCGCAATGGGGGCAGGTGCAAAACGTCTACCAGCGACGCGCCGACCTCGTGCCCAATCTCGTCGCGACCGTCAAGGGCGCGGCGAACTTTGAATCGAGCACCTACGAGGCAGTAGCGAAAGCCCGCGCCAGCGTCGGGCAGATTTCACCCGAGGTCGCGCAAAACGCGATTAACAATCCGCAAGACTTCGCCAAATACGCCGCCGCGCAAGATCAGCTCGGGTCGGCGCTCTCGCGATTATTGGCGGTTGTCGAGAATTATCCGCAGCTAAAGGCGACGGAGAACTTTGCGACGCTGCAGGCGCAGCTCGAGGGCACCGAAAACCGCATCGCGTTCGAGCGCCGGAAATACAACGAGGTCGCCCAGACCTTCAACACCCGGCGCGACACGATTCCGACGGTGTTCTTCGCCGGACTCTTCGGCAGCCGTTTCAACGAAAAGCCATATTTCAAATCGCAGCCCGGCGCGGAGCAGGCACCGGTCGTGAACTTCAGCCCGTGACCAAGGCGCAGCAGGCAACGATCTCAGCGGCGATTGCGGCGGCCGAAGACGGAACGACCGGGCGCATCGCGGTTCGCGAAATTCCCGATCGCAGCGTCGATGCGTTCGAACGCGCCAAGCGGGAGTTTGGGCTCATCGGTTTGCAGCGCCACGAACACGCCAACGCCGCGCTGATCTTGGTCGCTCCCAAAGCCCGCCGTTTCGCGATCGTCGGCGATCGCGTGCTGCACGAGCGAGTCGGCGACGCGTTCTGGAACGACGTGGTAGAGAAGAGCACGCCGTTTTTCGCTCGCGGTGAGACCGAAGCCGGAATTTTGTATGCCGTCGCGCGTCTAGGCGAGGTGCTGCACGCGCATTTCGCGGAGCCCAACACGAGCTCTGCGTGAGCGTTCGGCGAGCGCTCTGCGCGCTCGTGCTGGCGACGCTTCCGGTCGCGACGTTCGCGCAGGGCTTCGCGATTCCGCCGGCGCCCGACCACTTCGTAACCGACAACGCCGGCGCGCTGTCGGCGAACGCGCGCGCGTCGATCGAGAACGAACTGCAAACCTACGAACGGGCGACGGGACACCAGGTGATCGTCTGGATCGGACAGAGCACGGGCGACGTGCCGCTGGAAACCTGGACCGGCGAGAGCGCCGCCAAATGGAAGGTCGGCCGGCGTGGCCACGACGACGGTGCGGTGCTCTTCCTGTTCATGCACGATCGCAAGATTCGCATCGAAGTCGGCTACGGCTTGGAGGCCGCGCTGACCGATGCCGACAGCTATCGCATCATCACCGACGTGATTCGACCGAAGATGCGGGCGAACGACGTCGACGGCGCGGTGACCAGCGGCGTGGCCGCGATGCTGACGACGATCACGCCGGGCTACGCGGGTGTGATACCGCCGCCGGGAGCATCGTCGACCAGCGGATCGATCGGCAGCAATATATACTTCACCATCTTCGCCCTTTTGTTTTTCGGCTTCGGGATGTTCATAGCGGTCATTTCGATCGTCCGCAACATTCGCTACGGCTATCTCGTGATGCGCGAGGGTACGGCGCAGGCCAATCGCGACATGGGGCGCTCGGCGTTCTGGACCGGCGGCTTCATCGGAGGGTTGACGAGCGGCGGCGGCGGTGGTGGTGGCGGATTTTCCGGCGGAGGCGGCGGTTTCGGGGGCGGAGGCGCGTCGGGCGGATGGTAGGGCCGGTAGCATTGATATTGCTCGCGCTCGCGATGCTGCCGACGGTGGCGCCGCAGCACTACGTGATCGACCGGCCGGAGGTTTTAGCCAATGACACAACGGCGTGGGTCGCGCGGAATCTGCAAGCGTTCCAAGAGCAGACAGGGCATCCGGTCTTCCTAGTGATCGCGCGCAGCAGTGCGGAGGCACCGCCGGAGAACTTCGCGGGAGACGACGGCGCGGTGCTCTTCCTTTGGCTGCATCAGCACGACGCGAGCATCGTGACGGGATCGCACCTGCGCGTGGAGTTGAGCGACGCGGTGATTGCGCGGATCCTCGACGGCGTGGTGCGCCCCCGAATGCGGCGCGAGGATGCCAACGACGCTGCGTCTTACGGCGTGGACGCGATCGTCCACGCGATTGCGCCACGTTTCGCAAACGTAGCGTGGCCCAAGGCGACGCCGCTGACCCTTTTCATTCGCGGGTTTATGTACACGTTGTGTTATCTGTTTGCCGCGGCGATAGTGCTGAAGTGGATCGTGCGGGCGATTGCCTGGGTGCGGTGATGTTAAACATGTGGCGCGTGCGCGCGCAGCTTTTTGCAGCTGCGGTCGCAATATCGACGGTCGCACTCTGGGCCGCACCGGTTCGGGCCGACGATCAGGCGCAGGCGTTGCTCGCCAATCATCACGCGTTCGTGGGTAGGCAGTTGGAGGACGGCACGCTAGGCAAACTCACTTTGGGCCCTATCGTTTACACCGCAGTCGATTGCTTGTGAGCGTTCGCCTACCCGCACGGCCGGTTGTTTCTGCAGCCGCTGCGCCAATGAGCGAGCCTCAACCACCTTGAGGGTTGATAAAGCGGGAGATAGGGGATGAATCGATCCCATATTCATGCTTATCACAGATCTGATTGTCGGAGGAAACCTCACATGAATACGCCCCCAATCGTGTCGCCTCAAGAGTGGGAGGAAGCGCGGCAAAAGCTGCTCGTGAAGGAGAAAGCGGTGCTTCGTTCTCGCGACGCGCTAGCTGCTGAGCGTCGCCGGATGCCGTGGATGGCCGTTGAGAAGAAATATGTGTTCGAGGGGCCTAATGGCAACGCGAGCCTGCTCGACTTATTCGAGGGTCGTCGCCAGCTCATTCTTTATCGCGCCTTTTTCGAGCCCGGCGTGCTTGGTTGGCCGGAGCATGCCTGCCGCGGTTGCTCGATGGGCGCCGATCAGGTGAGCCACATCGCGCACTTGAACGCGCGCGACACGATGCTCGCATACGCGTCGCGGGCACCTCAAGCGGACATTCAGCGCCTGAAGGCTCGCATGGATTGGAGGTGGCCGTGGTACACGATGACGGACAGCTTCGATGCCGACTTCGGCGTCGATGAATGGCACGGGCACAACGTTTTTTTCCGCGATGGCGAGCGTGTGTTCCGAACGTACCTTGTCAACAGCCGCGGCGACGAGCAGATGGGCAGCATTTGGAGCTATCTCGACATTACGCCGCTCGGTCGCCAGGAGCTGTGGGAGGATTCACCTGAGGGCTATCCCCAGACCGAGCCATACACCTGGTGGAATTGGCACGACAACTATCCCACTGACGCCTCGCCCGACCCAAACTGGGTCGAGCACCTAAACAAAGTACGGGGAACTTGACCGCGAGCTTACGGCTCTTAGTTCCAACTTAAGCGTCACTAGCCCGTCGCGCGGCCGCGCCCTTCCACCCTGCCTCCGCTCGAGGTCCCACCGGCAGATCTGCGTCCGGCGGGATTTTTGGCGGCGCCGGTGCATCGGGCGGATGGTGAGGATGCGTCCAACTCCTTGGGCAGGCTTGTTTATCGCGTGCGTGCTGCTGGTGCCGGCACTCGCGGCAGATTTCATCGTGCCGCCGGCCCCGACTCATTACGTTACCGATAACGCGAGTGCGCTTTCGAGCGCGACGCAAGCGTCGGTTGACGCCGAACTCAAAGCCTACGAAAAAGCGACCGGACACCAGGTGATCGTCTGGATCGGCGACACGACGGGCGACGTTCCGCTCGAGACGTGGACCGGCGAGAGCGCACATCAATGGCATGTCGGGCGGCGCGGCAATGATGACGGCGCGATTCTGTTCATGTTCATGAGCGATCACAAAGTGCGCATCGAGGTCGGCTACGGGCTCGAAGGCTCGTTGACCGATGCCGATGCGTCGCGGATCATCCGCGACGACATCGTGCCGCGGATGAAGGCCAACGATCCCAACGGCGCCGTGTCGAGCGGTGTCGCGGCGATGCTGACGACGATTACGCCCTCCTACGCGGGCGTCACGCCGCCGCCGGCGCAGGAGAACACCGCGCCGCCGGCTGTTTCGGGATTCGTCATCGCGGTGATCGCGTTCTTCGGCCTCCTCGTGCTGTTCTTCGCGTTTGTGATCTTCATGCTCGTCGTGCGCAAGGGCACGCCGAGAGCGAAGAAGGAGGAGAAGGGCTCTACGTTCTGGAGCAGCGGCGGCAGCAGTGGCTCGTCGTCGTCGGGCGGCAGCGACGATTTCAGTAGCAGCGACGACGACTTTTCGTCGGGCGGCGGCGATTTCGGCGGCGGCGGCGCTTCGGGGAGCTGGTAGGATGCGCCGCGTGAGTGTGCGACTGGCGTTGGCGCTCGTGGTGCTATTGTACGCGGCGCCGGCGGTTGCGGCGGGCGCTGGTTTCACGATTCCCCCGACGCCCGCGCATTATGTGACCGACAA
>PKWF01000232.1:2358-9883 GCA_003133185.1 Vulcanimicrobiota bacterium | reverse complement strand
GACGTTCCGCTGGAAACGTGGACCGGCGAGACGGCCGATCATTGGAAGATCGGGCGACGCGGCAAAGACGACGGTGCGGTGCTCTTTGTGTTCATGCAAGACCGTAAGGCCCGCATCGAGGTCGGCTACGGGTTGGAGAGCGCGCTGACCGACGCCGACTCGTTCCGGATCATCACGAACGTGATTCGGCCACGGATGCGGGCGAACGACGTGGACGGCGCAGTCAGCGGCGGCGTCGCGGCGATGCTGAAGACGATCACGCCGTCGTACAGCGGTGTTTCGGCCCAACCCGAAGAGGCCCAGACGCAAGCGCTGACCGGCGAAGACGCGTCGGTATTCGTTATCCTCGGGCTGATCTTTCTCTTCGCGATCGTCGCGATCGTGGCGAAAGGCGGTCGCGGCGGATACCTCGTGACCGGCGGCGGATTCGGTGGAGGCGGGTTCGGGGGTGGGGGCTTCGGCGGCGGATTCTCGGCGGGCGGCGGTGGGTTCGGAGGCGGCGGCGCTTCGGGCGGCTGGTGATGTTGACGTACGACGTGCTGATCTCCGCGGGGCACGAAGGACGGCCGGCGAGTTGTGCGCACTTTCCGCAGCATCATTGCAATCTCGGAGCTGCGGGCGAACGGGCCTGGACGCCGATCGTCGCAGATGCCGCGACGCGAATTTTGCGAGAACATGGTGTGAGCGTCGTGCGTCTCCCGGCCGACTTCGCCGGCAAGTACCGCGTGGGAGCGGCGGTCTTCATTCATTTCGACGGATCGAATCCGCCATGCCGAAGCAGCGCATCGGTGGGCTACGCTCACTCGACTGACGCGACGGCCGCAGCAGCATGGCATCGGCTGTACGGACGGTACTGGCCGTTTGGTTTTCAGCTGGACAACTTCACGCGCGGCTTGCGCGAGTATTATGCGTATTCGCAAGTGCAGGCGCGAGACGGCAGTTTGGTGCTGGAGCTTGGCGAGATCACCTGCCCGGCGCAACGCGCGTGGCTGGCACCGCGCCTGCAGTTAGAAGGCGCGCTGTTAGCCAACTTTTTGAGCGAGCGAATTGGAAAAGGGCACGTGCCCAACGCGCAGGCTTTTCCAGTACAGGCGTCGCCGAAGTCGCGTCAGAACGAAAGGCGATGATTCGCACTCTCCAAGGCGACGAGCGCACGGACGGTAGCGCTTTTGTGCCGATCGAGCGGCCGAGGCTGGTCGAGCGCCTTTCGGTTTCGGCAAACTTTCCCATCGCCTTGTTGGTCGCTCCAGCTGGCTACGGCAAGAGCGTCGTGCTTCGCCAGTACCTTCGCAGTTTGCGACAGCCGTGCGCGCGGTTCGCGCTACGCGCCGAACACGCAACGCTGTTGAGCTTTCTGCGAGGATTCGCTGAGGCGCTGGGCGAGAGTGCGCCGCACGCGACTACTGCGCTGGCTGGAGCATACCAGCGCAATCAGGCGTCGCCCAAGCGGGGTACCGACTTGGCCCGCTGGATGAATGTGCACTTGGAGTCGTTTTCGGGCGTCGTTGCGATCGACGACCTTCAAATAGCGGACGATGATCCCGAGATTGCCAGATTCCTGACGGCGTTGATCGAAGGAACCAAAGAGCGCATCCGGTGGATTCTCGCTTCCCGATCGACGACTGGGCTTCCGATTGGAAGCTGGCTCGCCTATCGCGACGCCGATTTGGCGATCGACGAACATGATCTGCGATTTACGTTTGAAGAAGCCGCGGCTGCAGCGCGCGATTTGGGCCTTTCGATCCGTGAGGATGAGCTCTGCGATTTGCTCGACCTGACCGAAGGGTGGCCTGCCGCCATGAGCTTTGCATTGCGTACGTCCACGCGGTCCTCAGACCTTCGGAACGTTTCGGCCGTCACGCGTGAGATGATCTTCCGCTTCCTCGCCGAGCAAGTCTACGGCACGCTGGATCACGAGGAGCGCAGTCTGCTCGAAGTTGCAATGGCGCTGCCCACGATCGAGGTGAAGGTCCTCGAACGGGCTGGATTTGATCGTGCGTTGCAGATTGTAGAGCGCCTGCGCGAGCGTACGGCCTTCATTCATGAAGAATCGCCTGGCGTGTACTACTGTCACGATCTGTTCAGGAATTTTCTCCGGCATCAAAATGCGCTCGTTGGGAAGCGCTCCCACGAGGTCGTGCAAGAGCGAGCGGGTCGTGCACTCGAAGAGAGCGGCGACATCGAGCATGCGATCGCCGCGTATGCGGCGGCGGCGTCACGCGAAGACGTGCTCCGTCTCCTGGAGCAGCACGGCTTCGACCTCTTGGAGCGGGCTCGCAGCGACGTAGTCTTGCGCACCATAGAGTCGCTCGATGAAACCACCCGTTGCGCAAACGCTACTATCCTCGCCTTGCATGGCGCCCTTCAGGCCATGGCGGGCAAGTTCATCAGGGCCGAATCGCTTTTGCGCCGCTCCCTGGCTCGTGCGGGCGACAACCGCAATCTGATGGCAATAGCGAGCCTGCGCCTCGCCTCAATGATGGCAAATCAAGGCCAGGACGTCGGCGCGTTACTAGAAAAAGTCGGCGATGATCTGGATCAAACTGCCGCCCATCGAGCAGAAGCCATTTCTTTGATCTCTGGCCAACAGGCAGTTAATGGCGACCCTGCAATCGCCGCTAGCGCTGCCATGCGCGTGGAAAAAATGCTTTGCGACGTCGATTCCGACGCGGTGCGCGCGAAAGTTCTCCATCGCATAGGTATCGCTTACCATCACCTAGGCATGGCCGCGCAGGCATTTGAGGTACTGACGCAGTCTTGCGAGTTGGCCGCCGACTTGCACTTGTTTGGCTTGGAAAGTAGAGCAAACGCCGTGCTCTCAAATTTGGCACTGCACGAGCGCGATGATGTCGAACAACAGTTGCGATACGCGGAATGTGCGGCCGCGTCCGCAGAAAAAGCCGGTGACGCGTTCGCATTGCAGACCGCGTTGCTTCAAATGCTCAGCGCCGAGATGCGCCGAGGCGATGTTGAAGCGAGCATTGCAATCGAGCAACGATTGGCAACAGTAAGGACCAGTGAACTAGCGAGCCGATACCTTACGATCTTTCGCTCGGCTCGCTTGGCTTGGGAAGGGCGGTTCGGCGAGGCGCATCAGTTGCTATCCTCATGCTGGAGCCAGATGACGTTTAGTTTTGACCGCGTCTCGTGTGGAGGTGAGTACGCACTTTTCTTGGCGCTCGATGGAAAGCGCGAAGAGTCCGCAAGGCTCGTAAAGGAAATTCTCGAGATTCTAGAGTCCCACGAAGCAACTGGGCTGTATCGAATTCGTGCGAATGCCGTTACAACGGTGCTTTGCGCGCTGACCGAAGCCATCAACGGCCGTACGACGCGCGCCGATCGAATCCTAAGCCGGTTTCGTTCACACAAGGACGGCGTGATAACGCTCGTAGTAAGAGTGGTTGAAAGCATCATGCTGAGAATGCGACACGGCAGCGAGAGCGGCGCGGACCGGGTGAAAGAAGGCATTGCGGCCCTGAAGGACCTGTACTACGCGGATATAGCGCGCCTGCTAGGAGCGGTCGACTCGATCGTCGCCAATAAAGCGTGGGACCGCCCGCGCGTAGGCGGTCTTACTCCGTCGGAGCTTGAAGTACTTCGCCTCCTCGCGCAAGGCCTGATCCCGAAGGAAATAGCCGAACGCACATCCCGTAGCGTGTACACCGTGCGAGTGCACATTGCAAATGCAATTGCGAAGTTGAACTGCCACGGGCATTCAGAGGCGATTCGTGCTGCGCGCCGCCTCCGCCTTATTTAGGTCTAAAAGCGAAACCTTCGGATTTTTCGAGCTTGGAATGATCGGCCAACGAATTCCTCAAGAGGGAAAACCGTCTCCGTCTCCATCCACTTCGGGATAAGGACTTTTCGGCAATCTCGTCCTACGACCACGGTTAGGTGGGCGTCGACAGCCACACGGCCAGCCAGGTGGCACTCGTCCATGCCAATATCGCGGCATGGACGAGTATTTTATTGGAGCCGGCGCGCTCCTCACAGCTGGACCTACGGCGACGATTCGGGGAGCTACACTGCACGCCCAGCCTGGCGTGGCGCTGGCACGGCAGGTTTCGGCGGCCCTCATCGACTTCGAGTCCGCCGGCCCCGCTGAGCTTTCGCGTCTGCTCATCGTCGCGGCCGGCTGGAGCGGGCCGCGCTTCCACGCTGAAGTCGTGGCCCGATTGCTCGCGCTGGGCGAATGTGGGTTGAGCGATGTCATCGCGGCCCTCGCGGATGCCGTCCAAACCACGGGAGTCCATCTCTTTGCGCGCTGGTTGCCGGACCAAGCGACCCTAGATTCGCTAGAAAAGAGTGGGATTAGAGTACTCTCCCATCCCCTCGAAGAGTTAGGGCAGGCGGCGCTCGTTTCGGGGCAGCGGGTCGAGCGCTGGCGGGTGCCGGTGCGGGCAGCCTAATCTGCTCTTCAGGCGGCTCCAAGGGTGAGCAAGCACGATGCAGCGTAGATGCATAACATGCCCAATGCCCGCGTTGCGGTCATCGATGACGACCGTATGGTACGGGAGATGTTGGAACTTGGACTCTCCCGCGAAGGCTACGAAGTCCGGACCGCCATGGACGGCATGGCCGCACTCGAACTGGTCAAGGTGTTCGATCCGGAACTGATCGTGCTGGATATTATGATGCCGAAGATCGACGGCGTCACGCTTTTGCCGAGGCTCCGCGAGATCACCCAAGCACCAATCGTCATGCTCACGGCTAAGGGCGGTACCGAGGATAAGGTGCGCTCCTTGAGCTCGGGAGCCGACGACTATCTTGTAAAACCGTTTGTTTTTGAAGAGCTGATCGCGCGGCTGCAGGCCAAGCTCCGCCGGCCGCAACTCATTGAAGAGAATGTTCTCCGTTGGCACGANNCGGCGCGTCTTCAGCAAGGATCATCTGCTCGAGATCGTCTGGGGCCACGACTTCGAGGGTGGCCCGAATATCGTCGAAACCTATATCTCATATCTTCGTGCAAAGATCGATCGCGCGAGCGAGCCGGGTTCTTTCATCCGAACCGTCCGCGGCGTGGGCTATGGCCTATCGCTCTAGTCATCCTTCGTCCTTCGACAAGCTCAGGATGACACACCTTAGCGCCTGCGCGAAGCGCAGTCCTGAGCAGGCGCGAAGCGCCGTGTCGAAGGGTCAGGATGACAAGTAGATGAAGCTGGCTTCGCGGCTGTCGGCGCTTTATGCGGCGCTTCTTGGCGTTACGGTCGTTATCGTCATCCTCGCCTCGTCCATCGCGCTCGTCTTCGAGCTGTGGGGCTTTTCGCGCGACGTGACGGTCGCCAAGCACGAAGAGGCCCAAATTCTCGTCGATCAATACCGCCGCGAAGGCATGACTTTGCAACAAGCGGCCCCCGACATCGTCAAGGCGCTCGGCGGCATCGGAATGCGCGTGACTGTGTTTGACTTGAAGGGCCACTATCTCGCCGGCGACAAGACGCTGCATCCCCGGGTGCTTGCCGGAGTGCTGGCGGCCGGCGGAATGCAGCATTTCATTCCGCCATCGTTGCGCGGGCCTCCGGAGCCCGGTCGTACTTTTCGCGGACCATCGCTGCCACCCGATCGGACAAGCCTCGAACCGCTCACCCTCACCTATGTCGAAGGCGGCTATGTCGGCTTCGAGCCGTCCGTTCCGCTGCTGCTCGTTTCGCTCATCCCCTACTGGCGAATCCTGCTGACGATTGCCGGGGCGGCGATTCTGCTTTCATGGTTCGTCGGCCGCCTCTTCGCGCAACAGGCGCTTCGGCCGGTCAACGAGGTAAGCGAGTCGCTGCGCGCACTGGCCGACGGCGATTTCACGCCGCGTCGTTTTCTGATGGCAGGCGTTGACGAGGTCGCCGATCTCACGGCAGCGTTCAACGACGCGGTCGCCAGCGTCGCGACGGCGATCGAACACCGCAAGCACGCGGAGGAGCGGATGCGACAGTTTGCTGCCGACGCGGGCCACGAGCTGCGCACCCCGCTCACGGTTATCGCGGGCTACATCGATGTGTTGCGTCGCGGTGCGATCGAGGAACCCCGCATCGCACGGCAGATTTTAGCGACGATGTCGATCGAAAAAGAGCACATGCGCGGCCTGATCGATCGGCTGATGCGCCTGGCGCGCCTGGATTCCGAAGCGCCGCCGATCGTCGAATCGGTCGACGTCGCCGAGCTGCTGCGAGGCCAGTGCGACGCGGCGCGGCGTCTGGACGACCGGCGCGCCATCGACTACAGCGTCGACGGTCTGCAAACCGTTGAGGCCGACCGGGGCGAGCTTGGCGAAGCCGTCTGGAACGTCATCGAAAACGCGCTGAAGTACGCGCCCGACGCGCCGATTCATCTGCGCGCCACCCGCAACAACGGTCACGCCATCATCACGATTAAAGATGAAGGCCCCGGCATGTCGGAGTCGGAGCGACTGCACGCCTTCGAGCGCTTTTATCGCGGCGACCAACGCGGCGAAATCACGGGCAGCGGCCTTGGCTTGGCGATTGCCAAACGCGCGGTCGAACGTGTCGGCGGCGGAATCGCGATCGACAGTGCGCCCGGCCACGGCACGGCCGTCACCATCACGCTCTAGCGGGGGCGGCTAAGGCGATCCGGGAAACACGAGAGTATACGTTGCGGGAAACGGCGTTGCGCAGTAGCTGGCGAAGATCGAAGCGTTGATCGCGGAGATGCACGCCTGACCTGAGAACGGCAGATTCGTGAACGTCACCGTACCGAGCGCGCTAGTCTTTGCGGTACTGATAACGCCGGTGGGTGCGTGATTGGCGATGCCGGTCGAGAGCGTCACGGAAAGGTACGGGATCGGGGTTCCGGCCGACGAGTTCACCGTAATCGTCGTCGAACTGGGGTTGGGCGTGGGCGGGAGGGCCGACGAGCCCGACGAGTTGCAAGCGACGACCGAACACAGGACGCCGATCGTCCCCAAGACGCGAAGCATCCAAGACATATAANNACGCGGCGCGGTGTTGGCGCTATCGTTGCTGTGCATCCTGACGGCCGCCCCGGAGGCCGTGCGCGCGCAATCGGACAGCGGCGAGATCGACATCGTGGTCGTCGATGCGACCACCAAGCATCCGCTCGAACTCGCCCGCGTGCTCTTGGACGGTCCGGTCATCACCTCGGAGATCACCGAAACCAACGGCAAGGTGACCTTCACGGACGTGCCCGACGGCATCTACCGCGCGCGGATCGTCAAACGCGGCTATAGCAGCTTGACGTCGGCTTCGTTCGAAGTGCTCGACGGCCGCGTCGTGACGGTCAGCTTTGCGCTGGCATCCGATACCGGCGGGCTCAAAGTAATCGGGCAAGTCACGGCCAAGGCGTCGGCGACGATCTCGGCGACCAGCATCGACCAGAACTCGGCGCAACGCCGCCTCTCCACGGACCTTGCCGATGCGCTCAACAAGCTCTCCGGCGTGAGCGTCTCGACCTCGAGCGACGACAGCGACGCGACGCAAACGATTTCGTTGGAAGGCCACGACCCGACGCAGACCCAGCTAACGCTCGACGGCATTCCGCTCAACGCGCCCGGCTC
>PKWF01000232.1:0-2284 GCA_003133185.1 Vulcanimicrobiota bacterium | reverse complement strand
GAGACCGGTTCGGCCGGCAAGCTCGGCATCGCCGTACAGAGCGTGCAGCGCCTCTACCCCAGCCTCGCCGACGGCGACTTGTTCGAGGATGCAAGCGGCCTCGACTACGTGCACGACGGCGACAGCACGATCTCCGGCAACGTGATGACCGCACGTTATGAGTTCGGAGATTCCAACTCGGTGACCGGCCTCTTCATGAACTCGACGCGCAACACCAACGTGATCTGCCTGCGCTACAACGGCGACCCGCAGACGACGCTTCCCTGCGGCTACGGGCCCAACAACACCGACGGCAGCAACGTGCAGCTCTACTCGCTCACCGACAACGCGCTGCTGGGTGCGACGCAGCTGCAGACCTCGGTCTTCTCCCTCGACAACTCGAGCTTGTACAACCAGTTGGCGCGCTACGTCAACGGCGAGCCGTCGCCGAACGGTTACTCTAGCGACACCAAATCGACCGGCTACGTCGTCAATGCCACGTTGCCCGCGCAGGAGCGTCACACGATCTCCTTTCAGGCCTACGGGACGTCGTCGCAGTTTGTGACCACGCCGCTGGTGCCGCAAGCCTTCGAGTTTTACAACGGCTCGCAAACGACGCAATACTCCGTGCTGCAAGCGACCGACACGATTCATTCCAACGACAAACTCACGCTCGCCGGATCGGCGGGTTTGAGCACCGCAACGGGCAACGCCGGGATCTCCGAGCTTGCCAGTGCGGCCGCAACCTGGAAGCCGACCACGCGCGACACGTACAGCGCGTCGTTTGCACTGGGAGGCGCGGCCGCGACGCAAGGGCGCCTGCAGATTCTCAGCGATCCGGCCTCGCTGCGCTTCGATTGCAACGGCAAAGTCGCGTTCGGCAGTGCGCCCGGCGAACAGCCCACGCGAAGCTCGTCGAACTCGGTGCGNNCGTGCTCAACCAGCTCGGAGAGTTGCCGCTGGGCTACCTTCAGCAAGTGCAGGAAATCTACAACTCGCCGGCCGGCTGCAACGCGCCGCTGGAGACGCCGTTTAACGCCCAACAGCTCTACATGACGACGCCGATCGCCGGCGTGCAGCGCGTCTACCAGGGCGCGGAGCTGACCGGATTCCTCACCTTCGGAAATCTGGTCGTCGAGCCGTACTATAACCTGACCGGCGCGGTGGCGAACTCGACCAGTTATATCTTCACGAACGCCTATTCCATCACGATTCCGGGCCAGCAGCTTCCCAACGTACCGCTGCAGAAGGCCGGTCTCGTGCTGGACTACAAGGCGCCTCATTCGATGTTCGAATGGCTCGCCGACGCGCAGCACGTGAGTGCGAACAATCCGAACGACTTACCCGCGTACACGACCTACGATGCGGGCGTGACGGCGCAGCTCACGCGCGGCACGCTCACGTTTGCCGCCACGAACATCAGCAATACGTACGCGGGCGTCTTCTCGGGCCCGGCCAACGCCGTGCCGTACACGACCGAAGGCGGCTACGTAATACCGAACATCGCGCGGCCGTTGACGCCGCGCACCTACTCGATGACGTACTCGGTAAAGTTCGGGCAAGGCACGACGTCGCAGACGGCGACGGCATTTCACGCGCGCGGTCCAGGCGGCGGTGGCGGCTTCTTCGGCGCCGGCGGAACGGGCGGATCGGGCGCGCCAGGCGGTTCCGGTCGTCCGGGCGGCGGGCAGGGCGGCGGTTTCCGTTCGCTCTTTTCACCGCTGCCGCANNCGGGCTATCCGGCAACGATGCCGGCGCCGGCGCTCGCGGATGCGACGGTGACCTATCACGGCCTCGGCACGACCTACGCGCTGGCCGTAACGCCCAAAGGGGGCGGCATGCTGCGCGTCGTCGCGGGCTGCATGTCGCTGCACATCGCTCGCGCCGACGACCTGACGCAACGCAAACTCTACGCCGCGTCAAACCCGATCTTCTTCGTGCCGCAACTGACCTTCATGCCGGCGGTCGGCATGTATATCGTGGCGCGTCAACCGCAAGCGGGGCAAGAGATGTTCCGCGTGTATAAACTGCCGACGACGCCGCCGAAGGATCCGTTCGAACTGCGCGCCTCGACGGCGTGCACGGGCGCGGTGCAGAATCTCGCAACGCCGTCGATGGGCGAACTGGCGAAGCATTTTGCCGCGAACGCGGCGACGCCGAGCTGGACGATCACCGCGCATGCGTCTAAAGGCGGTACGTGGTACGAACTGGAGCCGGGCGATCCGACGGTGATTCCGGCGTTGATGCTCTGCGGCCGAATCGCAGGAACGACCGACGCCGAGCTGGCTTCGCACGGCTTCGCCGG
>PKWF01000227.1:1421-4253 GCA_003133185.1 Vulcanimicrobiota bacterium | reverse complement strand
GTGCGGTGCCGTGCGGCGCCTCCGCCATCACCGCCGACGGCTCTAAGTTCTCACCAAACGCGAGCAAAATCGATTCAGCGCCGGCGATCGAGCCGAAAAGCTGCATCACGAGATCCGAGAGGCAATCGCCATCGCGGTTGAGCGACGGAATCACGAGCGGTTTGTCGCCCGCGGCGGAGAGCAGCAGCGCATACGTGGCGTCGATGAGCTGAGGATCGTATGGAATGTTGGGATGACGCTCCGCCGCCGCGTCCATCTCTTCTTTGAGCATGCCTTCGTAAACCGGGCTTACGGTGAATTTCGGGCCGCCGAAGACCGTCGCACCCATTTTGCTCGCATGGACGAAGGCGTACTCGGAAACGTACCGGCAGACTCGGCGCGAGATCTGCTCCGTGCGAAACGCTACCTCGTCCATGCCCTCGCCTTCGCGCCACTCCTTTGCGCCGTACGCATCGCCGACGGCCATTCGAACGACCGAGATCGGCGCGTGAATGCCGCCTACGGGGCGCACGCGCGGCAGCTTGCGCCCCGTGCGAACGATTACGCTGCCGCCGATGGCTTCGCGCAGGATGCGGTTGGGCGAACCGACGTCGCCTTGGCCTTCGGGCGTAATCGTCGCAGCTTTGAGGCCGAGATGCCGGCGNNCTCAAACGTCAGCTCGACGCCGGTAACGCTTGGATCGAGCACGCGCAGAGCCTCGAGCAGTAACTCCTGTCCGGTTTGGTCGCCCTCGAGAACGACGAGCGTCGGTATGGACAAAATGAACTCCCGTAATAACGAAGAAGAGATAGCTTCCATGGCGCGCAACCGTCCTGAGCGCAGTCGAAGGAGGAATGCCAGGACCCGGCTCAACCTCGAGATCGTTGGGCTCGCCGCGATCGCACTCGCCGTACTTTGCGGCATCGCCTTGGCGTTTCCGAATCATGCCGGCAGCATCGGCGGCTGGGCCGCCAAGGAGCTACGCACTCTCTTTGGAGATGCCGCTCCGCTTTTCCCCGTGCTCGTCGCTTTAATCGGCGGGATCGTCTTTCTCGAAATCAACGTTCCTCGCATGATCGCCGGACTAGGCAGCAGCGCGCTTGCGTATTTCTTGATTCTCGACGCGTTCTTCGGTGCCCGCGGCTGGAAGCACGGCGGGATCGTCGGAACGAATATCTGGTGGGCGCTACACGCGCTCGTCGGTGGTGTGGGAGCAACGATCCTCCTCTCCGTTGCGGCGCTCTCGCTCACGCTCTGGCTTACCAACGCGAGTCTAAAGAAAACGATCGGCCGAGTGGCACTGCTCTTGAGAAAGGTTCGCCTTCCCGCGCTTCCTCGCGCAGAACGCGAAGCGGTCCAGCCGCAGCTTGAGCCGATCGTTTCGGTTCCGGCGGTGATAAGCGCCGCATCGTCCTTCGAGATGGAAGCCGAACCGCCGCTCGTCATCACAAAACCGATCGCGCCGGCCGTCCTTCGACAGCGTCAGGATGACAAGAAGCGGCCGATACCGGAACCGCAAGTGCCCGCGAGCAGCCGGGCGTATCGCCTTCCAGATCTCTCGCTTTTCGACGCCCCGCCGAAGTCGCCGGTAGACGAATCCAGCCGCGCCCACGTTCTCGAAGATACGCTGGCAAGTTTTGGGGTCGGCGCGAAGGTATCGCACATCGAGCGGGGCCCCTCGGTCACGCGTTACGAGCTCAAACCCGAGCGCGGCGTCAAGATTTCGCGGATCGCATCGCTGTCCGACGATCTCGCGCTCGCGTTGGCCGCGACCAGCGTGCGCATCGAAGCGCCGATTCCGGGAAAATCCGCGATCGGAATCGAGGTGCCGAATAAGACGGTCTCCATCGTCGCGATTCGCGAGATTCTCGATGCGCTTCCCGATCGCGGCCAAGTCCCGCCGTTGTGGATGGCGCTCGGCAAAGNNGGCCGGCCGGTCTTCGGCGATCTCTGCAAGATGCCGCATCTCTTGATCGCCGGCGCAACGGGCGCCGGCAAATCGGTTTGTTTGAACACGATCGTCGCATCGCTGCTGGTGAGCGCGACGCCCGATCAGGTGCAAATGCTGATGATCGACCCCAAGCGCGTCGAGCTGACCGTCTACAACGGCATCCCTCATCTCATAAAAGACGTGATCGCCGACCCGAGGCTTGCCGCGGGAGCGCTCTTCGAGATGACCAAAGAGATGGAGGCGCGCTACGAACGGTTTGCCAAAGCCGGCGTTCGAAAGATCGAAGAGTACAACGCGAAATATCCCGACGAGCGGCTGCCCTACGTGGTCATCGCCATTGACGAGCTTGCCGATCTGATGCTCGTCGCTCCCAGCAAAGTCGAAACGACGATCATGCGGCTCGCGCAGCTCGCGCGCGCGACCGGCATCCATCTCGTGGTCGCGACGCAACGTCCTTCGGTCGACGTCATCACCGGTCTCATCAAAGCGAACGTGCCCTCACGGATCGCCTTTGCGGTGAGCTCGCAAACCGATTCGCGCGTGATTCTCGACATGAACGGCGCGGAGCGGCTGCTCGGACGCGGCGACATGCTCTACCTGCCGATCGATGCGCCGAAACCGATTCGTGCGCAGGGCGCGCTCATCACCGGCGCCGAGGTCAACCGGCTCGTGGAGTTTTGGGCGCGCCAATCGCGCCCGGACAATCTGCTCGACGTCGAAGTGGTGCCCCTCAGCGACGACGAAGCCGCGCGAAAAGAGACCGATCCGCTCTGCTACGAGGCCGCAAAGTTCCTTATCGAAACGAACTATGCGTCGACCGCCGCGCTGCAATCGCGCTTTTCGATCGGCCATCCGCGCGCGATGCGGTTAATGAAGCAGCTCGAAGATTTCAAGGTCGTCGG
>PKWF01000227.1:1101-1322 GCA_003133185.1 Vulcanimicrobiota bacterium | reverse complement strand
TTCGTTCCGTGGGAGCGCTCGTTGTTCGACCATTCGACTCTTGTCGCATGGTGGCTGACCTGGGCGTGTTACCCTGCTGTCCTGGTACCCATCAGCACCGCCGTCTTGGCCCTGGCATGGCGCTATTCGGAATGGAGAGCACGCCTGATCCTCAGCGTCGCTTCATTGCTGATCTCGTGGCGTGCCGCGGACTACTTTCAGCATGTCTTCGAACGCGCTCG
>PKWF01000227.1:0-1049 GCA_003133185.1 Vulcanimicrobiota bacterium | reverse complement strand
GCGATATGCTGGTCGCGACTCGCGCTCGGCGCGCACTACATCACCGATCTGGTCGGCGGCACGCTGCTCGGCATAGTCGTCGTATGTCTCGTGCTCGGCGTCCTGGCTGGGGGCGTCTTCAGTGGCGTTGGGGGTCGCGTCTCCAGCGCGGCAGAATAGGGGCCCGATGGCATTCGCCGACCCTATAATGGTTGAAATCGAGCGCAAGCTCGATGCCGGCCTTCCGCTCTCGATGGACGACGGGCTCGCGCTCTATCGCACCTGGGACATCCACACGCTTGGGCGGCTCGCCCGCAAGCAGAAGGAGCGCAAGAGCGGCAAGAAAGTTTTTTACGTTCTCAACCGCTACATCAACTCGACCAACGTCTGCTTTGCCGGATGCACGTTCTGCTCGTTTGCCGCCGACGAGTTCAAGGAACCGCAGCGCGTGTTCCGCATGACCGCCGATCAGGTCTTCGCCAAGGCCGTCGAGACCGGCACGAACTTCAACCAAATCCACATTGTCGGCGGCCACGACCCGCGTCAGCTCTCGCTCGACTATTGGCTCCCTCTGATGCGCCGCCTCAAGGCTGCGCTGCCGCACGTTCAACTCTCGCTCTTTACCGCTGCCGAGATCGAATACATGGCCAAGCGTCATCGAATGTCGTTTCCGCAGATCGTTACGGAGCTGAAGAACGCCGGGCTCGATAACGTCAACGGCGGCGCCGCGGAGATCTTCGCCGAAGCGACTCGCGCCAAGATTTGTCCGAACAAGGTCTCGGCGTCGAACTGGCTGCTCCTGCACGAGGAGCTTCACCGCCAAGGCATCGCCAGCAACGCGACGATGCTTTACGGACACATCGAGTCGATCGAAGACCGCGTCGACCATCTAATCCGATTGCGCGAATCGCAAGAGCGCTCGCCCGGATTCAACGCCTTTATTCCGCTCGCGTTTCATCCCGACGGCAACGAGCTTTCGTACTGCGGCTGGACCACTGGCCTCGACGATATTCGAACGTTTGCCGTCGCGCGACTAATGCTGAACAACTTCGATCACATCAAAGCCTACT
>PKWF01000261.1 GCA_003133185.1 Vulcanimicrobiota bacterium | reverse complement strand
GTTGCTGCTTTAGCATACGCTAAAGAAGGAATTCACCGAGTGCAATACTGGCGGCACTTTCGCGGTACGCTCTTCAACGTGAAGGAATGTGGGGTTTGTCATCAGTTGCTTCCGTTCGAAAGTTTTGCCAAACATCGCGACGGCCTAGCTTGCCGCTGCCGAGCGTGCCAGAACGAATACAGTAAGGCTCATTATCGCCGAAACAAGGGCGCGACATAATCAACGGCGCATGATAAATACGGCGCGCTACCGCGCACGAAATCGGCGCGGAGTTTCGGAGTACCTCTCCTCTCATTACTGCGTCGATTGCGGTGAGTCCGATGTGCGTGTCCTTGAGTTCGATCACGTGAGGGGCATTAAAGAATCAGACATCAGCACTTTGGTTCGGGTTGGAATGGCATGGCAGAGGATAGTTCGAGAAATCGCGAAGTGTGAGGTCCGATGCGCGAACTGTCATCGCCGGAGAACGGTTGAGACCCTTCGATGGCCGCAGGCGTCGGGGCGTAGCTCAGCTTGGTAGAGCGCTCGCTTTGGGAGCGAGAGGTTCGCAGGTTCAAGTCCTGTCGCCCCGACCATTCACTTGCGCCCGTAGTCTAACAGGATAAGGCACGAGTCTTCTAAACTCGAAGATGGGGGTTCGAGTCCCTCCGGGCGCAGGATGGTTTGCGGCGCGGGCGCGTGAATGCTCGGCAGCCGAGGGGGAAAGAAGTATCTCTCTGTGGTGACTGTAGCTCAGTTGGTTAGAGCGTCGGTCTGTGGATCCGAAGGTCGCGAGTTCGATTCTCGTCAGTCACCCCAAATTATCGCGGGCGCCTTTAGCTCAGCTGGTAGAGCACCGGACTTTTAATCCGTTGGTCCCGGGTTCGATCCCCGGAGGGCGCACGTTTTTCTTTCCCGAAGAATCGGGCGGACGCACCGCTAGCTCAATTGGTAGAGCAGGTGACTCTTAATCACTTGGTTGGGGGTTCAAGTCCCTCGCGGTGTAAGGCCAAGCGCCCCCGCAAAATAAGAGTTTTCGCGGGGGCGTTTCATTTTGTGGCTTATTCCACCGCAAGTTTTTGGACAAGCTACCTCCGAAGCGTCGGCGAGGGGCTCGGGACGTTCTTGCCGCGCGATCTGCCGCATGGTGCGGCTTCGCCACTCAGGAAGTCTTCGCACGGCGCATCTGGGTCGTGGACCAGCGAAGCCAACCGTTCACGTCGAGAAGGTTACCACGGTCATCAATCTGCCAAAAGACAGTGACGCCGGGTACGCGCGCCGGATTGCGCAGCTCGTTAAGTCGGAAGATCGGTACGATGGAACGGCGGTCGCGCCATCGGCCGGTACGCTCAATGCGACCTACGTAGGCAGGACGCTGTTCGTGAACGGGAGGCCGGTAACGGCAGCGCGCCTAAGCCCGCTGCCCACTTACGCCACCATTCTTCCTGATCGGCATAAGAAGTCGAAATACTATGAATATGTATTCAACAATTACGGCAGCTACGCGAGCATTTTCGACTATCCGAAGAGCGATCAAGAGATCGGTATGATCGCTGGCGACGGTGGCCAAGGATGCACGAACGTCCTCTACGGCTNNGAGTACAAGGTCCCGCAGACGCCGATCAAGACGCTATCTATCCCCGACTCTTTCCCGACCAGCTGCGCCATGGATGCCAACGGTGATCTTGCAGTCGGAATCTATGACGGGTCTGGGAGCGTCATGGACGGCGACGTCGTCATCTTCGAGAACGCAAGCGGCTCGGGCACCGCTTACACCACGCCGTTGCACGAAGAGTTCTTCGATGGCTACGACAGCCAGGGGAATCTCTTCGCCGACGGCTTTGGTAACAACGGCTTCGAGCTCATCGAGCTCCCGAAGGGCAGCAGTACGGGCGAAAAGATCACAACGAGCAACTCTCCGCAGTTTCCTGGCTCGGTGCAGTGGGATGGCACCTACCTCACCGTGTTCGATCAGGACACGAGTGAGACGTATCAGTACACGGTTAGCGGAACGACGGCAACGTTGAAGAACACCGTACAGTTCACCGGGGCTAGCGACTGCGCGCAGACGTGGATCGTTAAGGGCCTGCTGTATTGCGGCGACGCGGGTAACGGTGACGGCGAAGTTTTCGCGTACCCGGCCGGCGGTTCGCCGATTGCAACGTTGACCGGTGCTTTCGATGTGCCGCTCGGCGTGGTGGCAGCTAAGAAATAAGCGGTCATCGGAGGGCCATGAAGCGTCCTAGAGTGCGCCCGTGGAGCGACGACGGTAGCGCCGGTCGCTCTTCCTGATGAAGGTCGGCGTTCAAGCATTCGCTGAAGTAATCCGACACAGCTTCGATCTCGGCGATCTCTGCGGCGTGAACGATCGAGTTCGCGTGCGCGATGGCGGCCTCGCGAGAAGCCGCTTCGACGGTGGAGCAGATTGAGACCGGCTTGGTGCCGGCGTAGACGAGCCGATCGATTTCCTCCTGGGCCCAACGTTTAATCGCTTCGATAGAAGCTTCGAGATTCTCGCGCGTCATACGGCGCACGCTAACAGATCAATCTGAGAGGAGCCTTCAGCTCTATGATTACTCTCGTCGCTTTAACCTCGCCACGAAGCTCGCAGCGACGCAACCAGAAGGAAAAGCACCCGGCGCGTTCTATCTATCGGAGTCGCCGGGCAAGTGGCGGAACTGGCAGACGCGCTGGANNAATCTCGTCTTCCGCTAATCTCTTTAATTATGACCAACTCTACTTTAACTCGGCTCGCCCCCACCCAAGTGGCGCTCGAATTTTCGATCACCGGCCCGGAGCTTGCCGCGGCCGAGGAGCGCGCCTTTCGAAAGCTAGTGAAGAACGTTCGACTGCCCGGCTTTCGCATGGGCAAAGTACCGCGGAAAATTTTCGAGCAGGCCTACGGTAGCCAGGCCGTGACGACTCAAGCCGTCGAGGACGTCCTGCCCGAGGTGTACGCGAAGGCGATTCGGGAACACGATCTCGACCCGGTCGACCGGCCGAAGCTCGAGGTTGTGGAGGAGAGCGACGGCCGCCCCACCCGCATGAAGGCGACCGTTGAGGTGCGTCCGTCCATCGACCTGCGGCCCTATAAGGGCATCACGGTGCCCGGTCAGCCCGTTGAGGTAACCGAAGGCGACGTCGAGCGAAGCCTCGAGGCCCTGGCAAAGGAGCGGGCCACCCTNNTCAGAGGGCCGGTTCGTTCCGGGATTTGTTGGGGGCATCGTCGGCATGACTCCGGGCGAGAGTAAGAACGTGGAGCTGCGCTTTCCCGACGACTACCCGTCGCCGGCCGTGGCTGGAAAGGCGGCGGTCTTTGCCGTGAAGCTGCACGATCTCAAAGAATTTGAGCTTCCGCCGCTTGACGACGAACTCGCTAAAGCCGTCTCGACGAATCAGACCCTCGACGAGCTGAGGGCAGATTTACGCCGCCGGCTCAGCGCCGTCGCGACGGGCCGCGCGCGCCGTATAATTGGTAGTTCGATCCTCGAGCGACTTGTGGCCGAACACGATTTCGCCTTGCCCCCATCGATGGTGGAGGCCGAGCTCGACCGTCTGATGGAGGACGCCGCGGCCGCGGCGGCTGGGAGCGGAGCCAGTTTCGACGAGTACTTGAAACGAATTGAAAAGACCGAAGCGGAACTGCGCGAGAGCTATCGCGGCGGGGCAGAGTCGCGCGTAAAGACGACCCTGCTGATCGAGCAGATTGCCAGGGCAGAAAAGATCACGGCGACTCCGGCCGATATCGCTGCGGAACTGGAGGTACTCTCACGCCGCTACGGTCAGCCCCCCGCCCGAATACGCAAGGCGTTGGGCAATAATTTACTCTCCCTCATGGACGGCATCGTGCGGAATAAGACGCTAGAACTGCTAATTGACAACGCCGAGGTCGTGCCCAACGAAGAAACTTCAGACTCGGCGTCGTAGTTAAGGCATCATATGGGACATTTGGTGCCGATGGTCGTCGAGCAAACGGCGCGCGGCGAACGAGCGTACGACATCTATTCGAGGCTGCTTAAGGATCGCATCGTCTTCGTGGGCGGCCCGATCGACGATCACCTTGCAAGCCTCGTGATCGCGCAACTCCTCTTTTTGGAGAAGGAAGACCCGGATAAAGATATCGACATGTATTTGAACAGCCCGGGCGGCAGCGTCACTGCCGGCCTGGCGGTGTACGATGCGATGCGCTTTATCAGGCCCGACGTGGCGACGATCTGCATGGGGTTCGCCGCGTCGATGGGTTCCATTTTGTTAACGGGGGGCGCCCCAGGCAAGCGCTACGCGCTTCCGAACTCCAAGATCGTCATCCACCAGCCCTGGGTCTCGCAGATCGGCGGCCAGGCCACGGACGTCGAAATCGCCGCCCGCGACCTGATCGCGACCCGCACTACGGTGGCGCGAATTTATGAGGAGACTGCCAAAAAACCGATCGAACAGGTCCTCAAGGACATCGAACGAGACTATTATATGACTGCACAAGAGGCCAAGGATTACGGTATAATCGACCAGATCATCTCAAGCCATACGAGCCTACCGGTGCCGGCATAAACGGAGTGAAGGAGTCCCGGGCGAGCAATGTTCCGATTCGGCGACGATAAGGGTCAGCTCAAGTGCAGCTTCTGCGGCAAATCGCAGGAGCAGGTCCGCAAACTCATTGCAGGGCCCGGCGTTTATATTTGCGACGAATGCATCGAGTTGTGCAATGAGATCATCGAAGAAGAGCTCTACAAGAACGTCGATGACAATCTCAAGCTTCGCAACATCCCGAAGCCTAAAGAGATCAACCACATCCTCAATCAATATGTGATCGGGCAGGAACGCGCAAAGAAATCTCTAGCGGTCGCCGTTTACAATCATTACAAGCGCGTCAACGCCGGCGCAAGCGCCGACGACGTCGAGCTGCAGAAATCGAACATCTTGCTGGTTGGTCCGACGGGGTCGGGCAAAACGTATTTGGCGCAGACCCTTGCGAAGATTCTGGACGTCCCCTTAGCGATGGCGGATGCCACGTCGCTGACCGAGGCCGGCTACGTCGGCGA
>PKWF01000272.1:49241-49410 GCA_003133185.1 Vulcanimicrobiota bacterium | reverse complement strand
AGTGATCACGGTGCTATGCGGAGTTGGGCTCTACACCTCGCTTTTCATGCTTCGCAAGAGCATCCGCGCCGCGCGAGGAGAGATTCGCGGGCCTAGCGTCGTTAAAACGCCCCGCGCTCACCTCTTCGGCGTGCCTAACTCCTTGCTCGGCTCGCTCTATTACCCCGCC